>DATGPZ010000290.1:0-4578 GCA_035304485.1 Acidimicrobiia bacterium | reverse complement strand
GCACACCTTCAGCGGCCCGAAATCGGGAGGGCCGGGGTCGAGGACATCTTCGAGCACTACGCAGCCTGGTCGAGGGAGCTGGAGGACATCACCAGGCAGGTTCTCGCCGAGACGGCAGATGCCGTGGTCGATGAGGCCGGCACCGACCAGGTGGCCATGCTTCCGGTGCTCGTCGGCGGCGACGACGTCAACATGATCATCGAAGGTCGGGTGGCGATTCAGTTCGCCCGCACCCTCTGCGAGAAGTTCACCGAAGCCTGTGCCGCCTCCCACTACAACAGGGGCGTCACCATGTCGGCGGGCGTGGCCCTCACCAAACCCCATTTCCCGTTTCACGCTGGCTACCGGCTCGCCGAGGAGCTCGCCTCCCGGGCCAAGGCCCATGGACAGGGCAGAGCGGTGATCGACTGGCACATGGTCTATGACACCTCGCCGCCCGACCTTGCCTCGAAGGAGCGGACACTGGATCGAGGGATGCCCGCACCGGTCGCTCTCGGAGCTGATGCTCCGGAAGGATGCGTGACATGGAACGACCTGGCCGCCTTCACCGGGAAGATGGCCGGACTGTCCGGCTCGGAGCGCGCCAAGTTGCGGGCAGGTCTCTACACGGCAGACACATCTGAGTTCTGGAAGGCCCGGGTCCTGGCCAGTAAAGAGGTGCGGTCCGTCCTCGATGGAGATGACCCCTTCAGGAACTACGGGCCGATGTTCCTCAAGGCGCTCGACCTGATCGAGTTGGGGGTGGCCCGGAAGGGAGGCCGACAGTGAAGGGCACGATCACGGTCCATTTCGAGTCCGATTGGCACATCGGGTCCGGCTCGTCGATGCCGGGAGCCGCCGACCGTGGTCTCCGACGCGACCACGACGGCTTCCCCTACGTCCCGGCCAAGACGATGGTGGGCATCCTCCGCGACACTGCCGAAAGGCTGGTCGCCGGAGCGGACCATCAGAAGGTCTGGGAGAGTGCGCTGCTTCATCTCTTCGGCTCACCCGCCCGCCCGGCATGTCTCAGGTTGCGTCCGCTTAGGTTCGCCGAGCCGGTGCGGAACTGGGCGAAGAAGAACTCCAGGGTGTTGCCGCACCTCACCGCGAGTCGTGTAGGAATCGCTATCGACAGCGAGACGATGGCGGCCGAAACGGACAAGCTCTTCCTCACTGAGGTCGGGCGACCGGGGACTGCGCTGACCGGGGAGTTCAGCCTGGCGTGTGCGGACCGTGCTTCGGACGACCATCAGCGTGCGCAGCATCTGCTCGAAGCTTCGGTTGCTCACGTTTCGTCGATCGGCGGTAGCCGTCGTCGGGGCCTGGGTGACTGCCGGGTGGAGGTCGAATTCGATACGACGTCCGACGATGTTCCGACCGTGAAGGGCACGCGGTTCCGGCTCGTTCTCCAGCTCGAAACACCCGTTCTCGTCGTCGACTCTGTTCGTTCCAACATCCGCACCGGGCTGCCTTTCATCCCGGGATCGGCTCTCCTCGGCCCGATCATCGCTCGACTCCGGGGAGGATGGGCCGCACATCTGACTGCCGTCCAGCAGGGCCGGATCATCGTCCGCGATGCCCGCCCGATGGGCTCCAGCGGCGACAGGTCCGCTCCGGTGCCTCTGTACTGGACACGCCCGAAGCGATCTTCGGGTGGAAGTATCTGGACGAGCCCGCAGCGCGGGTTCAAGGGGATCAAGAACTCGACAGCGGTTCGCGCGGTGAACCCGGGAGAGGTCGAGATCCTCTCCGACAGCCTCGCGTACACATCGCACGCCACCATCGACGACGTCAGGCAGCGGCCCACGGCTGACGTCGGTGGCGTATACGTCAACAGCGCGATTCCCGCGGGGTCGGTTCTTGTCAGCGAGCTGGTGGGTGATACAGACCTCGAGTTGCCCCAAGCGTTCGACATCGAGGTCGGCGCCTCCAAGAAGGACGACTTCGGCTCGATTCGCGTTGCGGTAGAGCCGGTTCCCGAGCGGGACGCCGCCATGGAGGCCGGCCGCGAGCACGTCCTCGTATTCGTGTCCGACGCGATCTTCTACGACGACAACCTCATGCCGGCGCCGACGATCGATGGAATAGAAGCGGCCATCCAGCGGGTCATTCCCGGAACCCGGGTGCTGCGTGACGGCGCGATTGTCCGGCAGACCCGACGCGATGGGTGGTCGGCGAATCGTCAGCCCCGTTCCAGCGCAGTCTGCGTTGCGGCAGGGTCAGTGGTCCCGTTCCTTCTGCCGGAAGATCACCATGGACCCATCGAGATCCGGGGTCTGGGGGAGCGGATCGCCGAAGGTTTCGGTGAGGTCGAGGTCGACCCGTGGTGGACGCGGTTCACCGAGTTGAGGGTCACCGACGGTGCCAGTGCCGTCAGGTCTCCGGTCGAGCCGGACCCCGCGCAGCGGGTCGACTTCGCATCTCTTCCCACGGCGGGGATCCTGATCGATCTGGTCGTCCACTACTCGCATGCGGTGGCCGCTGAGGTCTCCCGGGATCTCGGTCTCGGCAAGTCCGAGCTCACCGCCACCCAGCGCGGTGATCTGCGAGGAGCGTTCGAGCGCTGGGTAGCCGATCCCGAGGCTCTCCGACATTGGATCGATGAAGTGAGCGGTAACCGGAAGCGGAACGAGATCTGGTCGAAGACCCTTCCAGAACTGGAAAGGGTCGTGGCCGATGGGGGTCGGGTGGTGAAACGACTGCGGGGCGCCATCGGAAATGAGATCTTCGACCCGTTGTGGGATGTAGCACCGGAAGACGCCCGACGGCGGTGCATCGCTTATGTCGCCGTGGCCGCGATCCGGACGACGAAAGGAGGGGCGGAATGAGGCCAACCCGCCGTATCACCCTCGAGTTCGAGCTCGACCTTCTCTCCCCTATGGGGATCGGCGGAACCGGGCGGGGGGCCGACGCCGAGGTGGCTTTCGTACGTGACGGCAGCGGCAGGCTCGTGGTGCCCGGAACCTCGATCGCCGGAGCACTCAGGGCGCTTCTTCCAGCAGAGGACGCCGACCGTCTGTTCGGCACCATGGAACAGGCTTCACCGCTGGCAGTCAGCGACGGGATGGTGGCCCGTCAGGAGACGGTTGTCTTCCGAAGGACCGCTATCGACCGGGTCACCGGCGCCGCTCTGGAGTCGGCATTGTTCTCGTTTGAGGCGCTGCCGCCAGGTTCGACGATCCGGTTCACCGCCACACTCGACGCCGCGTCGGACGACAGCGAACAGGAAGAGAGGCTCGCGAGGCTCGTGGCTCTCATCGAAGCAGGCCACCTGGTGCTTGGCCGCGGCAAGACTACGGGCTGGGGTCGCACGGCAGGGCGTGTCGTGGAGTCGAGGGTCGTGGATTTGGTGGGACATGCCGGACCAGGGGAGCTGCCCGCAGCCACCGACTGGACCCCGCCTGCGGTCACTACCGTCGGGTCCGAGCGGGCCAAATTCCGCATCATCTGGCACCAGCTCCAACCGATCATGGTGCGGAACGGTGACAGCGGCGTCTTCGACCAGATGCCCATCGTTTGGCCCACCGTCGACGGCAAGATCCGCTTCGTTATTCCCGGTTCCTCGCTGAAGGGTGCGCTTCGGTCGCGGGCCGAGTTCATCGTCCGGACGGTCGGACTCGGTCCGGACCGGTCAGCATCTGACCGGAAGGATCAGATCGAACTTCCGCTCGTTACCCACCTCTTCGGGACTCCCGCACGGGATGAAGACCATCCGCCCGGCGCCGGGGCGGTACGGGTGCACGATTGCGTTTCGGAGTCCGAGCTCAGCGCCGAGAAATGGGAGGGACTGATCCATAGGGCGCTTGCAGCCGGAGAAGACGACGCGGTGAGCGGTTTCACTGAGAACGGCGTTCAGGTGGACGTCGTCACCCACAACGCCATCGATCGCTGGACCGGGGGCGTTGGCGACGGCCTCCTGTTCAACTCGGTGGAGGCCCATGGCGTCGTTTGGAACCCGATCGAGCTGGAGATCGACCAGAAGCGACTTGGTCCTGAGCCGGGAGCTGCAATGGGGCTCCTGTGGCTGGTGCTGCGGGACCTCGAGGCCGGATGGGTCCCGCTGGGCGGCCTGGTGAATCGCGGATTCGGTCAGATCGCGGTGTCGGATATCAAGGGCGAAGGTCTCGCCACTTCGGAGGACGGCGCGCTCGCTGCGTGGCGTGCATACGCAGGAGAGAGGGCATGAACATGACCGGGAAGACGATCCTGCTGGAATCAGCGCTCACGGACAGTCCGAATCTGACTGCCTACGACTATGTGCTCACCATCGGCTCGGGGCGACCGGCTCGCCTGGTGGAGCCGTCTCGTGTGGATCTCGAGCGTTGCTACGAGGTCGTCGGCTTCAACGCTTCGTCCCAGCTCCACGGTTTACGGGACGGCTCACAATGGCGTGTGGCAACGGTGTCCGAAGTCGAGCCGGGGACCCCGTCCGCCCTGACAGTGGAGGCGCTGGAGTACGAGGCCCGGGTGCTCGGCGTCAACGCGGGCACGACCGATGGTGTGATGAAGTTCGTGGACGATCGTGCAGTCGGCATCGAGGTAGACGGTGCGCTCGATAGCTCCCGGATAGCGATACGGGTGGTCGAGTACTTCGGA
>DATGPZ010000289.1:0-3242 GCA_035304485.1 Acidimicrobiia bacterium | reverse complement strand
GGTGGCGACCGCCGACGGACTGCGGGCATTCGACCAGGAGATGGTGGATCTGATGCGGTCCTTCGGTGCCTCGCGAGCCCGCATCTTGCGGGAGGTGCAGATCCCGCCCGCCCTTCCCTACATCTTCACCGGCCTCAAGGTTGCCGCCACCCTCAGCGTCATCGGCGCCGTGTTCGGGGAGTGGGTAGGCGCCCGGGGTGGATTGGGGTATCTGCTGCTCCTGGAGAACCGGGCGGTCAACACCGACGGCGTCTTCGCAGTCATGTTTCTCCTCGCATTGTTGGGCGTCGCCTTCTTCGGGGTAGTGGCGCTCGCCCAGCGCTTGGCGATCCCGTGGCACGAATCGTCCGGGCCAAAGGGAACGACGGACACGTCTCCCAAGGCAGAACTGCCTGAGATTGAGTAAGGTCTACACGAGCTACTGCGGATGAATCGCTGAACCCAGCGGTCCGGACCGGCGAACCGGTCATGGGAGGCACGGTCGGATATGGTGCGCCCGCCGAGTGTGGACGACGTCGTGACGGGTCTGGTCGAGTCGATTCGATCCGGTCGGTTCCGGATCGGCGATCGACTCCCTTCGGTTCGTCGGTTGGCGTCCGAGCTGGGGTCGAACCCGTCGACCGTCGACCGGGCCCTCCACCGGCTGGCGGCCAACGGTGTCGTACGGACCGTCCCCCGTCGAGGCGTGTTCGTCACTTCGATCCCCGCCCCGGCCTTGGAGACCGAAGTCGCCCAGCACCACGCGTTGGAGTCGGTGCTCACCGAGCTCCGCCGGAGCGGGATGTCGTTGGAAGCAGTGCGTCAGGCGATCGACCGAAAGCTCGCAGAAGTGTTCTCCGAACCGAAGCTCCTCTTCGTCGAGTGCAACCCGGTGGATCTGGCCGCCATGGCCGAGACGATCACGAACGCCACCGGGGTGACTCTCACGCCGATATCGCTGGCGGACTCAACCCTCCCGGCGGCAGAGTACGACGGCATCGCAGTCCCGGTTTTCCATCTCGGCGACCTCCTCGGCCGGGTGGACATCTCCAAGGTCGTAGCCGTCGACTTCCGATTGCCGACAGCCACTCGACGGGACCTGGCGGCCCTCGATCCCTCCGACCGCGTCCTGGTGTGGACCCGGAGTCAGCGGGGCGCCGAGCGGGTGGCGGCGACGGTCATTCAGGTCTTCGGAGGTGAGGTGACAACCAAACACGGCACCGATCGCCTCGAACGCGAGGAGCACCTCGATCACGACGTGCTGGTGTATACCGAGGCGGCTCAGCTCGATCGTGAGATCCTGTCAGCCGTGCCGCGAACGATCCGCATCGATTGGGAGCTGACGCCGTCTTCGACGGCTGAATTCCTCAAGAGCGTGGCGGATATCACCGAGGGCGTCGGACCCGCCTGAGGACCTTCGACGCCGGTTGGAGCCGGGTAAGGGAATCGGATCCGCATAGCATCGGACCATGGATCCCACCACCGCTGGATCGGGCACGCTCCTCACCGATCACGACCTCTATCTGTGGAACGAGGGATCCCACTTCCGCCTCTACGAGAAGATGGGCGCGCAGTTCGATCCGGAACGTGAAGGCGTCTACTTCGCGGTCTGGGCGCCCAACGCCGACGCGGTCTCGGTGATCGGGGACTGGAACGGCTGGGACCCGCAAGCCCACCCGATGCGACCGGTTGGCCAGTCCGGCGTCTGGGCCACCTTCGTACCCGACGCCCGGCCGACCCACTCGTACAAGTACCGGATCCGGAACGGCTCCTATCAGGTCGACAAGGCCGACCCGTTCGGGTTCCACCACGAGACCCCGCCTCACACCGCTTCGAAGATCTGGGACATCTCATATCAGTGGGAAGACGACGAGTGGATGCGGCAAAGGGGCGAGAGGATGCGCCTCACCGACCCGATCTCGGTCTATGAGGTCCACCTCGGATCATGGCGACGCCACCCCGACCAGCCCGAGCGATTCTTGACCTACCGGGAACTCGCGCCCCTCCTCGTCGATTACGTCACCGAGATGGGGTTCACCCACGTCGAGTTCCTACCGGTGATGGAGCACCCGTTCTACGGGTCGTGGGGATATCAGACCACCGGCTATTTCGCTCCCACCAGCCGCTATGGAACACCGCAGGATTTCATGTTCCTGATCGACCGCCTCCATCAAGCGGGTATCGGGGTGATCCTCGACTGGGTCCCGTCGCACTTCCCGACCGACGAGCACGGACTCGGCTACTTCGACGGAACGCACCTGTTCGAACACGCCGACCCCCGTCAGGGGTTCCATCCGGACTGGCAGTCGCTCATCTTCAACTACGGGCGTGCCGAGGTGCCCGCGTTCCTGATCTCCAGCGCACTGTTCTGGCTAGACCGCTATCACGTCGATGGGCTCAGGGTCGACGCGGTGGCGTCCATGCTCTACCTGGACTACTCGCGCAAGGAAGGCGAGTGGATCCCCAACCGCCACGGGGGACGGGAAAACCTGGAGGCGTTGGACTTCCTCCGCCGGCTCAACGAGACCGTCTACCGCGAGTACCCGGACGTCCAGACGATCGCCGAAGAGTCGACGGCCTGGCCGATGGTCTCCCGGCCTCTCTATCTTGGAGGTTTGGGATTCGGCATGAAGTGGGACATGGGGTGGATGCACGACACCCTCCAGTACTTCAGCCGGGACCCGATGTTCCGGGCCTACCACCACAACGAACTCACGTTTCGGATGGTGTACGCCTTCACCGAGAACTTCATGCTCCCGCTCTCTCACGACGAGGTCGTGCACGGAAAAGGATCGATGATCCGCAAGATGCCGGGGGACCAATGGCAGCAGTTCGCCAACCTCCGCGTCCTCTACGCCTACATGTTCACCCAGCCCGGCAAGAAGTTGTTGTTCATGGGCGGTGAGTTCGGCCAGTGGAGCGAGTGGAACCACGACAGCGGACTCGAGTGGAACCTGATCGACTTCCATACCCACGGCGGACTCCAGAACCTCGTCGCCGACCTGAACCGCCTCTACCGGCAAGAGCCCGCTCTCCACGAATTCGACTGTGACCCGGCCGGATTCGACTGGGTCGACGCCAACGACAGTGTCCACAGCGTCCTCACCTTCCTCCGCAAGTCCTCGGGCGGCGACACCGTCCTGGTCGCTTGCAACTTCACGCCCGAACCCCGTCACGGCTACCGGGTGGGAGTGCCCGCGCCGGGCCGGTGGGATGAAATCCTCAACACCGACGCCGAACGCTACGGAGGGACCGGCCAGGGC
>DATGPZ010000288.1:0-6916 GCA_035304485.1 Acidimicrobiia bacterium | reverse complement strand
CCTCATGCTGGTCGTGATCTTCGGCATACGGCTCGGCTGGCTGCCGACGGGAGGGTTCACCTCTCCTTTCGAGGATCTGGGCGCCTCACTACGCCAGCTTGCGATGCCGATCGTGGCGCTCTCACTGGGCATCACGTCAGTGCTCACCCGCTACGTGCGGTCGGCGATGTTGGACGTGATGGGCGAAGACTTCATCCGGACCGCTCGTGCCAAGGGGAGGACTCGCCGGGGGGCGGCCCTCGTCCATGGGGTTCGAAACGCTTCGGTTTCCCTCGTGACGGTCGGCACCCTGCAGTTGGGGTCGTTGCTCGCCGGGACGGTCGTAATCGAGAACGTATTCGTGATCCCGGGCATCGGGCGGCTCCTCGTCACTTCGGTGCTCGGGCGAGAAGTGATCGTCGTTCAGTCTCTCATCCTCGTCATTCTCCTGATGATCCTGGTGATGAATTTCCTCCTCGATATCGCCTACGTGCTCATCGATCCGAGGATCCGCGACAGCCAGGGAGGTAAGGCGATTGTCTGAAACCACTCACCTCGACGGGTACGAGACGATCGAGCCCACCACTTCGCCCGCTGGCGGCCGCAGCTCGCTCGGAAGGATGCATGGCTTCCGTGTTGGCAAGCTTCCACTTCCGCTGATTCTCGGTGCCGTTCTGGTAGGTGCGTTCATTCTCATCGCACTCGTGTCGTTCGTCTGGACGCCGCACGACCCTACGGCGATGGTCGTTGCCGATCGTCTGCTTCCGCCCGGAAGCGACGGCTATCTGTTCGGCACCGACAAGTTCGGGCGCGATGTCGTCAGCCAGTTGATGGTTGGAGCCCGCAACTCCCTCTTCGTCAGCCTGCTCTCGACCTCGGTAGCTCTCGTGATCGGAGCGTTGTTGGGCCTACTCACAGCTGGTGCCGGGCCTCGGTGGCGCAACCTGCTGTCGCGGCTCGTCGATGCGGGCGTCGCCTTGCCGGGGATCCTCATAGCCCTGGTGCTAGCCACATCGACCGGTCCGGGGAACCGGGCGGCGATCGTGGCGATCATCGTCTGGTTCATTCCTACTGTCGCCCGGGTGACCATCGGGCCGGCCCGCCAGATCCTGGCCCTCGACTTCGTCGAAGCGGCGTATGCCTACGGGCGAAGCAGGTGGTACGTCCTTCTCCACCACGTGACCCCGAACATCGGGCCTCTGTTGATCGTCCTGGGATCGGTCATGTTCGCTGCCGCCATCCTCATCGAGGCGGCGCTTGCTTTCCTAGGAGTGGGTGCGCAGCCGCCGACCGCGTCGTGGGGCCGCCTTCTCCAGGAATCACAGCCACTTCTCGAAGCGGCACCCGCGTTGATGTTCTTTCCAGGCGTCGCCATCGTGTTGACGGTCTTGGGATTCAATCTCCTGGGCGACGGTCTGCGCACGTTGCTCGATCCCCAACAAGCGACACGGAACGCGGGGTTGCTGTGATGCTCAACATCTCCGACCTACGAGTGACTATCGGCCCGCACACGATCGTCGACATCGAGAACCTGTCGGTTGCGAGCGGGACCCGGCTCGGAATAGTGGGGGAGTCGGGATCGGGCAAGACCATGACCGCTATGAGCATCGTCGGTTTGCTCCCCGACGACGCCACGGTTTCAGGTTCCATTCGGTTTCAGGACAGAGAACTCGTCGGCCTGTCGGACCGCCGCATGGCCGAGATCCGGGGCCGGGACATCGGCGTGGTCTTCCAGGATCCTGCCAAGGCTTTGAATCCGATGATGCGCATCGGCCGGCAGGTCGCCGAGGCGATACGACTGCACATGGATCTACCGGCCGCCAAGGTGCGTGATCGGGTGGTGGAACTGCTCACGCAGGTGCACCTTCCTGACGCTGCCGGTCTGCTTCGGCGCTACCCGCATCAGCTCTCCGGTGGTCAGCAGCAACGGGTGCTCATTGCGATGGCAATTGCCTGCGACCCGAAGCTGCTGATCGCAGATGAGCCGACTACAGCTCTAGATGTCACCGTCCAGAACGGGATTCTCGACTTGCTGCGCGAACTCAGCGAGGCGCGGCAAATGGCACTGATATTCGTCAGTCACGACCTCGGGGTGATCCAGGCCATCAGCGACACGGTTGCCGTCGTCTATGGAGGTCAGCTCGTCGAATACGGTCCCACCGCCCGTGTCATCGCACGTCCGAGACATCGGTATACCCAAGCACTGGTTTCGGCGAATCCAGGCATCGCCGAGGATTCTCAGCTCGCCGAGGTGGTGAATCGACGTCTGGAGGTCATCCCCGGCTCGGTCCCAGCGCTGGGCGCATTCCCCGCAGGATGTCGGTTCCGGGGTCGCTGCGCCTGGGAGGTGGAGGCCTGTTCGGCGGATCCTGTCGTGAGCCATGACGAGGCGGATCACTTCTTCAAGTGCTGGAATCCGACTGCCTCGGTCGGAGGGGAGAAGGGAGAGTTGGATGTCGCTCGTTGAAGCACGAGGACTGAACTTCCGTTATCCCAGTGTTCGGGGCGCCGACGTCTGGACCGTGCATGACATCGATCTCGCGATCGAACGGGGCGCCTCGGTTGGAATCGTGGGTGAGTCGGGATCCGGCAAGTCCACGCTGATTCGGATTCTGTGTGGCCTTCTGGTGCACCAGGAGGGGACCGTCCAGTTCGACGGTCGGTCGCTGGGTGACTGGCTCGAACGAGAGCCACGCGAGTTGCGGCGCCGGAACCAGATCGTCTTCCAGAGTCCGAGGCGATCCCTCGATCCGCGCATGACGATCCGCAAGTCGCTCATGCAGCCGGTCCTTGCCATCGAACGGCGGAAACCCGGTGAAGACGAGATGACCGGGTGGCTCGCTCAGGTGGGCCTGAGCGGCGAGGTCCTACCGCGGTATCCGCATCAGCTCTCCGGGGGTCAGCTGCAGCGGGTCGGCGTAGCCCGCGCTCTCTCGGTCGGGCCCGAGGTCCTCTACGCCGACGAACCCACCAGTGCTCTCGATGTTTCGGTCCAAGCCCAAGTCCTCAATCTGCTCATGGACATTCGGGCGGAACTCGGCTTGACGCTGGTGATGGTGTCGCACGATCTCGCTGTCATCAGCCGAGTGTGCGAGCAAGTGATCGTCATGAAAGACGGCCGAATCGTCGAAGCGGGGCCGATGACCGAGGTTCTGAGTAATCCGTCCGAGGCATACACAGCTGACCTGATCAAAGCCGCCCGGGCGGTCAGCCTGATCGCTTGATCCCAGCCCTGGGTTTTCATTCCGAACGATCCAACCAAGAGAAGGAACAGAGATGCAGACAACAGCCCCCGTATTGATCCGCCCCGGCGAGCCGATGCAGATGCTCGACATCGAAGTCGATGACCCGGGACCGGGAGAGGTCAGAGTGAAGATGACCGCCAGCGGCGTCTGTCACAGCTGCCTGCATGCCTACGACGGCTCCCATACGGGGATACCGATGCCCATCGTTCTCGGTGACGAGGGCTCGGGGGTGGTCGAAGCGGTCGGCGAAGGATGCACCCGTCTCCAGCCCGGCGACCACGTCATCATTTCGTGGGCGCCGGATTGCGGCGCCTGCAAGTACTGCTCACTCGGGCTACCCGGACTGTGCCTCAACGGACCCGGAGCGGGTCAGGCCTATGGAGGCGGAACCCGATTCCACCGCAACGGCGAACCGATCTATCACTACGGTCCAGCCACCTACGGTCCGTACATCGTCGTGCCCGAGGCAGCGGCAGTCGAGGTGCGAAAGGATTTTCCGCTCGACCTCGCGGCCCTCATCGGATGTTCTGTCACTACCGGGTTTGGCGCGGTTGTGAACACGGCAGAAGTCAGGGCAGGTCAGAGTGTCGCCGTGATTGGCTGTGGTGGCGTCGGGCTCAACGCCATCCAAGGGGCGGCGGTCACAGGTGCCTATCCGATCATCGGCATCGACATCGTGGACTCGAAGCTGGAGCTCGCCCGGCATTTCGGAGCCACCCACACCATAAACTCGTCGACCCAAGACGTGATGGAAGCCATCAAGAAGATCACCGGTGAAGGCGTCGATGCCAGCTTCGTGGCCGTGGGCAACACCCGAGCGATGGAGCAGGGCCTCGAGATCCTGGCCAAGCGAGGGGTCGAAGTCGTGATCGGTCTTCCCGGGACGGGTGAGACTTTCGCGGTCAATCCCCGGCTGTTGATGGTCGGCGAGCGGCGCATACTCGGATCCCGATACGGCACGGGCAACCCGATGGTCGAGTTCCCTCGGATGGTCGAACTGGCGATGGCTGGTCTGCTCAAGGTGGAGGACTTGGTGACCAAGCGATACGCCCTGGATGAGGCCGACGAGGCCTTCCGCGCCCTCGCAGCCGGCGAACAAGCGCGTGGCCTGATCGTCTTCTGACCATGGGAGCGCTCGAGGCGGGGCCACGGCCCAACGGGCGCTTTCCCAGGTGGGTGCGACGTGAAGACGTCCCGGTCGGTCCTCTGCCCCCCGTCCCACGCTGCTTCTGTCCACCGAAGTCGGAGGGCGATGGATGGCACTGGTTGCAGCCGTTCGTAGACATCCGCTCGGGGAAGCCCGTGAACGAGAGATCGCGGTTTGCGGTTGCCTGGGACGCCGAACACCTGTATGCGATCTTCGAGTTCGTCGACGCCCACCGTGAAGCCACGGCGACAGAGCCCGGTACCCATGTCTACCGATACGACACTACGGCTGAGCTATTCGTCGGCGGCCCTCGCGGTTACTACGAGATCGGGCTCAACTCGATAGGCGTTTCCTATCAGGTGGCCTGGTGGTGGGTCGAGCCGCTGGTACGGAGTTCGGATATGCAGGCCATTGATCGCTTGTTCCGCCTTCCCAACTTCCTCTACTACCTGCCGCGCAGAGGTGAGGTGATGGGACGGGTCGGTGACCTCGATTTCGCTCTGGAGGGCCTCGAGCAGCGCGTTGCCTGGAGTGACCTCGGTGGCGATCCCGGCTGGACGGCGAGGTTGGCGTTGCCATGGGCTTCGCTCGGTCCTCTTCTGGGATTCGATGCCGCAACGGTGGCGTCGGGCATGGACCTTCGTGTCCAGGGTATGCGGGCCAACCCCGCACGATCTGGTCGGTCGCCGTCGACTTGGACGTGGTCCGTGCAGGGGAACGATGACGTGCACAACCCAGAACGCTGGGGAAGGGTCACCCTGGTGGATTCTTTCATCTGACGACGGACTGAGCGTCCAGTTCGCAGCCGGCGGCCACCGCGTCTCGTGCCAGGAGCTCCAGGGCGTCGTCGTCGGTGGCCGAGGCGGCGACCCTCATCATCACCCGAATCATGCCCGCTTCGGCGTAGTCGGCGAGAAGGCTCTGTCGCCGTGGCCCGGGTTCGGCGATATCCGCCGAGAAGATGTGAGCGGAGAGCGAGAGGGAATTCGGATCCCTCCCTATCTCGTCGCATCTGGACGCGACCACCGGTAGCGCCCGTCGGACCTCGTCGGGCTTCAACCCGTCGAAGTTCAACTCGTCGGCATACCGAGCGGCGAGGCGCCACGTGACCTCCGGGCCGTTTCCCCCCACCATGATTGGAATCCGCCGGTCCGTGGCTCCGGTCGGTTCGTTGACCGCGTCGGTCACGGTGGTGGACGGCGTCTCCACGCTCGCACGCCCAGGACCCAGCATCGCGCTGACAACTCGCAGATGGTCTCTTAGTAGGTCGAGCCGTTGTCTCGTCGACGGGAATCCGAAGCCGTATGCCTCCCACTCGTCTCTCTTCCAGCCAGCCCCCAGACCGAGGATTGCCCGGCCACCCGAGATGACATCGAGAGTGCTGATCATCTTCGAGACGAGAGCAGGGTTGCGCCAACCGGTCGACAGGACGGCGTGTCCGAGCCGCACCCGGTTGGTGGAGGCAGCGATCGCTGACAGAGAAGTGAAGGACTCGAAGGTGATCTCGTCTCGTACGTCAGGTGCTGTATGGAGATGGTCGACCACCCATACCGACTCGAATCCGAGTCGCTCCGCCTGACGGGCGACCGCGAGAGTTCGTTCCCACGCGCGGACGGGATCCCATCCGGGATACTCGCCGAGCCATCCCTGTGGCACCATCACCCCGATTCTCATCTCACGACTCCCTCTTGGATCACGGTTCGTTCTCCGGCGTCTGGCTCCGAGTGCTCGCCATGGCGATGGGAACTCCGCCCACGCCGACCTCCACCGAGTAGAGGCCTCCCACTCCGACACGATCCAGCCCCTCAGGGTCGGCGGTGGTGATGAAGAGCGAGGTGCCTGCGAAAGCACAGCTCGTCACTGCCGAGGCGCCCACCTCCACGGTGGTGGTGACGTCTCCGAATTCGTCGATCCGGATGACCACCCCGCCGCCCCAGATGGCCACCCAGATTGCGCCTGTCTCATCGACGCAAAGCCCATCGAGCAGCCCTCGATCGCGACCGAGAGTGAAGAACGGCTGAGGTTGCCCCGTACTGCCGTCGGTGGAATCGAACGGAGCTCTCCACAACGTGCCGGAGAGCGTGTCCACGTAGTAGATCCTGTCGTCGGCGGGTGACCAACCGATGCCGTTGGGAAGTGTGAGATCGTGGAAGCGAGGTTGCCAATCGCCCTCCAGAACCACTCCTATTTCGCCGGTTCCTCTAGTTCGGGCGCGTGTGGTCGACCCGACCCAGATTCGACCCTGCGCGTCGACGGCTCCGTCGTTCGTTCGTGCCGAAGCAGGATCCAGCCACGAAGGTGCGAGGGAATGTAGATCTCCCGTAGCGGTCTGGTGATGGACCCCGCGGGGATCAGCGAAGACGATGCCTCCATCGTCCGCCATCGCCGCGAAGGTGACTTCGGGAGCCAGTTCGACCTTCGAGATCTCGCCGCCGTCCCGATGTCGCAACATCGTGCCGGCTTCGATGTCGAGCCAGGCGATCTCGCCTGTCGTCTCGTCCCAGAACGGGCTTTCGCCCAAGCCGCAGCGTGTGTCAGCTACGAG
>DATGPZ010000287.1:0-3153 GCA_035304485.1 Acidimicrobiia bacterium | reverse complement strand
CGTGGCGATGAGATACGACTTCATCGCGACATCGAACCGCCGGTCCGCAGGCATCGACACCGCCACTTCGTTCCTCTCCCTGGAAGGGCAGGCGTCGTCGATCTCCCCGCGCTTCCCCACATCAATCGCACCGGCAGCCAGTAGCACCTCCACCACATCGAGCCCGGCCGCCTCGTTGAGCTCTGACAACGACGCCTGCCGTCGAGAAGGCCGGGGACCCTCCCAGACCGCAAGACGCAGACGGGAAATGATGTAATCCTCCTCCCTGGGATAGACCCCTATCCGCATCCGACCCACCAGGTCGGCAAAAGGTCGAGGGGAGTCGTATGCGTTGACCGCCCATACCTTCATCGTTCCGTCCTCGAACGACGCGACTCCGACATCGAGCATGAGATCCGGACCATGGCTCACGTGGTACTCACGGACATTTGCCTCCCGGAACACGTTGTCGAGGCCGGCCTCCTGGCGGGTCACCTCACGATCGAATCGCATCTGGAAGCCGGCGAACACCTCCCCGGTACTCGAGAGGGCCCTGTGCTTCCTCTCGATCCTGGCGACGAGACGTTTCCATTCGGGAAGAACAAGTTCGCTGGCTTCCTCGAGGCGTCCCTCGGCGATCAGCTGCTCCACGCGGCGGTAGCGGTCCCTGGCCGACGGGGCAACCGTCCGGTTGGCGTCGACGTGCGGAGCTATCGCCTCCCGGAACTCGGCCGCGGTGGCATATCTGTTCGCCGGATCCGCGCTCAGGGCGCGCTCGAGGATGCGGCGAACCGCCGGGGGCACATCACCGATCTCGGCGTGACCGTCCTGGGGATTCCGACCCGGGAACGGATGATCCCCGGTCATCAGTTCGTGGAGGATCACCCCCACCGCGAAGAGGTCGGGTTCAGGACCCGCATGACCCGGCGGGAAACCGGGAGGCCAGTACGCCCAGGTGAAACCGTCGACCTGTGAGTGGTCCGCAGCGGCCACATCGAAATCGAACAGCACCGCACCGCGTCCTTCGACGATGATCACATTCTCCGGCTTCACGTCACGGTGGTAGATCTGCCGACTGTGGATCGCATCGAGCGCATTCAGAAGGTCGTGGACGACCAGCAACGCCTCTGAGATGTCGGGGCGACCGTTCCATGCATCGATCCGCTGGGCCAGTGTCTCCCCTTCCAGATACTCGCTGACCAGATAGGGCCCGTACCCGGATACCCCGGAGTGGATGACACGGACGACGTGGGGGTCGTCGATCTCCTGGAGGGTGCTGAACTCGTGCCCGATCTGACGCGTGTCTTCACCGTTCCCGAACACCTTGACGGTGCGGGGCGGGCCTCCGAAGACGTGCCGGGCGAGATAGACGTCGGAGGAGCCTCCCGATCCAAGGAGCCGGTCGACCACATACTCCCCCACCACCGCACCCTCGATGAGGTGTCCGTCTTCGTCGAGCATCGGCTGCTCTCCGGCACTCTCGGGCCCCGGTTCGCTGAAGGCCTCAGCCAGCGCTTCCCGGACATAGTCGGTCGAGGGGATCCGGTCGGGACGCCTCCTCGTCAGGACGTCGGCGAGACCCTTCATCGTGGGGTCGTCGGGTTCGAGCTTCTCGATGATCACACCCAGCGAATAGAGATCGGATGACGGATCGACCGCTCTCCTCTCCTTCGCTTCCGGAGCGAGGAACTCCTCGTCCCTCTCAATGACCCATGTAGCTGCATCACCGACCAGGGCAGAACGGAGCGCGAATCCCCTGATCCGTGTGACATCCGGCAACACCTCGACCCATCTCGGGGCGAGCCTCCCGTGGACCACGCCGTGCTCATGGGCGGCGGCCAGAGCCGTGACGATGTCGAGGACGATGCGCTTCTTCGGGATTTCGCCGCCGGCTTCGATCATCTCGTCAAGCCCCTCGCCCTTCCGGGCCGGATAGACGAGAGCCAGGGTGCCGTCATCCTGGAGCAGAACCTCCCTGGGTCCTTCGATGAGTGGATGACCGCGGAGACCGTCGAAGATCTCGACCTCCCTCCGGGCCTCAGCGACCCGCCGTTCCCGGGTCATCGGATTCAACCCAATATGGCGTATCTCGACTTCCTCGCCGGTGATGTCGTGGACTCCCTGCCAGATCTCTTCGTCGGGGAACCGCTCCAGCCTCTTGACCGCCTGGTAGACGCCGAAGCGAACGTCCCGTTCCCGCGGGGCAGGGCTCAGGGCTTCGATCGCCAGCTTGGTGAGCTGCGCGAAGGGCCGTTTCGGATATCCGTCCCGATCGAGCGGTGGTTCGGCGAGAAGCGCTGCCGCGTCCTCCAGCACCATGACGCTCTCTGCCAGCGTGGGCGGATTCAACTTCAGCGAGGCCGGTCGACGGGCAAGGACGACCAGGGGACGAACCCAGACCCGCCCCATCTCCCGCCGGTAGGACTCGAGCATCGCCTTGATGCGGCGGGCCTTTGCGTTGGTGAGATTGAAGGGCTGTTGCCGACGTTCATCGTTCACGTAACAGGCACCATGATCGATGGCCAGGTGCCCCGCGATGTCCTTGACTTCGATGACCACCAGTTCGTACGGGGTGACGAGGAGGATGTCGACGTCATCGGCCGCCCCTCCCCTCAACACCTGGATTCCCGGATACAGCAGGTAGTCCTGCGGGAGCTTCAGGGCCAGATACTCGATGACCCGGCGCTCCCCGTCGTTCACCGGGCCCTGGGCGCCCGGTAGCCAGACGACCTCAGCCATCCGGCTTCCCTCCGGCCCGTGCCGTCGAGAAGATCCAACCCTCAGGAACGGGCATGGTCAGATTGAGGAGTACTGGGACAGGACCGGCTCAATCGAGTGCAACTCTGATACCAGCGCCTCTATCTCAGCTTCTTCAAGTGACTCGACCACGATGGTCGAGAGCACGAGGTTCAACCTGACCAGGGTGAGCCGCCGCTCATCTTCGCCCGCGTCTCTAAGCACCCGGGCACATGCCCTGGCCACCGGGGGGTGAAGAACCAGCAAACGTTCAAAGATTGCCTGATAGAAGTCCTGGTTGCCGAGCACGACGTCGACAAGGTCAAACTCCTCCTCCGGCGTGTAGAGCGTCCGGGCGGCCCAGAAGATCCGGGCGATGGCGTGGCGTGAGAACCCGTTGAGGGACGCTGCGGCCGGGACGAATCGCTTGTACGTCGC
>DATGPZ010000286.1:0-9136 GCA_035304485.1 Acidimicrobiia bacterium | reverse complement strand
GGGATGCGGCAGCGGGCCGTGATCGCCATGACCGTGGCCACCCGGCCCAAGATCATCATCGCCGACGAACCGACCACCGCCCTCGACGTGACGGTGCAAGCCCAGGTGCTCCAAGTCCTCAAGCAGATCCAGGCCGATACCGGCTCGGCCGTGATCCTCATCACTCATGATCTCGGAGTGATCGCCGAGATGGCCGATCGGGTGATGGTGATGTACGCCGGTCGGGTCGTGGAGACCGGTTCGGTCGAGGAGATCTTCGCCGACCCGCGCCATCCCTACACGGTGGGGCTGATGAGCAGCCTTCCCCGGCTCGATGCCGAACTCGAGCGGCTAGTGCCCATCGCCGGCCAGCCGCCAACCCCTGGTCAACTGCCGCCGGGTTGTCCGTTCAACCCGCGGTGTCCGCTCGGATACGACCGCCAGAAGTGCCAGAGCGAGGAGCCACCCCTGATCGAACTGGGTCCGGGGCGGGGGTCGGCATGCCACTACCACGACGAGGTTCCCCAGCTGAGGATCGAGACGATGGCAACGATGGACGGAGCGACGGAGACGGCGTGATGGAGACCCCACCTCTTCTGCAGGTCAACGACTTGAAGGTCCACTTTCCGATCAAGGCGGGGGTCCTGCGCAGACAGGTGGGAACGATCAAAGCGGTCGACGGGGTCAGCTTCCAGGTGCTGCCCGGGGAGACGGTCGGGCTGGTCGGTGAATCCGGATGCGGGAAAACCACCACGGGGCGGGCCATCGCCGGCCTGGTGAACATCACTGAAGGGTCCGTGGTGTTCGACGGGCGGGACATCACGGGGCTGGGACGCCGAGCACTCCGCTCGGTTCGCCGTGATCTGCAGTACATCTTCCAGGACCCCTACTCGTCTCTGAACCCGATCCGGACCGTGGGCGACATCGTGGCCGAGCCGCTGCGGATCCACGGACTATTCGACGACTACGGGGGCGACGACTACGTGGACGAGCTGTTCAGCTTGGTGGGGCTCTCCCCGTCGCTCCGCAATCGGTACCCCCGGGAGTTCTCGGGCGGCCAGCGCCAACGCATCGGCATCGCCCGCGCCCTCGCCTTGAAGCCGAAGTTGCTGATCCTCGATGAGCCGGTCGCCGCCCTGGACGTTTCGATCCAGGCTCAGATCGTCAACCTGCTCCAGGACCTGCAGCAGGAGCTCGGGCTGGCCTACGTGTTCATCGCCCACGACCTGTCGGTCGTGCGACACATCTCCGACCGGATGCTCGTCATGTATCTCGGACGTTTCGTCGAGGAAGGCGACAAGAAGAGCATCTACCGCGAGCCCTCGCATCCCTACACCCAATCGCTGCTGTCGGCCGTGCCGATCCCCGATCCGAGCTTGCGCTCGTCGCGTACCAGGATCGTCCTGGAGGGTGACATACCCAGCCCTGCCAACCCGCCCAGCGGATGTCATTTCCATCCCCGCTGTTTCCGGGCGCAACCACGGTGCCAGGTGGACGTGCCCGAGCTGACCGAACACGACGGCCTCCCCACTCGGGCCGCATGCCACTTCGCCGGTCCTCTGGTCCCGGTCGAGATCGCCGGCACGGCGGAGAAGGTCTGATGGAGCCGAGAGCCATAGTCGTCACGGGCGCCGCCAGCGGCATCGGTCGGGCGGTGGCAGAGACGATCCTCGACCGTTGGGAGAACTCGATCGTGGGGTTGATCGACTTCGACGCCACCACCCTCGCGGCCACGGCCGAGGCGTTGGGTGAGAGAGCCCGGGCGTTCCCGTGTGACGTTTCCGACCACAAGTCGATCACCGATGCGGTGACCGAGGTAGCGTCGGGCGGCCGCGTCGTCGGTCTCGTCAACGCCGCCGGCAATCACCATTCCGGTCCCAGTCTCGACATGACCCCCGATGAGTGGCACCACGTCTTGGGCTGCCACCTCGACGGATCCTTCTATGCCGCCCAGGCGGCGGCCCGTCTCATGGTCGCGGCCGGTACCGGTGGAGCCATCGTCAACTTCGCTTCGGTCGCCATGGACTTCGGCTGGCCCGGCCGCCTGCCGTACTCGGTGGCCAAAGCAGCGATCGGTGCTCTCACCAGGACCCTGGCGGTGGAATGGGCGCCGCATGGGATACGCGTCAACGCGGTCGCTCCCGGCTACGTCAACACCCCGATGATCGAAAAGGCGGTCGCCGCCGGTGTCTTCGACGCGGAGGCGCGGAGGAAAGGGCATGCGCTGGAGCGTTTCGCCGAGCCGTCCGAGATCGCCGAAGTCGTCGAGTTCCTCCTCTCGGACCGGGCCTCGTTCGTCACCGGGGAGGTCGTGAGGGTGGACGGCGGGTTCACGGTCACGAAATGAGAGGAAAGATTCGATGAGCAAGTACGTGGTGCGGGACCTACAAGAACTGGCCGACGGAGCACTGGCGGTTCTCGAATCGGGCCAAGGAACCGAGGAGTTCCCGTTGCTCGAGGGCCGGGTTCTCGCCGTGCAGGCGTCGCCCGAGTTGGAAACGTCGGAGGACATGGCCTGGGGAATCGCGGCTTTGCCGGCGGGTTTCTCCGTACCCGAGCACACCCACCGCGCCGAGGAGTTCGCCATGATCCTGCGGGGCTCGGGCAGTATCACGATCGAGGACGAGGAGATCCCCGTCCGCGAGGGGAACGTCGTCGTGACCCCACCCCATCTGCGGCACCTGACCACGGCAGGCCCCGACGGGCCGATGGTCGTCTATTGGGTCTATGGACCGGCGGGATCGGAGTCTCGCTGGCTCGAAAGAGAGTGATCGGAGAAGAAATGGAACGAAAGTCTGTCCCTTCCGAGAGAGTGTGGTCCCACGTCGGCTACTCCCGGGCGGTCCGGGTCGGCAACTTGATCGAGGTCGCCGGCACATCCGCTTCCGCCCCCGGCGGCGTGGTCGTGGCTCCCGGTGACATGTACGGGCAGGCCAAGTACTGCATCGAAGTGATCCAGAAGGCCATCGAGGAGCTCGGCGGATCGATCGAGGATGTCGTCCGCACGCGGGTGTTCCTCACTGACATGTCCCTCTGGGAGGAGGCCGGCCGGGCCCATGGAGAGGTGTTCGGCGACATAAAGCCGGCCTCGGCGTTCGTCGGAACGAGCGAGCTGTTGCATCCGGATCTGATGATCGAGATCGAGGCCACCGCCTGGGTCCAGGACGACTGAGGAGACGCGATGGCCGCCGCCGTGACCGTGACCGATCGACAGCCGACCAAGAAGACGCAGAGCCCGTTCCGGCAAGTCGTCAAACGAGTCCTCGGATATCCCGGCGCCCGGATCGCCGTGGTGTTCATCTTCGTGTTGGTCGTGGTCGCGGTCTTGGCGCCGTTCATGGGTCTGGATTCATTGACCCAGGATGTGGCCAACCGGCTCCAGCCTCCCTCGGGCGAGCACTGGTTCGGCACCGACGAGCTGGGTCGTGACATCATGGCTCGCACCATCCAGGGGGCGCGTACGTCGCTGTTCTCGGCCGCCGGGGCAGTGGTCATCGCGGCCTCGTTCGGAGTGCCGATCGGCCTGATCGCCGGGTTCTACGGGGGATGGCGTGACGCCATCCTGATGCGGGTCATCGACGTGATGCTGGCGCTGCCGGCGATCCTCTTCGCCATGGCCCTCATCGCGGTGCTGGGTCGCAGCCAGATCACCGCGCTCATCGCCGTCGGGGTGGTGGGGATACCCAGCTTCGCCCGCATCACCCGGGCCCAAGTCCTGTCCCTCAAGAACCGTGAGTACGTCACGGCAGTGGAAGCCCTCGGTGGTTCGTCCGTGTACAGCATGTTCCGGACGGTTCTGCCCAACTCGTGGAGCCCGATCCTGGTCCAGATCGTCATCCTCTCGTCGGTCGCCATCCTCCTC
Source organism: Acidimicrobiia bacterium (assembly GCA_035304485.1). Lineage (GTDB taxonomy): Bacteria > Actinomycetota > Acidimicrobiia > Spongiisociales > ZC4RG35 > ZC4RG17. The sequence goes on along the minus strand of DATGPZ010000286.1, from coordinate 5,295 downwards.
GAGGCTGCCCTGGCCTTCCTGGGACTCGGTGTCCCCCCGCCGACACCCAGCTGGGGCGAGATGCTGAGAACGGGGAAGTCGTTCCTCCGTGATGCTCCGCACTATGCGGTGCTGCCCGGCGTGATCCTCACTTGCACGATCCTCTGCCTCGACACGCTGGGGAGGACCCTCGCCCGGGTGCTCGAAGACCGCAACGAGTTCGGAGCCGAGACCGAGATGGAGGCGGGTGTCGCATGATCGGCTACGTAGCTCGCCGCCTGCTCCAGCTCCTGCCCGTTCTGCTGATCGGCTCGGTCGGCATCTGGGCGATGATCTACGCCGTGCCCGGCGGTCCGGTCGGCCTGATCGTCGGCGAGAACGCGTCCCAAGCTCAGATCGACGCCGTCACCGAGGAGTTGGGGCTCAACGACCCCGTGATGGTGCAGTACGGTCGGTGGCTGAGCGGCGCCGTCACCGGCGACCTCGGTACTTCGATCCAGAGTGGCAACGAGACGGTCGTCAGCCTGATCGCCTCCCGGATCCCCGCCACGATGCAGCTCGGCTTCATGGCCATCTTCATCGGGCTGATCCTGTCCATTCCTCTGGCGATCATCAGTGCCCGCTGGCCGGGCTCGTTGCCTGACCGGCTCATCAGCGGCTATGCCGCCCTCGTGCTGGGCGTGCCCACCTTCTGGCTGGGGATCTTGTTCATCCTCTTCTTCTCAGTGAGGCTCGGTTTCCTACCGGCAGCCTCGTCGTTCATCCCGATCTGGGAGCAGCCAGTCCAGGCGATCAAGATGACGCTCCTGCCGGCGGCCACGCTGGGCATCTACACATCGGGGATCTTCGTCCGCTTCCTCAGGGCGTCGCTGCTGAGCGAGCTCCGCTCCGATTACGTGCGGACCGCCCACTCGAAAGGCGTCCGGCATCGATTGGTTCTCATTCGCCACGTCCTCCGCAACGCTCTCCTGCCGTTCGTGACCGTGGTCGGCCTCCAGACCGGCAACTTCATCGGCGGCGCGGTGGTGACCGAAGCGGTGTTCACCTACCCGGGTCTGGGACGGATGCTGATCCAGGCGATCGGCACTCGCGACTATCCGCTCATCCAGGGCACGATCCTGGTCGTGTTGGTCCTGTACGTGGTGGTCAACGTGATCGTTGACGTGGTTTACGCCTACCTCGACCCCCGCATCCAATACAGCTAGAGCTTTTTATCAGCAAAACGTCGTGCGAGACACGACGTTTTTGTGGGGAGAACGCCACGAACGGTTCCGGAACTCGGTGTCCCCGAGCCTCTCAGTCTGGGACGACGCCGCGTTCTGCGCGTCAAAACGGGGCGTATCGCGCCCCGTTTTGGTCTTAAGAACGCGCTCGTGAGCCCGTCAGGGGTTGGTCCAGCCTCCGTCTACCGTCAGTACTTGACCCGTGACGAAGTCGCTCGCCGGGCTCGCCAGATACTGGGCGGCCGCTGCCAAGTCCTCGGGCTGGCCCAGATAGTGGAGTGCTTGGACCTGCTTCATCTTCTCCAGCGTGCGTTCGGGAACCGCTCCCTCCTCGATGTCACGCTCGACGAGGATCGCTCCCGGGATGAGACAATTGACGCGAATGCCGTTCGGGCCCTCGGCTCGGGAAAGGGACCGGGCGAAGGCGACGAGTCCTCCCTTGGACGTCACGTAGTGGAGCGAGCGGGGATCTCCAAACGTGGCCATGACAGAGCCGACGGTGATGATCTTCCCGTAACTCTGTGATCGCATCCCTTCGATCACGGCGAGAGCGCCCACGAATGCTCCTCGGAGGTTCACCTCCATCATTCGGTCCCATTCGTCCACCGTGATCTGGTCCCAGGGCAATTTGTCGGTGGCCGCAGCATTCAATACCAGGATGTCGACGGTTCCGAACACCTCGTTGATCTGCTCCACCGCCTCTCGCATCTCGTCCCGACTCGCAGCATCGGCCTTCAACACCATGAGGCGGTCCGCTCCGACTTCGGAGACGAGGCGAGAGGAGAGTGCGACATTCCGTTCCGAACCTCGATGAGTGATCGCAACTCGTGCACCAGCCGCCGTGAACCTCCGCGCCATGGCGGCGCCGAGACCGCGGGTCGCTCCCGTGATGAGGGCGACGCGACCATCCAGCGAGAACGGGTTGTTCGACGAAGTCGGTTCAGCCACGGGCCGTCACCAGATACTCCAGCCGCCGTCCACGACGATGTTGGCGCCGTTCACGAACCCGGAGGCTTCGGCCGAGAGGAAGACGACCGCAGTCACGAAGTCCTCCGGTTTCCCATTCCGGCCCACGGGGGTCAGATCGGCGGTACGGGCTCGCACCGCCTCTCCCTCCTCGCTCGCCTTGGACCAAGGGATCATGCCCGGGCTGAGGGTGTTGACGGTGATCCCGGTGCCCCTAGTCAGCTGGCAGGCGAGGTAGTGAGTCAGGCCGATGACCCCGTGCTTTGCGGCGGTGTAGGCGCCTGCCCCTCCCTTGGAGGTGGTATTGCGTGGATCTTGTCCCAAGGAGCCGTAGATCGATGCCACGTTGATGATGCGCCCGAACCCACGGTCGGCCATCTTCGGACTGAGGAGGTGGATCAACCGCATGGAAGCGATGACGTTCACCTCATAGGTACCCCGCCAGTCGTCTGGCGTCTGGTGTGGCCAGGGCTTGATGAATGGATCGCCCCCGGCGTTGTTGATCAGGATGTCGATGGGTTCCTCGATGGCATCGAGTTGTTCGTATAGCGAATCATCGGTGAGATCGCCGACGATGTAGCGATGCTCCGGTCCGAGGGTCGAGAACGTTTCCGCCAAGGCGTCTGCGCTCCGCGCCAAGCCGATCACTCTTGCCCCGTGGGCGGCTACTCCGTGGGCCAAAGCTCTACCGAGGCCGTATCCGGCGCCGGTCACGAGGGCAGTCTTGCCCGACAAGTCGAACAGGTTTCTTCCGTTTTCCATGGCCTCTCTCCTCCGGTCCGGTGGCCTGCCATCTGCTCCACGCTATCCAGTATCCAGAACCATTTTCCGATAAGTGGACAGCGAGCGCAGTGTAGATGTATATTCCGCCGGTCAAATCGGAATATGTTGGCCGGGGTGCAAGATATCGGAAGAGCCCTCGGCCGACCTGGCAACCAGGAGGTTCCAGTGGCAAGGTCCCATCCAGCCAGCAGGCGGGGCGATGGCAGTAGGGCAGGCAAGAGGCCGTGGAGTCACTGGCTGACCCTCCTAGCCGTGATCTCGGTGTTGTTCGCAGCCTGCGGCAACCAGACCGCCGACGACGACACACCGTCGGACAGCGCAGCACCTGACACGACCGCCTCCAGCGAGACCACCGCTGGTCCGACGGAGACGACCGCAGGGGATAGTGTGACCCCGGATGACCGGGGGACCACCCTCACCTACTCCTACCCTCAGGAGCCGCCCAACTGGAACTACTGGGAAACCGGGCTGACGGCCGTGACCGCTCCGCTGCTGATCAATGTGTTGGAGACGTTGGTGCAGTTGGAGGCCGACGGCTCGCCGGTTCCTCTCCTGGCCGAGTCATGGGAAGTCTCCGATGACGGTATGACCGTCACCCTCGCTATCCGTCAGGGCGTCGTGTTCCACGACGGTTCCGATCTGACCTCGGCCGATGTGGTCTACTCGCTCAACAAGAACGCTGAGTCGACGGTCTCCCGCGCCTCCGGAGCGTTCGTGTCGGTGACGGATATCTCCGCGGTCGACGACTACACCCTCGAGATCACGCTTTCGGCTCCGAGCCAGAGCTTCCTGCCGAGGCTCGCCGACCGGGCGGGGATCATCGTCCCGGAGAACTTCTTCGAGGACAACGATGCGGCTACGACCGTCATCGGAACCGGCCCATACACCTTCGGTGAGTACCGGATAGACCAGGATCTCACTCTGCACCGTTTCGCTGACTACTGGGGAGACCAGCCGTACTTCGAGACAGTCGTGCAGAGGTTCATTCCAGATGAGACGGCGGCAATCAATGCTCTGCTCGCCGGCGAGATCGACATGGTCGCATCCGTGATCGGCGAGGGCATGGACAGGGTCGCAAGTCTGGCCGACGAGGAAGGCCTGACCGTTGAACTGATCCCAGGCACCGAAGTGTCGTACTGGGCCCTGAACACCAACGTGGAAGCCTTCCAGGACATCCGGATTCGCCAGGCGATCCAGTACGGGCACAACCGGCAGTCGCACATCGATGCGGCTACAGCCGGAACTGCGACCTCATCGTGCTCGATGGCAGTGCCCGCCGGTGTGCCCTGGGACACCGACTATTGCCCCTACCCATACGATCCGGACAAGGCGCGGTCCCTCTTGGAGGAGGCAGGCGCGACCGACCTGACGTTCAGGTTCCCCTTCGCAAACGTCGCTTGGCACACGGTGATGGCCCAGATCTTCCAGGCGGAGATGGCCGATATCGGCATCAATATCGAGCTAGAGAGCCAGGACCTGGCTACGTGGCTCGATCAGACCAACACCCAAGGCCAGTTCGAGATCTTCCAGATCACGAGTGGCGCAGCCTTGAGCGACTATCGCTGCGGAAGTGGTCGTCAGCCTTTCGGCAACGAGGATCAGGCGGCCTTCTGTGACGAGACGATGGACGAGATGATCGACAACCTCGACAGCATCCTCGACTACGACGAGTACGTCGAAGCTCAGAAGGAACTGCACAACTATGTGGCCGACCAGGGCTGGATCTTTGCGACCAAGAAGCCGAACACACCGGTCGTCTACCGGTCGGATCTGGTCGGTCTGAAGCGGCATCGGCTCCCCGACATCCACATCGACCTTCGCGGTCTCCGCTGGGACGGTTAGGGACCGAGACATGGTGTGGTTGGGACCCAGTTCCTCCGGTCCCAACCACACCCCACCCAATCTTGACGACATCGTGAGATCAGTAGCCGACAGGAAGGGGGCCATCGAGTGGTTCGGGTGATCCTGCGTTCCATAGGCTCCCTCTTGTTGGCGGCATTCCTCGGCTCCTTGATCGTTTTTGGGCTCCTCAGGACGATCGGCGGCGACGTCGCGCTCATCATGCTCGGCCAGGAGGCCGCGCCCGGCGCCTACGAGGCGTTGCGCGCCGAGCTGGGATTGGACCAACCCTGGTACAGCCAGTACGGCGACTGGCTGGTCGGCGTGTTCAGTGGTGACCTGGGGACGTCCTACTCGGCCCGTTTCGACATCTACGAGGAGATCGTGCGCAGGTTGGAGCCGACCGCCCTTCTCGCATTCGGGTCTCTTGTCCTGTCGATTCCTCTCGCCCTGGCCTTGGGCACCTACTCGGCGATCAAGGTCAAGAAGATACGGGGTGGAGTTG
>DATGPZ010000285.1:0-17233 GCA_035304485.1 Acidimicrobiia bacterium | reverse complement strand
GAACTCCGTTCATCCACAGCCAGCCTCCCACATGCCCATCGTCGAACGCGGTCTCGGGTCCGCTCAGGGGCTCTTCGACTCGACCATCCCGATCTCGGGATGCTCACCCGTGTCGAACAGTCTCTGCTGATCGGAAGGAGGCCGCCGCCGCCGGATCATCACTTCCGGCCGTTCGGTGTGCTCGATCATGGCGTCAGTGGCCTGCTGCCAGGACTCTCCGAGAACCCGGGTCCGCCACAGGTGCCCGGCCACGATCCGGATCACGGTGACCGCCGGCACCGCGATCAAGACGCCGAGCAGACCGGCCACCGCTCCCCCGGCGATCAGGGCCAGCACGATGACGAGCGGCGAGAGGTTGACCCGAGTCCGTTGCACCAGCGGCGTCACCACGTGGTTGTCGAACTGCTGGATGGCGGTGAAGAGACCCACCGCCCACAGTGCCTGTGAGACCGAGCCGTTGAAGAGAGCGACGATCGCCGCCAGCGCTCCACCCACGAAAGGACCCACGAAGGGCACCAGGTTCAAGACACCGGCCGTGATCCCGATCAGGAGCCAGAAGGGCAGGTCGAGGATGTAGAGGGCGACGCTGGAGAGGAGGCCGACGATGAAGGCGACCAGGAGCTGGCCTCGAACGAATGAGCCCAGGGCAGTGGCGAGTTGGGTGGCGACGTGGAACACCTCTTCCCGATGCTGGGGAGGTGTCAGCTCCCGGGCGCGGAGCTTGAACTTGGTGGCATCCATCAGCATGTAGAAGGCGAGCACCGGGGCCAGAAACAGCACCGCGACGGTCTCCGTCACTCCCCGAAGGATCCGTCCCGCCCCCGACCCGAAGCCTCCGAGCAGCTCTTGGAGCGTGGCCTGGTTCTCCGGGTTGCGGACCCACTCTTGGATCGTCTCGAATGTCCACACCTCGCCGAGGTCGATCCCGAACGTGTCCGACAGCGAGTGGAGCCAAGACACGATGGTGCCGTAGAGATTGGGCAAGGCAGCGGCGAACTCGCTTCCTTGCTGGCGCACGGCCGGGACCAACAACACCACGGTGGCCGTGACCACTCCGCCCGTCAGCAGGAAGGCGATGAGGGTGCCAAACAGACGCGGGATGCGGACCCGTTCGAAGGCGTTGACGAGCGGGTTGAGCAGCAAGGTGAGGCCGCCGGCGAAAGCCAGTGGCAACCAGATGATGCGAACCGAATCGGCCGCCCGGAACACCACCCAGCCGAGTGCCACCACCCCGATGGTTATCCAGACCACAAAGCCCATCCGTTTCAGGGCTTGCATCCGGGGCGAGTCTGAATCCATCGGGCGCGAGTCTATCGGGCGACGGCCCATCAGCCTTCCACTATCCGGGGTATCGCTTCGCCCTGTACGGAGATCGTCCAGTTGCCGTCGGCGCCGGCGTTCGGCGAGCGGTGCCGGTCACCGTCCTCTTCCCAGTCTGGAGGGACCTGGGCCTGACCGCTGACTAGTACCGGGGCACCGGGAGGGACGATGACTTCGAGATCCCCGGCGATGATCACGCTGGACCCGGTCTCGGGCGGTGCCCCCAGACGCACGACCCCGGAGCCGGCGATAGCCGCCGACGAGATCGTGAGCATCGTCAAGTCGGCCTGCATGTGTCCGTTGAGCACCAAGCGCCAGTTCACGTCGGGGCTGAGATCGATGGACCAGCCCGAGAAGCGGTACCACGACGGAGCGTCGGGCACCGCCTCGAACTCGACCGATACCGCCTCGTCGACCGCCGTCTCCGTCGCTCGCGGGACTCCCACCCGGCCCCCCCGAGGTATCGGCTCCACCTGATAAGCGACACCGCTGTCTTCTGCTTCCAACTCGAGATCACCCGAGATCTGAACGATCAGTTCGGTCGGATCGCTCATCTCCGCCGGCGCGGGGCCCCGCAGCGAGATCGCCCCCGACGGCAGCCTCTCCCAGCCACCGAGGTGGAGCGCAGCTGCCAGAACGAGCGCGGTGAAGATCGCCAGCGGGAGCACCGCACCGGCCCTCCGATTCTTGCGGAGCATTCGGGTGATCAGTCCCGCTGCGACCGCGACCACCAATAGCGGCCACAGTGCGATCAGATCGACCACCAGGGAGCGGGACAGGATCCCGCCGAGGACGCCGGCCGTTCCGGCGAACAGCAGCGCCACTACCAGGATCCAGGCGGCCACCGTGAACGGATGGCCTCCTCGGTCCCGGGTCATTCCAGGTAGGACCGACCGAGTACCACGACCACGTCGACGCCCCATTCAGCAGCCAGGTCGGAATCTGCCGCAACGGTGGCGTCGGGCACCACGTCCAGTAGTTGAACAGCCTCGAAGCCGAAGTCGTCAGAGTGGAAGATCATCGTGTCGGAGAGTTCGGGGGTGTAGTTGGAAGGCTCGCCGAGCTGGTAGCCCAGCGGCGCGAGCTCCTCGGTCAGCTGGGCAGCTAGACCGGTCACTCCCGTCGAGTTGAGTACGACTACTCGCACCTCGGACGGGTCACGCGCCTCCCTGATCGTAGTGGGGGTCGTGGTCGGAGCAGTCGACGGCGGCGCGGTCGTATCCGGAGGGGCCGGAGTCGTAGGAGCAGTGGGGTTCGTGCTGGAGGCGATCGAGGTCGAGGTCGTGGTGGCGTCGGCGTCGAGACTCGCCGGCACCGTGGGGTCCGAAGGGTCGTTGCCGTTGCTCGCCCACAGTGAGAGCGCCCCGAACACGACCGCCCCGACCACCAGAATGCCGGCAGCGAGCAGCAAGAGGTCCCTGTAGAAGCCGAATCCCGACTGGCGGAGATGCCGTCCTCTGTCGCTCATGCGCGCTCCAAACGCTTCACCCGAAAGACCCGCTCCAAAGACATGTCCCCCGCCAGCGTATCGACGCCGGCCCTGGATTCTGGCGATTTCGGCTGCACGCCCGTAGGTGAGGTGGCAGGTAGCAGCCGTCCACGAAGCGAGGACCGCTGATCCACCAGCATCCTCGTTCGGACGGGTCACCCGGGGCGCCTCAGACTGCGTCCGGTACCCCGAACCCGAATGGGTGCCCGGTAGCCCGGTCTACGATCAGAGATGCCGCCGGAGTAGCTCAGGGGTAGAGCGTCCGCCTTGTAAGCGGATGGTCAGGGGTTCGAATCCCCTCTCCGGCTCCCCTGAGAATCGCGTACGCGCGCCAGTTCGAACACCGCCAGGGCCGCCGCCACGGAAGCGTTGAGCGACTCGACCGGCCCGGACATGGGAATGTGAGCTCGAACGTCGACGCGTTCGCCCACCAGGCGACTGAGGCCTCGACCCTCGCCTCCCACGACCAGCGCCACTGGCTCAGCCAACAGCTCCAGGCCGAATAGGGACCGGTCGCCGGCGCCTTCGAGACCCACCGTCCACAGACCCAACCCCGACAGACGGGAGAGGGCATCCGCGATCGAGCCCACCACAGCCACCGCGAGGTGCTCGAGGGCACCAGCTGCCGCCTTGAAGGCGGCCGCGCTGAGCGGCGCCGCCCGACGATCGGATACGACCAGACCCGGCACTCCCGCCGCCACGGCGGACCGGGCCACCGCTCCCAGATTGTGAGGATCCTGGAGTCGGTCGACCACGAGCACGGCGGCAGGAACGGTCATCTCCACGAGCCGCTCCAGGGTGGAGTATCGAATCGGCTCGCAGTCGGCAACGACACCCTGGGGTGCCGTCGTCTCGGCGATGGTCCGAACGTCGTCGACGGTTCTAACGACACCGCCAGCGTTCTCCACGTCTTCGATCAAGCCGACTACTTCGTGGCGGTCGGCCCGGCCACGTTCCACATACAGCGTCCGGACACGACTCGAAGAGACGGCCTCGGCGACGGCGTGGAGACCCTCGACCCTATGTCCGAACCCAGCGCGACCCATCGGCCTTGTCCTCGACGGCGATACCGACCGCGGCGAGACGGTCACGGATCGCATCTGCGGTCTGGAAGTCGCGGTTTTCTCGAGCGGCGGTACGTGCTTCCAGCAGTCGGTCCAGGGTCTCGATGACGTCACTCCCTGGTGCGACGTCGAAGTCTCGGGCGATCGACTCCACCGCTTCCCGGTCCAGCCCGGCGTCGTCACTCGCCGCTTCGACGGTGATGCCGAGCACTTCGATCAACTCGGCGACGGTGGCGGCGATGTGGCTGGCGTCTTCCCCGGCATCGAGGAGGCGGTTGCCTTCCCGAACCGCATCGAAGACGACGGCTACGGCCTCCGGCGTCCCGAAGTCGCCGTCCATCGCCTCCCGAAAGCGATCGAGGTAAGCGGGATCCGGATCGGCCCCTTCGGGTCGGGCCCGTTCCAAGAATCGCACGATTCGCCGATAGGCCTCGGCTGCCTCCTCGACTAGCTCGGCTGAGTATTCGATCGGCGCCCGGTAATGGGCACGCAGGAAGAGGAGACGAAGGGGCATACCGCCGTACTTGGCGATGGCCGTCTCCAGGTCGACGACGTTGCCCGTGGACTTGGCCATCTTGGCTCCGTCGAGATTGACCATGCCGTTGTGCAACCAATAGCGGGCGAACCGCTCGCCGGTGGCCGACTCCGACTGAGCGATCTCGTTCTCGTGATGCGGGAAGATGAGGTCGGCTCCGCCGCCGTGGATGTCGAAATCCTCACCCAGAAACCGACGGGCCATGGCCGAGCATTCGATGTGCCAGCCCGGCCGACCCGGACCCCAGGGAGAGTCCCAATAGGGCTCACCGGGCTTGGCTCCCTTCCACAGAGCGAAGTCGAGCGGATCGTGTTTCGCCTCATTGGGTTCGATCCGGGTACCGGTCCGCATCTCATCGGGATCGCGGCCCGACAGGCGCCCGTAGTCCTCGTCCTTGCGAACCGAGAAGTAGACGTCGTCACCCGCCTGATAGGCAAAGCCCTTGTCCAAGAGGATCTGGATCAATTCGTGCATCTGGGGGATGTTCTCGGTTGCCCGGGGCTCGACGTCCGGATCGAGCGCCCCCAGCTTGCGATAGGCCTCAGCGAACCGCTCTTCCATCTTGCGGGCGTAGGCGGGGACGTCCTCACCAGCCTCGGCCGCCTTCTCGATGATCTTGTCCTCGATGTCGGTGACGTTGCGCACGAACCGCACCTCGTATCCCCGCCATATCAGGTAGCGGCGGATGGCGTCGAAGGCCACCACAGACCGGCCATGACCGATGTGGGGAGCGCTCTGCACGGTGGGACCGCACACGTAGAAGCCGACTTTCCCCTCGTCCCGGGTTTCGAGGTCGACCATGGCGCGACCCAGCGTGCTGTAGAGGCGGATCATGCCGCGATTGTACGACCCCCACCCACCCTCCCGGCCAATCTGGCTTTTTATCAGCAAAACCGAGTGCGAGACACGACGTTGTTGTGGTGAGAAAAAGTGAAACGCCGCGCTCGCGGTATCTCGCGACAAGAACGTCGTGTTACACACGACATTCTGCTGATAAAAAGCCTCAGTCGCGGGAGCGGAGGAGGGTGAGGGCGGTGGCAGCGATGCCCTCTTCGCGGCCGACGAAACCCAGGCCGTCCGTGGTAGTGGCCTTGACCGACACGGAGGAAGGGTCCATCACTTCCAGGACGTCGGCCAGGGCCTCACGCATGGCGGAGCGATGGGGAGCGACTCGCACCGACTGGGCGACCACCGTGGTGTCGCAGCCGGCCACGTACCAGCCCGCCTCGAAGGCAGCCATGACGGCTGTCCGGATCATCTCGAGGGAGTTTGCCCCCTCCCATGCCGGATCGTCGGACGGGAAGTACTCGCCGATGTCGCCCAAGCCGGCCGCCCCCAGGATCGAGTCGACGACTGCGTGGGCAACGACGTCGCCATCGGATGTGGCGTGCACCCCTCGAGATTCGTCCACCACCACCCCTGCCAGGATCAGCGGCGGTTCACCCCCGAAGGCGTGGGCGTCGTACCCCCAGCCGACGCGGGCGTCGGTCCCGAGGTACATCGAGCGCGTCTACTCCTCGGGCTGTTCGACGGCGGGCAGGGCCCGGTCGAGACGCTTGGTGGCCTCTTCCTCGTCGATCTCGAGCGAGAACGCCAGCTCCGAAGTCAAGGTCAGACGGGCTTTGGACAGCATTCGCTTCAGGGCCGGGCTGATGCCCTTGGTCTGCTGGGCATAGGTCAGGTCCCTCACCACCTCGGCCACCTGGAAGATGTCTCCGGAGGTCATCTTCTCGTTGAGCACCTTGTACCAACGGCTCCAGTTCGAGCCTGCCTCCTCCGGCTCCTCTTTCAGTGATTTGAGGACGTTGCGGGCGGCGGTCTTGGTGATGACGGGCCGGATGACGTCCTCCATCGATTCGATGGGAACCATCACCGTGAGCTGTTCGGTGGCGATGTCGAGCACGTAGTAGTCGCGCTTCTCGCCGTTGAATTCCTGCTTGACCTTCTTGGCGATGGTGGCCGCCCCATGCTGGGGGTGGACGACCTTGTCGCCAACCGAGAACTTGGTTTTCTTCGCCATGCGTCGTTCAGAGTTTCCAGTCGCTTCGAGGGCTCGCCGCGCGAGGGGTTGGCACCGAGACGCGGGGCCGGTCAGTCTACCCGACCGACCGGTTCAATCCAGATCGGGATCCCACGATTGGGCCGCCGCCACGAGACGATCGAAGAAGGTCCTCAGCTGTTGAGCCCGAGCAGTGCCGATTCCCTCGACCTGTTCGAGTTCGGTGACACTCGCCTTCAGCAACCGATCGAAGTTCTTGAAATGGGACACGAGTTGGTCGCGGACATGATCGGGTAGCCGGCCGACTTTGGACAAGAGTCGATAGCCACGGGGGACCGCCGCTTCGTCCAGTTCGCTCAAGCCGACCGCCTTGCCGACCTTGCTCGGATCTTCGAGGTCCGCCCCGCTGAGTTCCACCAGGGAGGCCACAGCCCGATTGATGACCGACTCCCGCCGGGGTTTCACGTAGTCCATCAGGGTCACCTCCCTGATGTGTTCCACGCCGCGCACCATGTCGGCCAGTTGGACCCACATGAGCCCGCCCTCGTCGCCCAGGCTGATCGTCTCCTGCTCGATCGAGACTCCCACCCGCCTGACCAGCTCCGTACGTTGCAGGAGCGTCGCCACCGGTCGGAAGGTGGCGAGGCCCGTCACCTCGAGCATTGTCAACCGGTTCTCGGCATCGTCGAGCCGGCGACGCAACCTGTCGAGCGTCTGGAGGTCCTGATTGACTCGGGCTGCGACCTCGGTGGGCCGATCCAGCTGCACCTTCTGACCGTCGTAATAGAGGGTGACGACTTTGCGCCCTTCGCTCACCGCCACCACCGGCCGCTTGGTCTGGATGGCCATCCGATCGGCGGTTCGATGTCGGGAACCGGTCTCATCGGTGGGAATGGTTCCGTCCGGCACGAAATGGACGTTGGCGTAGAGGATGCGGTCGAGGTTGTCGTCGAGGATGATTCCGCCGTCCATCTTGGCCAGCTCGGCCAGCCGGGCTGGAGTGAAGAGGGCTCCATCGAGTTTGAATCCTCCCGACGACGCTTCGGCCACCTCGTCGCCGAACCCCAGGACGATCAGCGCGCCTTTCCCGGCCTGGATGATCCGCTCGAGCGCCTGACGCATCGGTGTGCCGGGGGCGAGCCGTTCCAGGATGTCGTAAATCGAAGGGGTATCGCCCACGGGTCGCAGGCTATCAGGTCCGACCTGCCACCGGACCGGCGAGCCCGGCCTGAATCAGAGCGGACGCGAGTCGCAGACTGCCCCGGCCACTCGGGGCGATGATCCGTTCCAGGCCCACCCGTTCGGCCTCCTGGCGGCGTCGGGTGTCGAACGGCACCTGGCGCACCTCACCTGCCAGTCCGATCTCTCCCCACGCCGCCATCGAGCCCAGAGGGATGTAGAGGAGGGAGGAGGCGATGGCCAGCGCCACGGGCAGGTCGCAACCGGGCTCGGTCACCCGCCATCCCCCGACCACATTGACGTAGACGTCTTGTCCGGCAGCGGAGATCCCGGCATGACGGTCCAACACCGCCAGGATCTGGTGGACGCGGGACGACTCCACTCCGCGGACAGAGCGCCGGGCCTGCGGTAGCGCGGTATCGGACGTCAGAGCCTGGATCTCGACGAGAACGGACCGGCGGCCCTCTACTGCCGGAAATGCCACGGTCCCGGGCACGGTCGACTCCCAGTCGGAGAGGAACGCCTTCGAGGGGTCGGCCACCTCGACCAAGCCGTCGGAAGTCATCTCGAACACTCCCACCATGTGGGTGGCCCCGAAACGGTTCTTCAGGCAGCGCAGCGCTCGGATCCCGCGGTCGGGGTCTCCCTCCAGGTAGAGGACGACGTCGACCATGTGCTCGAGCAGCTTGGGCCCGGCGATGCCGCCTTCCTTGGTGACGTGACCGACGAGGACCGTGGCAACGTTGCGATCTTTGGCGAAACGAATCAAGCGGGCGGCGCTCTCCCGGATCTGGGAGACCCCACCCGGTGTCCCGGCGGCGTCTGGCACGCCTACCGTCTGGATCGAGTCGATGACCATCAGGTCGGGCGGGTCGGCCTCGGCCGCGGCCAGGACGCGATCGACGTCGTCGTCGGCAACGAGCGTGATATCGGAACTGGTCACCGACAAGCGTTGTGCCCGCATCGCCACCTGCTGGGCCGACTCCTCGGCGGACACCAGCAGCGCCGACCTCCCACTCGAGGCGATGGCCCCGGCTGCCTGGAGGAGCAGAGTCGACTTCCCTACTCCCGGTTCCCCTCCGACGAGGACCACCGAACCACCAACCAGGCCGCCGCCGAGTACCCGGTCCAGTTCCCCGATTCCGATCGGGACGTGATCGGCTGCCTCCGATCCGACCTCGGACAGTCGCTGGACGCGGGCGGCCTGGGATTTGAGGCCCGTACGCCGACGAGATTCGGGCTGAGTCTCGACCAGCGGCTCTTGAGCGTGGCACTGGGGGCAGAAGCCCATCCACTTGGCTGACACGCTGCCACAGCTCTCGCATTTGAAGGGCATGTCGGGATCGTAAAGGAGGAGACCGACAGAAACGAGAGGGTCAGTTGCCCCGTCCTCCGTATCGGAGCACCATCCACACGATCAACCCGATGACCGCTGCGAGCAACAGGATTCCGGCCACGATGCTGGCGGGCGTCCATGGTTCCGCTGTGATGATGTCCGATTGCAGCACGACGTGGCACAATACCCCCCGGAGCGGCGGTCGAGTTATCCGATCGCGCACTCCGAAGTATTGGAAGGAGGCCTGTGGCAAGACACGTGTGCCCGGACTGCGGTGCCACCGTGACAGGGGACGAACAGTTCTGTCCCACCTGTGGAGCTTTTCTCGGATACGAAGACGAACCCCACGCCGAAGAGTACGAGACCTTCGACCTCGGCGAGGCCCCGCCTCCGCCCTCTCGAGAGCCAGTGATCTGTCCATCCTGCGGCGCTGACAATCTCCCCACGAATCGCCATTGTGAGGAGTGTGGGGCGCGCCTGTCTCAAGGACCGCTCCCGGCCGCTCCCCGTCCAGCCGTCCAGGCCACGGCCGGAGTCCGGGCCGTGATCGCCATCGGCGGCCTCTTGTTGGGCGTCATCATCATCGCCCTCCTGTTCCAGTTGTTCAGCGGCGACGACGAGCCCACCGAGACCACCGCCGCCGCCGGCGAGACGACGTCGACCACCGTGCAGATCGCCCAGAACGAGGTCCTCGACCCGCTCAGCGTCGACTGCAGCGTCGCCGGAATCGGCTCGTTCATATGCGAGAACCTTGTTTCGGGGACCGACGCCCTCTACCAGGTCGACTGGGTGGCGCTCGAAGAAGCCGGCGAGACCCCGACCATCACGATCCGATTCCGCAGCGCAGTGGCGATCGAGCGCATCGGTTGGCGAAACATCAGCAACGACGACACCCGGTTCCAGCGAAACTATCGGGCGCGCTCGTTGTCGATCTCGGCCGACGACAGCCTCTCAGAGACTCCGATCGACCTCCAGAACATCCCTGGAACCCAAGAGGTCGCCTTCACGTCGCTCAACACGCATCAGCTCACGATCACGATCAACAGCGCCTGGCCGGCTCAGCTGATCGATGGCCAGGTGTTCGACGAGTTGGTGATCGACGAGATCGAGGTGATCGGTCGGCCGGTGACCGGAACCAACGGAACGACCGCCACCACTGCGCCCGGCGATACCTCGGAGACGACGGCGACCTCGACGCCAGAAACCACCGCCACCACCGAATCCGGCTGAGAGACGGAAGACGGAAGTCGGAAGACGGAAGTCGCGTCCCCCGCATAGTTCTCACCGCACGCTTCACCCTCCGTCTGTCGACGTGGCTGACGGGGCTCGACCATGGGACGCCGCGCTACAACACCGAGTCTTACACGAGGGCGAGGACCCTCACCGGAGACCGTTCAGCGTCGAACCTTCCAGGCCTCACCAAACCGACTTCCGACTCAGCATGTGACGCGCTCCCTGCGCGACTACTCCTTGACGTAGGGCTGGCCGTCGGCGGCGGGAGGACGAGCCCTTCCGACGACGCCGGCGACCACGATGATCGTCACGATGTAGGGCGCCATCAGCAGGAAATCCGAAGGAATTCCGACATCGAGAATGCCGAGCCGCACCTGGAGCGAGTCGGCGAATCCGAACACCAGCGCCGCGGCCAGGGCGCCCACCGGATGCCAGCGTCCGAAGATCATCGCGGCCAGACCGATGAATCCGCGCCCCGCCGTCATGTTCTCGTTGAAAGCTCCCACCGAACCCAGGGTGAAGTAGGCGCCACCGAAGCCGGCAACCAGGCCGCCCAGGAGCACGTTCAGATAGCGCATCCGGTACACGTTGATGCCCAGGGTGTCGGCCGCCTTCGGATGCTCACCGACAGCCCGCGACCGCAGGCCCCACCGCGTCCGGAACAGACCGTAGGTAGTGGCGGCCACCGTGATCCACAGGGTGTAAACGAAGATGTTCTGGTTGAACAGGATCGGCCCTATCACCGGGATGTCGGCTAGAACCGGGATCCGGATCGCCTGCACGACTCCCGGACGATTGAAGCGCTCCGAGTTCTCGACGAGGATCTGGGAGCTGAGGAACGAGGTGAGTCCGAGGGCGAATATGTTGATGACCACCCCCGCGATGATCTGGTCCACCCGATAGCGGATGGCGAGAACGGCCAGAGCGAGCGCCATCACTCCGCCCGACACCGTGGCGGCGAGGAGTCCAACCCACTGGTTGGTGAGCGTCCCGATGAAGGCCGCCATGAAGGCCCCGGTCAGGAGCATTCCTTCGATGCCGATGTTGATGACCGCCACGCGCTCGCACAGCACACCCGAGAGGCCACCGAACGCGATCGGCGTGGCAGCGGCCACCGTGGTGCGTAGCATGCCGAGCAGACTGAAGGACGAGCCGGCCGCGGCCCACGCCAGGAAGGCGAAAGCGAAGAGGGCCAGGGCGAAAGCCAAGACGAGGTTCGTGCGTCTGCCGAGACCTCTGGTCAGATGGAGCCCGGCGAGGAAGGCGAAGATGGCAGCGGTCACCCATCCCATTCCGGCGGCAGAGAAAGTCAGATCGAGATCCTGGCCTCCCTCCCCCAGCCGGAAGGTGGCGTCTCCCTCCGACCCCATGGCGAAGAACCAAGCCACGACGATCGCCAAGAGCAGGTAGACGACTCCCAGGACCCGCTGTCGCCGAACCTCTGATGGGATCCGCACCTGGTTGCCGGCGGCTTCGACCGTCGTCATGCCGACCAACCTCGCGTCAGTTGCCCGGCCCCCTCCCCGGCTCGGACCCGGAAGATGGCCCGCACGAGCGACGGAGCGGCGATGAAGACGATGATGAGCGCTTGGATGACCGTGATCAGGTCGATGCCCACACCGCTTCGCACTTGCATGACCTGGCCACCGGCCCGCAACGCCCCGAAGAGAAGACCGGCGAGGACGACCCCGGCCGGATGTGAGCGGCCGAGAAGTGCCAGGGCGATGGCATCGAATCCGATCTGAGCCGTGAATCCGGGGGAGACG
The DNA here is from genome assembly GCA_035304485.1 of Acidimicrobiia bacterium. GTDB lineage: Bacteria > Actinomycetota > Acidimicrobiia > Spongiisociales > ZC4RG35 > ZC4RG17. Next base: position 5,312 of record DATGPZ010000285.1, on the reverse strand, counting down.
CTGTTGAGCACACCGAGGATCTGGTTGGCTCCGGCGAGACCGCCCAGACCCCCTGCGAACGCCATCACCGTCACGGTGGAGAACGTCACGCTCATACCCGCATAGCTGGCGGCATTCGGGTTCGACCCGACCGCCCGAAACTCGAAACCGATCGTCGTTCGATAGAGCACCCACCAGACCACGATCGCCATCACGATGGCGAGGATGAACCCGCCGTGGAGCCTCAGGGAAGGGTTGATCCAGTCGAGCAGCTGTGGCAGTCGGGCCGAGGGTAGGGCGTCACGGCTGATCGGGTCGAAGCGCCCCTCCCGAATGATGGCCGGCTGCTTGAGGAGGAAGTCGACCAGGCGATAGGCGATGAAGTTCAGCATGATGGTCGAAATGACCTCGTGGGCGCCGGTTCGGGCTCGTAGCCAACCGGGAATTCCGCCCCAGATCGCACCCCCCAGGAACCCCGCCAGGATCGCCAGCGGGAGATGGACGATGGCCGGAACTCCCGTGATCATGAATCCGGCCAGTACCGCAGTCATCCCCCCGATGGTCATCTGGCCCTCGGCGCCGATGTTGAAGAGCCCCGCCTGGAAGCCGATGGCCACCGAGAGACCGGCGAGGATGAGTGGGGTGGCGTTGACCAGCGTCTCTGAGATGGGGCCCACTCCCATGAAGGCGCCCCGGAAGAGGGCCGCATACGCCGTCGAGATGTCCTCCGGCCCTTCGGTGAGGGCGATGATGATGGCCCCGACGGCAAGTGCGGCGACGACGGCCAGCAGGGGGACGAGCAGGACGGTACGCCAGTCGACGCTGGACGGGGCGATCCGCTCCCGGAGAGTCCCACGCGGTCGGGGGCCTTTCGGGCCTCCCTCCGTCTCCAACTCGAGGGCCGTGCGCTCTTCGGTCACGCCGTCTGCCCCGCCATGTAGAGGCCCATTTGCCCGTGGTTGGTCTCGCTCGGTGTGGTCTCGGCCACGATCCGTCCCCTATACATGACCAGGATCCGATCGGACAGCGCCATGATCTCGTCCAATTCCGACGACACGATCAGCACCGCTGCTCCTTGGTCCCGTTCCTCGACGATCCGCTGGTGGATGTACTCGATCGACCCCACGTCCACACCGCGGGTGGGTTGGGAGGCCACGATGAGCTTGGTCTCCCGGGCGAATTCCCGGGCGACGATCAGTTTCTGTTGGTTGCCACCCGACAGGTGGGAGGCGAGCACGTCGACCGAGGGCGTCCTGACGTCGTACTGCTCCACCAGCTCCTCGGCGTGGCGGCGAGCTTCCACCCAGTTCATGACGATCCCCCGGCTGTAGGGGCGGTCGTAATAGGCGTCCAGAACCAGGTTCTCGGTGAGATCGAAGTCGAGCACGAGACCGTCGCGCTGGCGGTCCTCGGGTACGTGAGCCATCCCCGCTCGATGGCGGTGACGCGGGGATGTGTGCGTGATCTCTTCTCCGTCCAGTCGGATCGTCCCGGAGATCGGGAGGAGCAGGCCGGTGATGGCTTCGACCAGCTCCGTCTGGCCGTTGCCCTGCACTCCGGCCACACCCACGATCTCGCCCGCCTGCACCTGGAAGCTGACCCCGTCCACGGCACGATGGTTGCGGTGGTCGACTACGACCAGGTCCTCGACCTCCAGCATCGGCCCGCTCGGTTCTGCGGGCGACTTCTCTACCACCAGCTCGACGGGACGACCGACCATCATCTCGGCGAGTTCCTCGGGCGTCACTTCGCCGGGAGTCGCCTCCCCCACGATCTTGCCCCGCCGGAGCACCGCGATCCGGTCGGCGATCTCGAGCATCTCCCCGAGCTTGTGGGTGATGAAGATGATTCCCTTGCCCGACTCGCGCAGGCCTCGGACGATCTCGAAGAAATCCTCGACCTCTTGAGGCGTGAGGACCGATGTGGGTTCGTCGAAGACGATGACCTCGGCTTCACGGAACAGGACCTTGATGATCTCGACCCGCTGCTGGAGACCGACCGGCAGGTCTTCGATGATGGCGCCCGGATCGACCTCCAACCCGTATTGAGCCGAGATCTCGGCCACCTTCTGACGGGCCTCTCCATAGTCGATCCGTCCCAGGGCATCGGTCGGCTCCACTCCGAGCACCACGTTCTCGGTGACGGTGAAGACCGGGACCAGCATGAAGTGCTGGTGGACCATGCCGATGCCGGCGGCGATGGCGTCGCCGGGACCGTCGAATGCGGCCGGCTGGCCGTCGATGAGGACCTCACCCTCGTCGGCCTCGTAGAGACCGTAGAGGATGTTCATCAGGGTGGTCTTGCCCGCGCCGTTCTCACCCAGCAGACCGAGGATCTCGCCCGACTCGACGGTCAGATCGACAGAATCGTTGGCGATGACACCGGGGAATCGCTTGGTGATGCCTCTCAGTTCGAGTCGCAGCTCGGCCTCCGGACCATCTCGGCGTTGGAGCTTAACCGTCGCACACGACGGCCACCGTGCAAAGGGCCTTTCGTCCCCTGAGTCGGAAGACGGAAGTCGGAAGACGGAAGTCGGAAGTCGGAAGACGGAAGTCGCGCCAGCGCGCCTCCGACGCTACCGGATCCCGCGGCAGCAGACGCCACCCGCAGTCGGGTTACGCGGCGGAAGCAGACACCAACCGCTCACCGCCCCGGTGCTCAGACGCACGCGACACGCCTGCCGCCCCAGTACGCCGACCGGCGGGGGTATGGCGGGTCGTCCCCCCACCCGAGCGAAGCTCGGGAGATCAACACCGAGCGAAGCTCGGGGAGATCAGCTCAACCGGCGTATTCCTCCACCACCACGTGGTCGGTGCCCCAGCATCCAGGGTCCACACGCAGGCCGGTGGCGGTACCGCTGGCGAGCGATGCCCGCGCCCAGATGCTGACCGTGTGAGTGCCGGCGGGCAGGCCGTCGAAGATGCCCTTCATGCTGGCTTGAATGCCTCCCACGCCTGCCTCAGCGGTCCGCATATTCACACGTGCCCGCCCGGTGGAGGCAACGGTGTCGTCGACCCGCAATTCGAAGATGGCCCCGGTAGCCATCGGTATGGTGTCAGCACCGACACGTCCGTTGAACGTGAGCAACATCGTCGAATCGTCGTTGGCCTTGTCGAAGGTGCCGACGTCGACCACCTTGCGATACGTCGAATCGCCGCTCGCCAGGGACGCACAGTTGACATCGAGCGAAGTCGCGGCGAGGAGAGTGCCTGGCGCAGACGAGGCTCGGTCGGCTGTCTCGGCGTGCTCCGCCTCTGCGGCAGTGGCAGCGTCGACCACCCGATTCTCGGCGAGTCGGCGGAGGAACGACGCCATCTGCTGTCGCAGGACCGGTTGCTCTGGACAGAAGCGATCGTTGGCGGGTGGATTGCAGCCGAAAGTCACACCGGAGTCTGCCAGCCACTTGATGTCGTCGTGGTGGACATTCGAGTCCGGAACGTCGTCGAAGCGGTCAGCGGCGACCACCACCACGGGGATGACGATCAGCGCGGCGAGCGCGGCGATGAACGCCGTCACGCGCCGGCGCTCGAAACGACGGTCTGATGCTTGGTCCACAGTGACCTCCGATCGACATATGCGGGCCACGACCCAAAGGCAGAGAGACCCGACGTTTGAGTGACAGCGAGACTATAGAAAGGGCCCCGCCGAGGCGGGGCCCATCCTGTTTCGTTCTTGGCGGTCGGTTGGATCAGCCTCCGGCCATGTCGGCGGCGACGAGGCTGCCGTCGGCCAGCTGCTGGCGGATCTGCTCGACCTCGTCGACCAGCGCCTGGTCGACGTCCTCGGCGATCTGGCCGAGGCCCACGCCGTCTTCGGCGATGGTGAAGACGCGAGTGCCGCCTTCGAAGTTGCCCTCGGCGACGTCCTGGATGACCGACGAGACCGCCACATCGAGACCCTTCAGGACCGACGTGAGGATCACATCCGAGTACTGGGGCAGAGTCTGGAACCAGTCGGCATCGACACCGACCACCCGCACGTTGCCCAGCTCCTGGGCGAGAGCGGCGGTGCCTTCACCGACTGGACCGGCTACGGGCAGGATCACGTCGGCGCCGTCGTCGACGAAGGCCTGGCTCACCTGACGGCCCGTGTCGAGGTTCTCGAAGTCGCCGGTGAAGGTACCGGTCTGATCCTCCGGGTTCCACCCGAGCACCTGCACGTCGGTGCCGTTCTGCTCGTTGTAGTAGCGGACGCCGTAGACGAAACCGTCCATGAAGTCGGTGACGGCACCCGGCAGCTGGATACCGCCGTAGGTGGCTACGACTCCGGTCTCACTCACGCCGGCGGCGAGATATCCAGCCAGGAAGGCGGCGTCGACGGTGTTGAACACGGCGCCGACGACATTCGGCATCTCTTCTTCGTAGGCGAAGTCGAGGATCTCGAAGTACTGGTCCGGGTTGGCCTGCGCGGCGGCTGCGGTGGCATCGCCGAGGAGGAAGCCGACCGTGATGATCAGGTCGCAACCTTCCTGGATCCACGAGTTGATGTTGGTCTCGTAGTCCGTGGCGGCCGTCGACTCGAGGTAGTCGGAGTCTTCGGTGGCGAAACCCGCTTCCTGAGCGTCGAGCACACCCTGCCAAGCGGTCTGGTTGAACGAGCGGTCGTCGATACCGCCGGTGTCGGTCACCTGGCAGGCACGGATGGGCTCGACCTCAGCGGTCGGCTCCGAGTCGTCGGGCGCCTCGGTGGTCTCGGTGGGTGCGGTCGTGTCGGCGGGGGCGGTGGTGTCCGCCGGCGCTTCGGTGGTCTCGGGCGTGGTAGGTGCAGCCGTGGTGTCGGCGGAACCGTCGTCACCACAGGCGGCGAGCACCATCGCCAACGCCGCTACGAGAGCGAACAGGCGCAAGTGTTTCTTCACATTTTCCTCCGTTCGTGGATACCGGGGCGACTCGATAGTCCCCGCCCCGTTGGCCGGATGGTAGCGGTCACCCATCGATCTGGTAGAGCCGAACGGCCCTATGGATCTAGCGGTCCCCCGCCACTTCGACCGCTCCAGGAGAGCGGCGCGCATGGAGGCGAGCGCCCCCGATGCCACCCGCCATCACCCCGATGATCGGAAGCGTCAGGACCAGTCCATTCAGGCCTTCCTCGTCGGCGATGCCCTCCGCCGCCAGCAGACCCAATCCGACGCACACGCCGATCACGGCCAGGACCGGCCGCCACCAGGGTGGAGCGGGCCGTCCATCGGGCCCGGGCCGTTCGTAACGGGAGAAAGTCGCCACCAGGGCGGCGGTGACGACACCTACGGCGAGGAACCAAACCGGTCGGCTGAGCCACCAGATCGCGCTCAGTGGCTCGATCCCGAGGCCGGCACCACCTGCCAGCAACGACAG
>DATGPZ010000284.1:0-15747 GCA_035304485.1 Acidimicrobiia bacterium | reverse complement strand
GACGGGGGGTGGCCGGTCACCGGCCGCCCCCCGTCTCACGAAAGCCGCATGCTGGGATACATCCTCCGCAGAACCCTGATCGCCATCCCCGTCTTGGCCGGGGTGCTGGTGGTGGTTTTCCTGCTGGTCAGGTTGCTTCCCGGCGAACCATGCACGGCCATGCTGGGCGAGCGGGCCTCCCCCGAGGCCTGTGAGCGCTTCAACGCCGCCAACGGGTTGGACGAACCGATTCCCGTCCAGCTCGCCATCTACTCACAGCGCATCCTGAGCGGCGATTTCGGTGAGTCGATTCGTTTCTCCCGCCCCGTCAGTTCGATCCTCCTCGAACGACTGCCGGTCACGGCGGAACTGTCGATCGCGGCCCTGTTGGTCGCGGTCGGGACCGGCATCCCGCTCGGGGTCCTGGCTGCCCGGCGCCACAACACGGCCGTCGACGTGGGAGCGATGACCGTCGCCAATGTCGGCGTGTCGATGCCGGTTTTCTGGCTGGGCCTCCTCCTCGCCTACCTCGGCGCCATCGTCCTCGGCGGCACTCCGTTCGAGTTGCCCGCTTCGGGGCGGATGCCCCCTGGAATGAGACCATCGCCGTTCTGGGAGGTTTGGGGGTGGGACGTTGGAGACTCGGGCGTCGTCTACTCGGCCGCCTTCTTCGTCTCGAAGATGCAGATCGTCAACGCCCTCATCTCCGCTCAGTGGGAGGCGTTGGTGGCTGCCGTCCGTCACCTGATTCTTCCCACCCTCGCCCTCGCCACCATTCCCATGTCGATCATCGCCCGGATGACACGCTCGTCGCTCATGGATGTGCTCCAGCGTGACTACGTACGGACGGCTCGGGCCAAGGGCGCCCCCGAAAAGAGGGTGGTTCGCCACCACGCTCTCCGCAATGCCCTCCTTCCGGTGGTGACGGTGATCGGCCTCCAGCTCGGAGCTCTGCTGGGAGGCGCCGTCCTCACCGAGACGGTGTTCGGCTTGGCCGGGATCGGCACCGCGCTGTACGAGTCGATCAGCACCCGTGACTTCCCGATCGTCCAGGCGTTCACGGTCGTCATCGCCGGCACCTACGTGATCATCAACTTGGTCGTCGACATCTCCTACGGTTACCTCGACCCGAGAGTGAGGCTCAGGTGACCGCCCGCCGTAGCGCAGTCGAAGTCCCGACGCCTGGTGGCGAGGAGTTGCTCCGCGAGACAGGCTCGGTATGGAGGATCGCCCTTCGCAGGTTCTTCCGTCGCAAGATCGGCGTCACCGGTCTGGTACTCGTGGGGACCATGGTCGTCCTGGCCCTGCTGGCGCCCGTCATAGCTCCCTACTCCCCCTACCAGGACTTCATCGGGCAACCGGAAGCAACCAGGTGGGCACCTCCCTGCGTCAACTGGCTGGGATGCGAGGGTCAACAGCACCTCTTCGGCCTCGACGGCAACGTGCGGGACCTCTTCAGCCGAGTGCTCTATGGCGCCCGGGTGAGCCTGCCACTCGGGTTCACCACCGTCCTGCTGGCCATCTTGGTGGGAGCGATCATCGGCTCGGTGGCCGGCTATGCCGGCGGCTGGATCGACAACATCCTCATGCGGATCATGGACGTGGTCCTCGGCTTCCCGGCTCTGATCCTCGCCATCGCCATCGTTTTCGTGCTGGGTCCCGGGATACGCAACACGCTGTTGGCGATCGCCATCGTGACCCTCCCCCAGTACGCCCGGGTGATGCGAGCCTCGGTGTTGTCGGTGAAGGAGATCGACTACGTCGCCGCTTCCCGGGCCCTCGGTGCGTCGCCATTTCGGATCCTGATCACGAGGGTCATCCCCAACGCCCTCACTCCGCTCGTCGTCCTCGGGACTCTCGGGATCGCCGGAGCCATCCTGGAGGCGGCAGCTCTGGGGTTCCTGGGCTTGGGTGCTCAACCGCCCACGCCCGAGTGGGGACGGATGCTCGCCGACGAGACTGCCCGCATCTTCACCGCTCCGCATCTGATGATCTTTCCCGGCCTGGCGATCGTGATCACCGTGCTCGGCTTCAACATGCTGGGGGACGGCCTCCGCGATGCCCTCGACCCGAGCCTCAACGAATGACTGCCCAGCCCAACATCGATTACGTGGACGACGTTCCTCTGGAGCCGGATCCTTCCCGGGAGCACTTGCTGGAAGTAGAGGACCTGCGGTCGTACTTCTTCACTCGGGATGGCGTGGTCCAGGCAGTCGACGGTGTCAGCCTCCACGTCGATCGAGGCGAGGTGCTCGGTCTGGTCGGCGAGTCCGGTTGCGGCAAGTCGATGACGTCTCTGTCGATCATGAACCTGGTCCCCTATCCGGGTCGGATCGTGGGCGGTTCGGTGCGCTTCGACGGCCAGGAGCTCACGACGATGAGTCAGAAACAGCTCACCGACTTGCGCGGTGACAGGATCTCGATGATCTTCCAACAACCAGGGTCGGCCCTCAATCCGGTCTTCCGCGTCGGTGCTCAGATCGCGGAAGTGTTCGAACTCCATCGCGGCTACGACGAACAGGAACGCCAAGAGAAGGTCATCGAGCTGCTTCGCAAGGTCGGAATTCCCGACCCGAGTCGACGGGCCCTGGCGTATCCACATGAGCTCTCGGGCGGGATGGCCCAGCGCGTCATGATCGCCATGGCACTCGCTTGTGAGCCGGCCCTACTGATCGCCGATGAGCCCACCACGGCGCTCGACGTGACCATCCAGGCTCAGATCCTCGACTTGATGATCGATCTGAAAGAAGAGCTCAACACGGCGGTGATCCTCATCACCCACGACCTCGGTGTGGTGGCGGAGATGGCCGACCGGGTAGCGGTCATGTACGCCGGCCAGATCGTCGAGGAGGCGGACGTCTCCACCCTCTTCCGCGAGCCGGCCCATCCGTACACGCGCGGGCTCATCGGCTCGATCCCGGTGCTCGGCTCGGTCGCCGATCAACTCGAAGTGATCCCTGGCACCGTGCCGACATTGGTCGACCCCCCAGTTGGTTGCCGCTTCGCCGACCGCTGCTCCGCCAGGGTCGAAGCCGGTCTTCAGTCTTGCACGCAGCGGAATCCCGAACTGCTCGAAATCGGGACTCGCCATCGCGTCCGTTGCTTTCTGTACGAAGAGGGTGCCGAGTGAGCGACGCCCTCCTGCGAATCCGGGACCTCCGCAAACAGTTCCCGGTCAAGGGCGGGATCTTCCGGCGTACCGTCGCCAATGTCGACGCCGTCGCCGGCGTCGACCTCGACATCGCCCGCGGGGAGACGCTCGGTCTGGTCGGGGAATCGGGGTGTGGCAAGACCACTCTGGGACGTCTCATCTGCCGGTTGCTCGAACCGACTTCGGGGACCATCGAGTTCGAAGGCAGGGACGTCACCCACCTCTCGGGCAAGGACCTGAAACGGTTCCACCAGGACGTCCAGATCATCTTCCAGGACCCCTACAGCTCGCTGGATCCCCGCACTCCGGTCGGTAACTCGATCTCGGAAGGGCTCCGAATCCACGGCATCGGCGACCGCGAAGAGCGACGCGCCCGAGTCCACGAGATGCTGGAGCTGGTCGGCCTCCGACCCCGCCACGCCGACCGGTACCCCCACGAGTTCTCGGGTGGACAGCGTCAGAGGATCGGGATCGCCCGGGCGTTGATCCTCCGCCCCAAGCTGGTGGTCGCCGACGAGCCGGTCTCTGCCTTGGACGTCTCGGTTCAGGCTCAGGTGCTGAACCTCCTCCGCGACATCCAGTCGGAGCTCCACCTCACGCTCCTCTTCATCGCCCACAATCTGGCCGTCGTGGAGCACATCTCCGACCGGGTGGCCGTCATGTACCTCGGCCGGGTGGTGGAGGTGACGGACAGGGACACGCTCTATCGGTCCCCGGCTCATCCCTACACCGAGGCTCTCCTCTCGGCGATACCCATCCCCGATCCCGACCGACCCCGCAACCGGATCCGGTTGGAAGGCGAGATACCCTCACCGCTCGATCCCCCACCCGGCTGTCGATTTCATCCTCGCTGTCCCATCGCCCGGGCGGGTCTGTGTGATGTGGAAGACCCAGCGGTGATGGAAGTGCCTGGGTCGCCCGATCACCTGGCGGCTTGCCACCTGCGTGCGGGACCCAGGGCCGAGGCGGTCACTCGCTCTTGACGCAAGAGAAGGGGCGGGCCATCTGGTGGCCCACCCCTCCGGACGTTGCTTTCAGCTGCTCAGCGAAGCCTCGAGCGTGATGGGAACGTTGCCCTTCAGCGCCTGGGACACGGGGCAGTTCTCCTTGGCGTTCTCGGCCGCCTCCTGGAAGTCTTCCTCACTCATTCCGGGGACGTTGCCGGTCAGCTTGAGATGGATTCCCGTGATCCCGGTGCCCGGGACGAAGGTCGCGGTGGCTTCTGCGTCGAGACTCGTCGGTGGATTCCCCGCCTTGGCGAGGACGTTCGAGAGTGCCATGCAGAAGCACGAGGCGTGGGCGGCTGCGATCAGCTCCTCGGGGCTGGTGACGCCACCGTGCTCCTCGGCTCGGGCCTTCCAGTTGATCTCCAGTGGACCTGCCGCACCCGTATCGAGGGTGGCGGTGCCCGATCCACTGAACAGATCGCCTTCCCAATGAGCCCGACCTGTGCTCTCGAGAGCCATTCGCTTTCCTTTCGTCGCGATTGCCCTGCAAGGTAGTGGACGCAGAGCGGGTATCCGGACGGCCTTGGCAGCCGGCCCGCCGCTGTGGGAATCTCTGCCCCCTGGAAACGGACGATCGGTCGGTCCTTCGGCGAATCGAGGAGGAAGGTGTGGACATCGAAAAGATCGGAGTAGTCGGCGGCGGTCAGATGGGAGCGGGGATCGCCGAAGTCGCAGCCGCTGCCGGATGCGACGTCGTGGTGCACGAGGTGTCTCCGGAATTGTGTGAGAAGTCTCGGGAGCGGATCGAGCGCAGCCTGGCCCGACAGGTGGATCGTGGCAAACTCGAAGAGTCCGCCAAGGACGCCACGTTGCAGCGCCTTGCGTTCTCGACCGACTTCGCCGACCAGGCCGACCGGCATCTGGTCATCGAGGCGGTGACAGAGAGCGAAGCGCTGAAGCGCGACATCTTCGGCACCCTCGATCAGGTCACTCCCCCCGAGACCATCCTCGCATCGAACACGTCCTCGATCCCGATCACCCGTTTGGCAGCTGCCACCGACCGGCCCGAACGCGTCGTCGGCCTCCATTTCTTCAACCCCGTTCCCGTGATGGGCCTGGTCGAGCTCGTGGTGACCCCCCTGTCGGATCCCTCGGTCGAAGGTTCCGTCGAGGCCTTCGCCACCGACCGCTTGGGCAAGACCGTCATCCGGGCCAAGGACCGGGGCGGGTTCGTAGTGAACATGCTCCTCGTCCCTTACCTGCTCGGGGCGATCCGCATGTACGAAGCCGGGCACGCCTCCGCCGAGGACATCGACGCCGGAATGCGTCTGGGAGCCAACCATCCGATGGGACCGCTGGAGCTGTGTGACTTCATCGGGCTCGACACCATGAAGTTGGTGGCGGATGTGTTGTTCGACGAGTACAAGGAGCCTCTCTACGCCTCCCCACCGCTACTGACGCGCATGGTGGAGGCAGGCATGTTGGGCCGGAAATCGGGTAGGGGCTTCTACGACTACACCGGCTGAAGCCCGGCGCGGCCGCCGCCGACCCGGTAATCTCGGATGAGGGATGGTGCGCTCCACGGCGGTCCTACTGGCCTGGTTGACCCTGGCAACCGCCTGTTCAGGGTCGCTGGCTGGCGTCCCCTTCATCAACAGGAGCTCCGCCACGGAAGTGTCGTTCCCCGCCGACGCCACGCATGCGTCCGGCGAACTGCTCGCCTTCGATCCGACGAGGCACGCCATGGACATCGAGATCGCGCTGCCTCTCTCGCAGGACGACGACATCGAGGTCTTCATCATCACCTCCAACGGGATCCGATTCCAGATCCTGGGCTCTTTCCAGAACTGCCACGTCGATGCCACGGGCCGTCTCTGCAGCCGTCATCTGCCCCGGTTGCCGGCCGAAGGCGTGAGCAACTGGCGGGTAGAAGCGGAACGTCACGAGGCGAACGGGCCGACTTCGCTACGGGTCGACGTGACCTGGGTTCCCCAGTCGTGACTCAGGCCACCCGGCGCCGATTGAGCCACACGTAGGCCAACACGAAAGCGACCAGCGTGTAGATGACCAGGATCCCGATGTGGATCGGGGCCGGAGGTGCTCCCAGGAGCATCACGTCTTGGAGGGCGGCGGTACCTGCCGTTGCCGGGGCCAGGTAGGCCACCTGACGGACGCCGTCAGCGAGTCGGCTCAGCGATACGACCATTCCGCTGAAGAAGATCGTGAAGAGCAGGGCCATCATCGAGAACTGCACCGCCTGGGCGTCGGAGTTGGCGGCCGCCGCGATGACGAATCCGAGACCGAGCGAAGCCGACATCGTCAGCGCCAAGACCGCGATGGCCCACCAGGGCGACCCGAACATCGGGGTGCCGAAGACGAAGATCACGACGGCCATCAGGCCGGCGGCGATGACCGAACCCAGGAAGGCGTAGCCGAGGAATTTCCCGGCCAGGAACTCTCCTACCCGGACCGGCCCGACCCGGAACAGCTCAGTGGATCCGGTCTGGCGTTCGCCCACCACACTGAGAGCGGCGAAGGTCAATACGACGTGTTGGAGCAACACCGCAACCACCCCGGGCGAGTAGTAGGTGGTGAGCGGAACGGTTTGGCCACGGACGAGTTCGGTCTCGGCAACGAAGGGCTGGACCAACACCTCGGGCGATATCGAGCGGAACTCACTCAAGGTCTGCTCCAGTTCGGCCAAGTCGGCCTCGATCTCTTCGGCTCTGTCGGCGGCAGCCGGATCCGCGGTGTCGAGTGATTCGACCTCGCTCCGAGTCTCCCCCACCCGACCGCCGACGGGTTCTTGCGAACCGCTGCCGACCGACCGCTCGAGACTCGCCAGCAGGTCGGAGGACGAGCCGAGACCCTCCTCGGCCGATTGCAGCGAGTCGATGGCATCGCTTTGAGCTGCTCGGGCTTCGGTCTCGTCCCCCCGACGCAGAGCCTCGGCCATTCGGCCCATGCTGGAACGGGCGGCGGGAAGTGCTTCCTCGTATTCTCCGGCTTCGCTCTGAGCGACTTCGGTCACCTCCGAGAGCACCACCCGGTTGAGTTCGTCGACGGCCGACTGGGCAGCGACGGTGATGAAGGCACGATCGAACGGATCGAGCCGATCGTGGAGCACGACGATCGGGGCGTGCTCGTTGGATCGCACGATCTCGACTGCGTCCTCGGGAGCTATGACGACCAGGTCGACCTCCCGGCTGTCGAGCCGCTCACGTGCCAGGTCCACGTCGTGTTCGACCCCGATCACTTCCATGTCGCCGTCGAGGGCCTCGCTGATCTGAGGGATGCGTTCCTCCAGGCCCGAATCCTCCGGAAGCACCAGGACTGATCGCAGCGGGGGTGGGTTCGCCTGGAACCCGGCAGCGAACAGGCCGAGGATGATGAACGGCCCGACGATGAGAGCCACCATCAATCGCGGCTGGCGCAGCACCTGGCGGATCTCTTTTCCGGCGAACGCGAAGATGGTCGTGAGTGATCTCATCCGGCTGCCCTCACACCAGCGCTCGGTGGTTGTCGACGATCCGGACGAACACGTCGTCGAACTCAGGGACGATCCGCTCGACTTCCTCCAGCTCGGCACCCGCCTTCTCGGCGGCAGCGGTCGCAAGCGGAATGGCCGATCCGGCGTCGGGGACCGTGAATCTGACTTTTCTGGGGCCAGTATTTCGTGTCTCCGTGGCGCCGATGGAGTCGGCGATCTCCTCGATCGTCGACCAGGCCGGTCGCTGGGCAAAGAGGACGTCGACCAACTCCCCACCGAAGGCTCTTCTGCGGAGCTCTTCCGGTTCCCCCCACTCGGCGACCCGCCCTTCGGAGAGGACCGCGATGTAATCGCAATATGCGGCCTCACCCACTATCTGAGTGGTCACCACGAGGGTCCGGTCCCGAGTGCGGAGCTCAAGGAGGTGCTCCCAGATGGTCCGGCGCAGGATCGGGTCCAGGCCGGCCGTCGGTTCGTCCAAGAACATCAACTCGGGCGAATGGACCAGAGCGGTCGCCAACCCCACCCGTCGTCGCATCCCGCCCGAGATCTCGCTCACCTTCTGGCCCTGCGCCTTCTCCAGCTCGACGAAGGCGAGTACCCGATCACACGCCTCCCGGCGCTTTCGCCCGCGCATGCCGTGGAGGGCGGCCGCGAACTCGAGATTCTCGCGCACCGACAATGCCGGATATAGCGCTGACCGCTGCGGCAAGTAGCCGATGCGTGACCGAGTGGCACCTTCGAACCGGGCCGGGTCCTTGCCCAGCACCTCGATGCGCCCCGAATCGGGTTCGAGGAGCCCTGTGAGCAACCGAACCAACGTCGTCTTCCCGCTTCCACTCGGCCCGATCAAACCGACGACTCTCCCTTCAGGCAGGGAGAGATCGACGTTCCAGACCCCTTCGCCGCTCGACGTATACACCTTCGTGACGTCGGCGGCCCTGATTGCCTCCGGCACCGACCCAACCTTTCTTCAGCCCGGTATCGAAAACGACCACTACCCGCCCTGGTGGTCTCCAAACCGCTGCGTTTCCCGTTCCTCTACGGTGGGTAGCTGTCGACGGCGATCCGCTCTATGAAAAACCTCTCCACCCCTGCTCTCGTACGCCTCGGCGCGGTCGTCGTGACCGTGGCGGCCCTCGCCGGCGGTCTCGGCGGTTGGGTGACACTCGATGTGGTCGAAGCCACCGCCGCAGTCGCACCCGACTTGCGGCAGATCGGCGACCCCTCCAGCGACCTGATCACCAGCGTGGATGCGACCCTCGAAGAAGTCCAGGGATCGTTGACGACGCTCGCAGATGTCGTCGGCCGGGTGGGCACATCGAGTGGGGACGCCGCCGCCGTCATGGCCGAGGTGGCGGCGTTGTCGACCGACCGGATCCCGGCAACGCTGGCGGCTCTCCAGGATGCGTTACCCGCCCTGGTCGACACGGCTGCCGTGATCGACGAGACGATGCGAACTCTGAGCGTCCTCGGCGTCGATTACCGGCCGCAGGTACCTCTCGATGACGCCCTTCGGGACGTCGAGACCCAGCTCGAAGGTCTTCCAGAGAGCATCCGAGGTCAGGGCGAGAAGTTGGAGGCGCTCGCCGACGAGATCCGCACCACTGGGGCCGACGCCGAGTTGCTGACCGGAAGGATCGACGCCATCGCCCAGAACCTCGACGACGCCCGGGCGACGCTCGACGACTACCAAACCGCCTTGGGAGACCTCGACCGGCTGAGCGACCTGGGCGACAGAGTCACGTCGCTGATGCCGGTAGCCCGGATCGCTCTGGTGGTGATGGCCTTGACGGGTCTCGCCCTCGGCGCGACCGGCTGGCAGATGTCGAACCGCCTGTCCGGTTGATCGTTTTGGCGCGCTCAGCGGACCCTATGCGGTCCCCAAAGCGCGCTAGAACAAGTGAAGACCGCCTGCGAGCAGGCGGTCGTTTACCTGTTCGCCTGTGCGTGATTGTTGGCTGAGCGGATGACTCATGACATGATGGCTGCGTCTAGTGCCAGGATTCTGTGTTCTTGGAAGAAGGGTGTCATGAAGTACCTTCTCACGTCTGGCGGCGTACGAAACCGGAGCATCTCCGAGGCCCTCGTTGATCTCTTGGGCAAGCAGATCTCGGAGTCGAACGCCCTGTTCATTCCCACTGCGATATATCCCTTTCCCGGCAGTCCGTATATGGCGCACGATGCGATCAGGGGAGAAGCTTCGAATCCTCCGGCAGCTGACCTGGGGTGGAATTCGCTGGGGGTGTTAGAACTCAGCGTGTTGCCGAGCATCCGGGAAGAGAGCTGGGTGCCGACGGTTCGCGAGGCCGACGCCCTGATCGTATGGGGTGGCCATGTGTCGTTCTTGCACTACTGGATGCGTAAGTCTGGTCTGGCCGACCTGTTCGCGTCCCTGAACAACCTGGTCTACCTGGGGGTGAGTGCCGGGAGCATCGTTGTGACTCCCTACAACTGCGACGCGGAGTTCAACGTCAAGCACGTGCCCGACGGCAGCGAGATCGCGGTGAATACCGAGAAGGCGCTAGGGCTCGTCGACGTTACGTTGTACCCGCACCTCAACCGCACCGACATGACACCTACTCCTCTGGCCGAGATGGAAGAGTGGGCATCCAATCTGCCGGTGCCAGCGTATGCGATCGACGACGACACCGCCATCAAGGTGGTCGACGGCGACGTTGAGGTGATTTCCGAAGGCACCTGGAAGCTGCTCAACCCCGACACTCCATTTTGATGGCGCCGCTTGGCTGCCATCGCGACCATACGGCGCCACTGATCACGGGTGTGGGTGGGCGAGGATGGAGGTGGATGGGTTTGGGGCCTAGCGCGGCCCAAGATCGAGCAATCCGAGAAACGGTTCCTCTCCATCCAGGAAGTGGAGCATCTGGCCGAAACCATCACGCCCCGCTACCGGGCTTTCGTGCTGGCAGGCGCCTATACCGGGCTGCGTCCGGGCGAGCTGGCCGCCCTCCGTATTGATCGCCTCGACCTGCTGCGGCGTCAGCTTCGGGTGGAGGAGCCGCTCAAGACGCCGGCGGCTCGTAGAACGGTCTCGTTCCCGCCGTTTCTAGCCGACGAACTCGCCGCCCACTTGACTGCTCATCCTGGGCGGGATGGCTTGGTCTTCACCGCGCCGGAGGGTGGACCGCTCCGACTCCGCCTCTTCCGTCGACGGTTCTGGTACCCGGCCGTGCGTCAGTCCGTCGGTGAGCCGATGCGCCCGCATGACCTTCGACACACCCACGTTGCCTTGCTGATCGCCGCCGGCGAGGACCCTTATGTGATCTCCAAGCGGCTCGGCCACGCCTCGATCCGGACCACCTACGACGTCTACG
The DNA here is from genome assembly GCA_035304485.1 of Acidimicrobiia bacterium. Taxonomy (GTDB): domain Bacteria; phylum Actinomycetota; class Acidimicrobiia; order Spongiisociales; family ZC4RG35; genus ZC4RG17. The sequence continues at coordinate 4,845 of DATGPZ010000284.1, read as the reverse complement.
GACATCTCTTCGAGGGGCGCGACCGCGAGGCTGCCGGTGCGCTCGGGCGCGGTCTCTCGCGGACTCTTCGCGGACTCTGGGCGGACTCAAGGTGGCCGCTTTCGATCCCTGAAGTAGCGGAAACCCCCTGTGACCAGGGGGTTTCCGTCCGTGGAGCTGAGGGGATTTGAACCCCTGACCCCTTGCATGCCATGCAAGTGCTCTGCCAGGCTGAGCTACAGCCCCAGGGGACGACACAGGATACCAAACGGCTGGAGTCGTTCGAAAGCGTCAGACGTCGGACGGCAGAGCCTGCTCGACCTCGATCCGGGGTGCGTCGGCCCACAGCCGCTCCAAGCCGTAGTAGTCACGTTGCTCGGGCTGGAACAGATGGACGACGACGTCGCCGTAGTCGAGGAGGATCCAGGTGGCCTGGTCCATGCCTTCTCGGCGAAGAGGCTTCCGATTGGCCTTCTCTGCCAGCGCTTCCTCGACTCCTTCGGCCAACGACCGGACGTGGATGTTCGAGGTGCCGGTAGCGATCACGAAGATGTCCGTGATCGAGAGGATGTCGCCCACGTCCAGCATCTCCACGTCGAGCCCCTTCTTGTCACTGATGGCTTCAGCGGCGAGTTGGGCGATGTGTCTGGATTCGTAGACGGGTGTTCCTCCTGAGGTTCGTGGGCTCATCCTACCGGAGCCCTGATTTCATCTGCATAGAGGTTTTCCGCCATGAAGTAACGCCAGACCGAGTCGCGTACGAGGAACCTGACTGGCCTCCCGCGCGCCACTCTATCCCGGATGATCGTTCCGGAAACGTCCAGGGGGATCATGTCGAGCCAGCTGACAGTGGTGGAGCTTCCGAGCGCGGCTTCGACCTCGCCCCGGTCGGTGCCCGGGCGCGGAGCGACCGCCACTTCGACCCGTTTGAGCACTTCGTCGGCTCGCTCCCAAGTCGGTAGGCCCCGGGCGCTGTCGGCCCCGAGGATCAGGACGATCTCGCAGTCAGGATCGAACGTCGCCAGGGTGTCGGCGGTGTAGGTCCAACCCTCGCGGTGGACCTCCCGCTCGTCTGCTTCGAAGTAGTCGACTCCCTGAACGGCCCGGCGGGTCATCTCCCAACGGTGCTCGGGGGCGGAGACCTTGCGTCCCGCTTTTTGCCAGGGAGCGCCGGCGGGCATGAAGACGACGCGATCCAAGCCGAGTTGACGATAAGCCACCTCTCCCGTGTGCAGATGGGCGAGATGGGGCGGGTCGAAGGTGCCGCCGAGTAGTCCGATTCGCACTCCCGCCAGGATAGGGAACCAGACGGAGTGCCTCGGCGATGGGCCGGAACCGGCAGCGCAGGAAGGGACCCGGGTCCACATACGAGCCATCGAGCCGCACCGACAGATGCACGGCCTCCTGCTCGTGGGCGAGACCCGACGTTCCCACCTCCTGGCCCCGGCTCACTTCCATTCCCGCGGAAACCGACACCTCACCCAGATACGACATCGACACCTTGACAGCGCCGGCCTCGATGGTCACCGACCGCATCCCCGCCACTGAACCGGCGAACGTCACGGTGCCGGTGACTGGCGCCACCACCGGAGTGCCGGCCGAAGCGGCGATGTCGACGCCCCAATGCCCGGCGTAGGCCCCGACGGGGGCGAAAGGTTCCGACACTGGCCCTGGCACCGGCGACAACAGGCACACGAGCCCGACCGCCATCCACATGGGCTCCCACCTCCTGGTTGCGATGACCTGGCCCGGTCACGAACCTATCCAAATGGGGTGACGATTTGAAGAGGGTCGACGGCGACAGCACTACCGTGGAAAGTGATCCCGACACAAGGACGAACCATGAGCAAGACCAGAATCGGGCTGATGGGATTCGGCCGTATCGGCCGCAACGTCTTCCGCCTCGTCCGCAGCCACCCCGACTTGGAGATCGGCGTCGTGTGCGACGTCGCCGATCCGGCTGGGCTCACCTACCTGCTCAAGTACGACTCCATTTACGGGCGCTACCCCGGCGAGGTCCACTTCGCAGATGGAGTCCTCACCGCTGACCAGCGCGAGGTGGCGTTCATCCAGAAGAAGACACCCGCGGAAGTGCCATGGGCCGACTACGGCGTGGATCTGGTCATCGAGGCCACGACCCGCTACCGCACCCGTGCGGCCAACGAGGACCATCTGGCGAACGGAGCCCGGGCGGTGGTGGTGGCGTCGAGCCCGGAAACTCCCGGCGAGATCCCGATGGTGTTGATGGGGATCAACGACGAAGTCTTGGACAAGGGACCCGATATCGTGGCCCTCGGGTCCAACACGTCCAACGCCGTCGCTCCAGTTCTCCGCACACTCGACGAGGAGTTCGGGATAGAGCGTGCCTTCTGGACCACTGTCCACGCCATGTCCAACTCGGGCCGTCTCGCCGACGTGCCGGGTGAAGGCTTCCGGAGCAGCCGTGCCGCCGGCGAGAACATCATCCCCGAGGAGACGAACTCCCCCGACATCATCACCGAAGTGATGCCCGAGTTCGCCGGCAAGCTGTCGGCGGTGGCGCTCAACGTCCCGGTGCCCGACGGGTCGACGGTCGATCTCGTCGCCGAGGTGGGGCGCTCCACGAAGGTCGACGAGGTCAACGAAGCCATCCGGGAGGCGGCCGCCAGCCGCTATCGCAACATCCTCGAGTACGTGGCCGACCCGATCGTGTCCTCGGACGTGAAGGGCTCTACCTACTCGGGCCTCTTCGACTCGCTCTCGACGATGGTCATGGAAGGAACCATGGTGAAGACCATCACGTGGTTCAACAACGGCTGGGGTTACTCCGCCCGCCTCGTCGAAGTCGTCGAGCGCCTCTCCCAACAGATCGTGAAGGAGCCAACCGCATGAGCATCAGAGTCGCCATCAACGGGTTCGGCCGGATCGGTCGAGCCGTGTTCCGCATCATCGCCACTCGCCCCGACACCGACATCGACGTCGTTGCCATCAACGATCTGGCCGACGACGACGTCCTGGCCTACCTGCTGGAGTACGACACGGTCATGGGACCGTTCGAACAGGAAGTGGAAGTCGCGGACGGTCAGATGACGGTCGGCCGCCATCGCATTCGGATGCTGCGCGAAACCGATCCCGCGGCTCTGCCTTGGGACGAGCTGGGCGTGGACGTCGTGATCGAATCGACTGGCGTCTTCCGAGACCGTCAGTCGCTCGAGAAGCACCTGGCGGCCGGGGCCAAGCGGGTCGTGCTCACGGTGCCATCCAAGGACCCGATCGATGAGACGGTCGTCCTGGGGGTCAACGACGACGAACTCGACGCCGAGGACATAATCGTCTCGAACGCGTCCTGCACCACCAACTGCCTGGCACCGGTGGCGAAGGTGCTCAACGACGAGTTCGGCATCCGCCGGGGTGTCATGACCACCGTTCACGCCTACACCAACGACCAGCGCCTCGCCGACGTCCCCCACAAGGACTTGCGCCGCAGCCGAGCCGCCACCGAGAACATCATCCCCACCACCACCGGGGCGGCTCGTGCCGTGGGCGAGGTGCTCCCCGAGCTGAAGGGCAAACTGGACGGGATGGCGATGCGGGTTCCGGTTCCCGATGGTTCGACTGTGGACCTGGTCGTCGAACTGGACCGCGAGGTGACCGTCGAAGAGGTGAACGATGCCATCCGTCGGGCGGCGGAGGGGCCGATGGCAGGGATCCTCGAGTACAACGAGGACCCGATCGTCTCGACCGACATCATCGGGAACCCACACTCCTCGATCTTCGATTCGGCCGGGACCCAGGTTCTGGGCGGCAACCTGGTGAAAGTCCTCTCCTGGTACGACAACGAATGGGGCTACTCCAACCGCGTCGTCGACCTCGTAGTGCGGCTGGGCGAGGTGCTACGGGAGACGGAAGGTCAGAAGTCGGGCGTGGGGAGCTAGGCCCTCAGAGCGCGGCATCTCCTCCACCAATTCAGAACCCGTTCGACGTACCCCTGAGCCTGGCGCCGACGGTCAGGGCAGCAGGTCGAGAACCGTCTTGCGGAACTCGTTCGGCTGGAACGGCTTGGTGACGAAGGCGTCGGCACCGCCCTCGTCGGCCCGCCGCCGGGACTCCTCCTCGGCGTGAGCAGTGAGCACGACTACCGGAGTGTTCTTGATGGCTTCGTCGGACCGAACGTTGGCGAGAACTTCCCAGCCGTCCATTCCGGGCAGACCGATGTCCAGAACCACCAGGTCAGGCGATTCGGACTGGACTGCCGCCAGGCCGCTCTTGCCATCGTCGCGGGTGACGATCTCGAGATCGGCGGCCCTGAGGCACACCTCGATCAGCCGTCTGATGACAGCGGAATCCTCGATCACCAGAATTCGATGGCCCAACGCCACACCTCACTCGTTAGTTCTACCTGCGAGAGCTTGCTGCACACGTGAGTATCGGTCACGCCATGGGCAGAGTTGAGCAATCAATCTGAGCTACCCCCTACCGTCGCCGCGGCAAGCTCAATTGTTCTACGAAGTCTTCGAGTTGCCGAAGAGTACGCACCTCGAAGACACCCTCGCAATGGGGAGCGTACTCACTCATCACGGAGTCGCCTGTGTCCCAGTAGCTGGGAGGCTCGGGATTCAGCCAGTACACCGCCCGGGCCTTGGTGGCGATCTCACCCAGTTGCGCAGCCTGCGGCGGACGGTAGTTGTTGCGAGCGTCTCCGGTGATGATCACGGTCGACCGCGGCGTGACCTCACGGCCATAGCGGTCGACGAACACAGCCAGTGCCGTCCCGTAGTCGGAGTGGCCGTCGTGGGCCACCACGTCGGCCTCGGTCGCCACCCGGGACAGCGCCTCGGTGAAGTCGGTCCCGGCACCGAAGAACTGCGTCACCTCGTCGACCGTGTC
>DATGPZ010000283.1:0-15138 GCA_035304485.1 Acidimicrobiia bacterium | reverse complement strand
CAATTTGCCACTCTCGCATTCTCCCGTGGCTTCGTATACTGGACGCCAGACGGGGTCGACGACCCCCGCCCGCGAGGAACAGGCGATGCCGCTCGACGACCGAGAGCAAAAGATTCTGGCCGAGATCGAAAGGCAGTTCTATGAGGACGACCCCGATCTGGTCCAGGCCGTCAAGAACATCGACAGCTCCCGCGGCTTCGGCTTGCGGCTGCCGCTCGTGGGCCTCATCGGAGGCCTCGCCATAGTCGTGGCCTTCTTCACCAGCCAGACCCTCGTGGCGCTGCTGGGATTCACGGTGATGGTCGTCTCCGCCACCGCCCTCGTGCACGAGATTCGGCGGCGGGGATGGTCGATGGGGGACTCTGATTCCGGGTCGGACGACCAGTCGATCTGGCCCCGCCGACCCTTCGGACGAGGCTGATCCGTTTCGGCTAGAGTGGCCGATCACCGCCCCCGCTGGCGGGGCAGTACGAGGGATTCGCCGGTCCTCCTCACCGGCGCGAGAGACGTTGGGAGAAGCATTGAGCGATCAGGCATTCACCGCCGACCAGGCATCCAAGCTGACAGGTTGCACACCACATCAGTTGAGGTACTGGGACAGGGTGGGTCTGGTGAAGCCTTCGATCCAGAACACTGGTGGACGGCCGGGGATCCGCCGCCTCTACTCCTTCCGTGATCTGGTCGCCCTGAGGGTCGTCCGCAGCCTCCTCGACAACGGCATGTCCCTCCAGCGAGTGCGGCGGGCTTGGGAGTATCTCCGGCGCAACGCCGACTTCGACGACCATCTCGCCTCCGTCAAGCTGGTGACCGACGGGCAGTCGATTTTCAGTGTCGCCAGCAACGACGGCGAGTTGCTGGACGCTCTCCGGAACGGGCAGCTCTCCTTCTTCGTGGCCATCGACGAGATCGCCCGCGACGTCGAGGACGACGTCACCCGCTTCGAACTCGACCGCGAGCAGTTCCTCGAGGTCCTGCGGCGGGTCGAAGACGACGTCCGCGACGAAGCCTCCTCCTACTGATAGGGCTTTTTATCAGCAAAACGTCGTGCGAGACACGACGTTTTTGTAGGGAGATCCCGCGAGCGCGACGGATGCCCGAGCGAGCACTCAGCGCAAGAGCGAGCGCAGCCTGAACCTGGACCGCGCCAGTCGCCCAGGGTCGTAGCGGCGCTCCAGCCAGCGCTCGGCCGCCAACAAATGGGGTTTCGCATCCGTCGGACGAACCCCTCCGTACACCGAAGCCGAGTATGCCCGTGCCAGGGGCAACAGGTCTTCGGCGGCCTGGGAGGCGAACTCGACCGGGGTCTGGTGGATCGCCGGGCCGTCGCCCAGATCCTCCAGGCGATCGATGATCTCGGCCCAAGCGGCCTCCACGTCCCCTTGGGCGGCGAGCTTGTGCCGGTGACGGCGTCGCAACGCCTTCAAGCCGGGGATCGAGCCGACCAGGACTCCGATCAGCGGGATCAGCCACCAGAGACTCCAGACGATGCCGTCCGACCCGCCCCGAGGCGAGCCATCCACGTCGATCGGCACGTCGGCGAGATCGTCGACGAACTCGTCCCGCGGGAACTCGAAGTCGGGAGCGGTGGGGAATCCCGGAGTAGATTCGAAGGTCTCGTCCTCCAAGCCGATGGCTCGGGCAGTGGGAGCGGTGGCTCCATCGCTGCGTGGAGTTGGGTCGAATCCGACCCATCCCTGGCCGTCGAACCACACCTCCACCCAGGCATGGGCGTTGCGTTCCCTCACCACCTGGATGGGGCCGTCTTCGGTCTCGACCGTCTCACCCGGCGTGAAGCCGATCACGACCCGGGTCGGGAGACCGACGATGCGGCCCATGAGTGCCATCGACGCGGCGAATTGCTCGCAGTAGCCGGTCCGGTAGTTGGGGCTCTCGGGGTCGGTCAGCCAAGCCTCTAGATCGAGGGCCGAATGGCCGGTGGACACGTCGGTGCTGTACTGGAATGTCTGGAAGAAGTGCTCCAAGAGGAGTGCCCGCTCGAAAGGAGACTCGGCGCCGGCGGTCACTTCACGGGCCAACTGACCGATCGCAGGTCCGACCGCATCTGGGACCGCCAGGTAGCTGTCGATGGCGGCCGGGCGCGTCGGCACCTCTGCATCGACGGGCGAGATCGAGATTTCGCCCTGCTCCACCGCCTCGGCGAAGAGCGGTGACAGTTCGTCACCGACCGAGGCCAGCAGGCCGAGTTGCAAACGCGGGACCTGTGACGTGACCTGATAGCTGAGGCCCTCCCGGGTGAGGGCGTTGAGCCGCAGGTTGCCGTCGCCACCGAGTGACACTCCCGACCTGACGATCGAGTCGTTGGAGTAGAGCTCCTGGGGAGCGAAGAGGGACGGTAGGCGATCGTCACTCAGGGACTCGATCTGGATCGTCTGAGTGACGGTGATCGTTTCGGGGGCGGGGGACTGGACCACTCCGGGGGCGACATCCACGAAGAAGTCGCGGCTGGCCGCCCATTCCTCGCCGTTGAATCGGTCGAGGGTGAGCATCCGCCAGTACCGCGACGGCCCGGCCGGTGGCGGCTGGTCGACTACCGCAACGAAGACCGGCTCGTCACTGAGCGACACGAGGCTCTGACGCAGGTCGACGAATCGGCTCGCTGAGAAGCCGCCGCCGGATATGGTTCCCTCCCCGCCGACGGTGCGCCAGGTCACGGCCCCGCCGGCCGGGACGAAGGCGGTGAGGATCGGTGTTCCCACCAGTGCCACGAGGCCCGACACCGCAGCCAGCCGACCACCGGGGCCGATGTGCCAGCGGGGAACTGGCTGTCGTCCCGATCGCATATGACCTGCCCCGGCCGAGACGGGATTGGCGGTAGCGACCAGACCCAGACCGCCGACCACCACTAGAGCGATGTTCCACGGCAGCGACGAGGGATTCCGGTCGACTACCGCCAGGTAGAGGTAGAAGGCGAGGGGAGGGCCGATCCCGGCCCAGGTCGGGCCACCGGAGATGGAGGACGCCCAGCCACCACCCAGCATCCACATGCCGGTGGCGGCCAGGGCGGACACACCGGCCACGGCCAGGACCGGGGGAGCGCCGAAGCGGATGACGTCCAGCCCGTACAGGAGCTGTTCGGCCATGGCGCCTGGCGTCTCGGTCGTCGGCAAGAATCCCCACAGGAGCGTCTCGGGAGCGGCAACCCGAGCGACGAGGAGAAACAGGGCGCCGGCGTGGATCGCGATTCGTTTCACCCGTGACAGGCGGGCCGTAGCCCAGGTGACGACCACCCCGCCTGCGACGGCCGTAGGTACCAGGAGGCGCCAGTCGGCGGTGTCCACGGCGGGCTCCAGGACCCGCCCCAGCCGGGCCATCACCAGCGCGATGGCCCCCAGGCCTACGAACCAGCGGAGGCGACGTGCCATCCCGTCCTCATCGATCTGTTCCACGCTTCGGCCCACGATCCGGACGCTCCCGGTGTGACCGTCACGACCCCGGAACGATGGAACAGGTCCACATCCGACCCGGCCGCCGATGCCATGAGGATGGCGGTGGGATAGGAGGCAGACAGGACCCGAGCCATGCCCAGAAGTTCCTCGTCGGGATGCCCGGTCACGAGGACCAGGATGCCTCCGCCTCCCTGATGCCTGAGGCCGGCAGCCACCGCTCCGAGATGGATGTCGTTTCGGGGCTGGACCTGCGCAAGTCGCTCCATGGCCACCGCGTATCCGCGGTCGCTCTCCGAGGCGGTGGCGGTGCTCTCGCCGGCCCAAACCTCCGTCTCGAAGGCATTGCGTACCAGATGCCTGGTAGCCGATGCCGCCGCGCTGACGGAGGCCTCGAAGGCATCCTCGTCCGGATAAGAACTCGCCCTGACATCGAGGAATACGAGGGAGGTCTCCTGCCAGGGAGTCTCCAGTTGGCGGATCATCAAGCGGTCGCGCCGGGCCGATGAGGGCCAATGGACCCGACGGATGTCGTCACCTTGCTGGTACTCGCGCAGGGTGTAGAAGTCCTCGCCACCCCGCTGGCTGTGCTCGGGCCGCCGGGCGTCGATGGCGGGGTTGCGGCCCGGCACGCCGGGTAGCCCGTCCAGGTCCTCGACCGCCGGGTACACGGCTAGGACGTCCACGTTCCCGACCGACAACGAGACGGAGGCGAGACCCAGCGGGTCTGATGCCCGTACCTTCGCCGGTCCGATCGGGTACATCCCCCGGGGACGGCACATCACGCGGTAGTGGGCGGTCAGTTCACTTCGAGCGGGGAAGCGGGCGGCGGCGAACTCCGCCGTTCCCAGCCCACGCACCTCGTCGATCAGGCTGATGTTGCCCAGGACCCTCCCGCGGTTCCGGAGTCGGAGGCCGACCGAGGCATGGCCTCCGTCGTGGACGCCCGTAGGGGTCGTGCGTCTGGCTACTTCCAATCGCGGACGTCGGCCCGCCACGAAGACGAGAGAGGTGAACACGGCAGCGAGGAGCAGAAGTGCCGCCACTCCGAGCTCGAATTCGCCGAACAGATACCAGAGCAGCGCCAGAGCGATGCCGGTGCCCGACACCGCCCATCCCCGTTCCGTCAGCATCAGGCTCCGGCGCGGTGGCGGCCCGCGCCGGGGACCGGCACCCGATCGAGTATCCCCAGCACGACCTCTTCCATGCCCGCCCCGCGGATGACCGCCTCGGGACGAAGTGCCATGCGGTGGCTGAGCACCGGCACCGCCAACGCCTTGACGTCGTCGGGCAGCACGAAGTCGCGGCCGGCAGCCGCCGCCCACACCCGCGCCACCCGCTGGAGGAAGAGCGCCGAACGGGTCGAGGCACCGAGGAGAACTTCGGGATGGTCGCGGGTGGCTTCCACCAGATCGACGATGTAGTGCTTGACAGGGTCCGAGACGGTCACCGTGCGGGCGATGTCGATCATCGCCGTGACGTCTTTCACCGTTGCCACCGGCATCAGATCGACGAACGTCGACCTCACTCCGTGGGTGTCCAGGATCTCGAGGGCGGTCTCGTAGCTGGGATAGCCGAGCTCGACCCGCATCATGAACCGGTCGAGCTGCGCTTCGGGGAGGGGATAGGTCCCTTCATGCTCGAGGGGGTTCTGGGTGGCAATGACCATGAAAGGCGGCTCCAACGGGCGCGTGACACCGTCGTTGGTCACCTGCCGTTCCTCCATGGCTTCCAGCATGGCGGATTGGGTCTTGGGGCTGGCCCGGTTGATCTCGTCGCCGATCACGATGTTGGAGAAGATCGGCCCCGGCTTGAACGAGAACTGCCCATGATTGCGGTCCCAGACGGAGACGCCGGTGACGTCGGAGGGGAGGAGGTCAGGTGTGAACTGGATCCGAGAGAAGTCGCACTCGATGGAGCGGGCGATCGACTTGGCAAGTAGGGTCTTGCCAACGCCGGGTACGTCTTCGATGATGACGTGACCTTCTGCCAGGAGGCACGAAAGCACCTGAGTAATGACCGGCCGCTTGCCCTGGATTACTCGCTCTACGTTGGAGGAGATCTCGTGGAATCGGTCGGCGAACCAGTCGATATCGGTGTTCGGCAAATGCCCTCCCCGGCTGGGACCAACGTCTCAAAACTCTACCGTCGACATCAGGATATCTCGGGCTACTGTGTTGGTCCTGGGGCGGGACACGATGTCCGAGTTTCCAAGGAGGCGCAGGTGAAATGGTCCGGGCTGCTGAGCAGGCCGGGATTGATTTGGGAGGCCCTTTCGACCGCGTACGCCTTTCGTCGGCGTGGCGGCGTGCTTCCCTCCCGTGCCGCCCTCCGCTGGAGAGTCGCCACGGCGTACGGTTCTTCCGAAGCCGAGGTCTCCCCGGATGATTTGATCCGTTTCCTGGAATGGAGACGGGCCTTGCGAGCACATATGCGGAGGAATCGGTGAGCGGTTTGAAGACTCGGCTGGAGTCGATCGAGGGGGTACAAGGGATACTCCTCGAGCTGGGCGACGACGGTCTCGAGGGGATCACGGTGAGGCTGTCCGAGGGAGCGGACGAGCTGAAGGTCCTCGACGGAGTCCGTCGGCTACTCGTCGCCTACGGGACCCGCCCGGCGCGTCATCTCGCCTCGATCGGGACGACGTCGGACCCCACGATGCGCTCGACCCAGACCGCTGACGAGGACGTTCGAAAAGTCCGTCATCGGGTGCTGGACATAGATTCGGTCGGTTCCGAGATGCTCGACGAGCCGAAGACCTGGGCTTTTCGTACCCGTTCCGAGCGGGAACCCGAGCCCGTAGACAGGGTCGAGCTGGCGGTGACCCCGGCCGGGGACCGGTCGACCGCCCTCGTGGCCTACTCGAGTGGCGAAAAGACCCTCACCCGACAGGTGCCCAGCTCGGCGAGGGCCATCGTTCAGTCGGTGCTCGACATGGTCGCCGAGATGATCGGTCGAGAGCCGGTCACCGTGATCGCGCTGAACCTGTCGGTGATCGACGGAGTCCGCGTCCTGACGGTGATCGCCGGCAACGAGGGCGAGACCCCACGGGTGAGCACGGTGAGCGTGGTCGAAGGCCATTGGCCCGCCTCCCTGCTCCAGATGGCCAACCAGATTCTGGAAGTAAGTCCGGAATAACCTTCCACCGGGGTAGTCTGCGACTGCCGACGTAGATTGGTGGTCGATGGTCAGGGCCCTGGTCCTCAACGCCTCTTACGAGCCGCTGTCGGTGGTACCGACCCGGCGGGCGGTCGTGCTCGTCATGCGGGGCCGGGCCGTCTCGGTGGTGGAGAGGGATGAGGTCTGGTCCTCCGAACGCCATGCCATCGTCGTTCCCTCCGTCGTCAAGCTCACGACATTTGTGAAGGTTCCCTACCGCCACAGCGTCCCGGTGACTCGTCGGGCGGTGTTTGGACGGGACGGTCACACTTGCCAGTACTGCGGCAGCCAGGCCGAGAGCATCGACCACGTCGTCCCCCGTTCCCGGGGTGGACAGCACGAGTGGGACAACGTCGTCGCCTGCTGCCGGTCGTGCAACATGCGCAAAGGTGATCGCCTCCCATCCGAGGCGGGCCTGGTGCTTCGGACCAAGCCGACCGCTCCCCGTCGCTATGCGTGGATCTACGCCTCCGCCGGGTACTCGCTCGATCCGGATTGGCAGCCGTACCTGAAGCCGGCCGTCTGAGTCGGAGTCGGAAGACGGAAGACGGAAGACGGAAGTAGGCGCTCGTAGGGCGGGCACGGCCGACGCTTCGCCTGCGGGGGTCGCCCGTTGCCGGGCCGATGCGGTCACCAACTCGGATCGCGTTGTCAGTCTGGACGGATTCGGCGAAGACTGAGCTGAAGAGCATGAATCCGTCGTGTTCTGTGTGCGCGCCTGCAGCCAAGTGTCGCTCCCTTCGACGAAGGTGGACGCACCTCGATCACGGCGAGCGTTGCATCCTCGATCGGGTCGACGGCTGCTGGTCTTTGGCCATCGGTTGCTGAGACCGTCAACATCGAGGGTGACCTCCTGGCGCGTCGGCGACCGTGGGTGAAGCGTCCGACGGTCCATTCCCCGTTGGCCCGACTTCCGCCTTCCGTCTTCCGACTCTTCCGACTTTCTCGTGGTCGAAACGGGGCGTTTCGCGCCCCGTTTCGGTCTTAAGAACGCGCACTGCCTCCCTGGCGAGGTGGCCGTGAGCATCGACGCCGGGCTCTGACGCGTCGGCGACCGTGGCTGAAGCGTCCGACGCCCCTTTCCCCGTCGGCCCGACTTCCGACTTCCGACTTCCGTCTTCCGACTCTTCGGTCTTAAGAACGCGCATTCCGGGCGCGGTCGGGGGCAAGGTCTGAGCGGTGATGTGGTGAGAAAGGTTGACAAAGTGGCGCGAAGTGGGGCATAGTGGTGCGCACTGGCGCGAGGTAGCGGCAGTGGACGAGCAACTGACCATGAGAGCGAACCGACAGACGTGTTCCTTGGGGACTACATCCACACGCTGGACGACAAAGGACGGGTCGTGATGCCCGCCCCGTTCCGCGCCGTGATCAAGGAGGAGGGCGGCAACGTCGTCGTCACCAAGGGCCCGGACGGGAACCTGGTCATCTTCACGGCCGCCAAGTTCGAAGAGGTCGCCCAGGAGGAGATCGCTCGTCCCCGTCTCCGGGAAGCTCGTCGTGACGCTCGGGCCAAGTTCGCCGGTGCCGATCTCCAGAAGATGGACTCCCAGGGTCGGATCGGTATCAAGCCGCGTCTGCGGGAGTACGCCGGGATCGAGAACGCCCACGAGGTGGCAGTGGTCGGAGTCTTCGATCGGATCGAGGTCTGGGACGTGCAGGCGTTCGAAGAGGAGCAGGCCGCCGCCGACGCCGCCTACCGCGAGAGCGAGGAGGTCCCCGGCTTCTGACGCCCACAACCAAAGCCGGCTGACTCTGGATCATCGTCAGCCCCCCGGTAACCAAGGGAAGGCCCCTGACTCCGCCCGCTTCCTATTGGTGCCAGCGCCCGGGGGGCTGACCATGACCCAGAGACCGGACAGAAACCGGCGAGAGCCCGGCTATCACCGCCCGGTCTTGGCATCCGAGGTGGCGGAGGTTTTCAGACCTCTGCCGGCGGGAGTGGTGGTGGACGCCACTTTCGGCGGTGGCGGACATACGAGGAGATTGTTGGAAACGATGGAACACGGAACCCGAATCATCGGCATCGACCGGGACCCGGATGCGTTGACGCACGCCGGCCTGGCCGGTGACGACCGGGTCACCCTGATCCAAGGCAATTTCGGCCGGCTGGCCGAGCTGCTGGAGTCGGTCGGGGCGGACAGTCCCGTCGGCGTCCTCTTCGACCTCGGCGTCTCCTCGCATCAACTCGACGAGGCCGAGCGGGGTTTCTCATATCGCCACGACGGGCCACTGGACATGCGCATGGGCCCTGACGCTCCCTTCACCGCCGCCGAGGTGGTGAACGAGTGGGAGCGGAACCGGCTCGCTTCCGTGATCCGTCGGTACGGCGAGGAGCGCCACGCCGGTCGGATCGCCGACGCCATCGTGGCCGCTCGTCCGCTCCGGTCCACGGGTCATCTCGCCCAGGTGGTGGCCGATGCGGTGCCGGCTCCCGGTCGTCGTCGGGGCCATCCTGCACGCCGAACCTTCCAGGCGATCCGGATCGCCGTCAACGGGGAGCTCGACGCCGTCCGCGAGGGCCTCGACCAAGCGTTGGGCCTCCTGGTCGAGGGAGGTCGTTGCGCCGTGATCTCCTATCACTCGCTGGAGGACCGGATCGTCAAGCGCCGCTTCGCTGCCGGAGCGGCCGGCTGCATCTGCCCGCCCGACCTGCCCGTGTGCGCCTGCGGGCGCACCGCCGAGCTAAGGCTCCTCACCCGACGCGCCATCGAGCCCTCTCCGGAGGAGGTCGAGGAGAACCCGCGTGCCCGCTCCGCCCGGCTACGGGCGGTGGAGAAGAACACGGAGGTGGCAGCATGACCGCCCGCCCGCTACGTTCCCCTGCCCGCGTCCCCGGCCTGAGGGTGATAAGCGGGCGGCGGACCCACCGGCCCGCTCTCACGCCCTGGATCATCGCCTCGCTGCTCACGATCGGCGCCTTCCTCGCTCTGATCGGGTCGCGAACCGCCCTGGACCGCACCGCCTTCGAACTGGCCGAGCTGAATGCGGCCATCGCCGACCAGCAGTCCATCAACCAGAAGCTGCGGATCGAGATCGCGGAGCTCGAGAATCCCGCCCGGATCGCACCCTTGGCCGAAGAGATGGGGATGATCATCCCGGGACAACGCAAGCAGCTGCTGGTGGAGGGCGTCGGTCGCGACGACGGCATCTCCGACCCGGGCTATCTCGCTTCCGTTTCGGGCGACTCACCAGGACCGTCTTCGTGACGCCGGCCAGGAGGTGACCCGGTGGGGCCCCGTCGTGCTGGCAGGCGGTTCGCACCCGACAGGCTGAGACTGGCGTTCTTCGGGATCGGCCTGTTTCTCGCGTGGGCAGGCATGGGCTACCGACTGTTCCACGTTCAGGTGGTGGAGGCGGCCGAGCTCCGGGAGCGGGGCCTGGACCAGCGCCTCGTCGAGCGCGTTCTGGCGCCAGAGCGCGGTCGCATCTACGACCGCAACGGTGACCTGTTGGCCATGGCGGTGGAGGCCGAGACGATCTACGCCGTCCCCGACCTCGTCACCGAGCCCGAGTACATCGCCCAGCAGGTGGGGAACCTGGTCGGAGCCGACTCGGCGGCCCTGTTGCAGCAACTCCAGTCCGACAAGGACTTCGTGTATCTCAAGCGGCAGGTCGATCATGACATCGCCGAGCAGATTCGACAGCGGGAGTTGCCGGGGGTGTTCTTCGAACCTGAGACCACGCGCAGCTACCCGGCTGGGGCCGTGGCGGCGCATGTCGTGGGATTCGTCGACATCGACGGCAACGGTCTGGAAGGGCTCGAGCTGTATTACGACGACGAGTTGCGGGGAACACCCGGCCGGCTGCTCTTCGAGAAATCACTCTCGGGCACTCCCATACCGCAAGGAAGGCGCGAGGAGATCCCCGCCGTTCCAGGAGCCGATCTGGTGACATCGATCGACCTTCCCCTCCAATACGCCACCCAGGACGCCTGCGTCGATGCCATCGAGCGGACCTCGGCGAAAGGCTGCTGGGCGGTGGTGCTCGAGGCTGAGACCGGGAACGTCCTCGCCATGGCGGGCGCGCCTCCGTTCGATCCCGCCACCCGATCGACCAGCACCGGGGAGTCCTTCTCGAACGCGGTCGTACGGGAGCCCTACGAGCCCGGCTCCATCCAGAAGACCATCACGCTGGCCGCCGCGTTGGAGGAAGGGGTGGTGGACGTCGGCACCGTGTTCGGGGCGGTCGCAGACCAGATCGAGCTGCGACCCGGGGCCTGCGAGTCCGACAACGACGAGGTCTACGGCTGCTACTCGGACTTCGACGAGCACGAGACCCGCGACATGTCGGTGCGCGATATCTTCACGGTCTCGTCCAACGTCGGCATCATCCGCATCGCCCAGAAGATGCCAGACGGCATGATCGCCGAGTACCTGGAGCGCTTCGGGCTGACTTCCCGGACGGGCATCGACTACACGGGCGAATCGTCTGGTCTCGTGAACTTGGAGGCCGGGTGTACCACCTGCCCGATCTCGGCGAGCATCGGCTACTCCTTGGCGGTATCGCCTCTGCAGATGGCCGCCGCCTACGGCGCCATCGCCAACGACGGGGTGTGGACCGAGCCCCAGTTGGTGTCGTCGATGATCGATGTGAACGGCAAGGAGACCCGGCCGGAACAGGAGACGCACCAGGTCGTCTCGAAGGAGACGGCCCGGACCATGCGCGAGCTCCTGGCAGGTGTGGTCGAGTCCGGAACCGGTGGTGAGGCTGCCGTCGAGGGCTACCGGGTCGGTGGCAAGACCGGAACGGCCAACAAGCTCGACGAGAACGGCAACTACACAGACAAGACTCGAGCCAGCTTCGTCGGCCTGGCGCCGATCGCGGATCCCAAGCTGGTGGTGGCGGTCATGATCGACGAGCCGGCCTGGGAGTATCGAACCGGAGGCACGGCGGCCGCTCCGGTCTTCTCAGAGATCATGGAGCAGGCGCTCCACCGCCTGGGGGTGACGCCAGATGGCCTCGAGGAGTGAGACGATGGGCCATCTGGCAGGGATCGCCGGCGGGCGATTGGTGGGCGACCCGAACGTGACGGTGCGTGACGTCACCCACGACAGCCGCCTGGCAGGCCCCGACACGCTGTTCGTGGCCATCCCCGGCTCTACCGTGGACGGGCACGACTTCGTCGAGGCGGCCGTGGCGAGTGGAAGCCCGGCGGTGATGGTCGAGAGACCGGTGAACGTGGAAGTCCCCTACATCCTCGTGCGGTCGGCCCGTCAGGCGATGGCGCCGGTGGCGGCCGAGGTCCACGGCCATCCGAGTCGCGACGTGGCGTTGGTGGGCGTCACCGGCACCAACGGCAAGACCACCGTCACCCACATGGTGGAGTCGATCGTCGCCGGGTCGGGTGTGTCCGCCGGGCTGATCGGAACCGTCCACACGCGGGTGGGGCAGACCAGCATCCCCAACACACGCACCACACCCGAGGCGAGCGATTTCCAGCGGCTGCTGGCCACGATGCGCGACCTGGGGGCCGAGGTCGTGGCGGCGGAGGTGTCCTCACACGCCCTCGACATGCACAGGGTCGATGCCACCCGCTTCGCCGTGGCGGCTTTCACCAACCTGAGCCAGGACCACCTCGATTTCCACGGCGACATGGAGTCCTACTTCCAGACGAAGGCTCGCCTCTTCCGGCCCGACTTCGCCGATCGGGCCGTCATCTGGGTCGACGATCCGGCCGGTCGCCGCCTGTTGGGGATGCTCGAGATCCCGGTCATCACCGTCGGAGAGGAAGGAGACGTGCGAGGCGTCGACCGCCAGGTGGGTGTCGCCTCGTCGAGGTTCCGCCTCGTGACTCCCAGAGGAGAGGAGACGGTGGAGTTGAGCGTCGGCGGGCATTTCAACGTCGACAATGCCCTGGTAGCGGCCGCCTGCGGCCTCTCGCTCGGCCTCGATGTCTCCACCATCGCCCGTGGGATCACCTCGTTCCCCGGTGTGCCCGGCAGGTACGAAGTGGTCTCTGACGACCCCGTGACGGTCATCGTCGACTACGCCCACACACCCGCGGGGATCGCTTCCGCCATCCGATCGGTGCGGGAGACGGATCCCGGCAACTGGGTGGTCGACGGCGGCACCCGTCGCGTGGTGGCCGTGGTCGGCGCCGGGGGCGACCGTGACCGGGCCAAGCGGCCCCAGATGGGAGAGGCTGCCGAGGCGGCCGACGTGGTGTTCGTCACTTCCGACAACCCGCGGAGCGAGGACCCGGACGCCATCATCGATGAAGTCATGGCGGGAATGGCCGCGCCCGATCAGGCACATCGGATCGTCGACCGCAAACGCGCCATCACAGAGGCGGTGGCCGCCGCCCGTGACGGAGACGTGGTTCTGATACTGGGACGTGGCCATGAGAGAGGACAAGAGATCGCGGGTCGGTCCGTGCCGTTCGACGACCGGCTGGTGGCGCGGGATGCTCTCCTCGAAGCAGGCAGGAACCCGCGTTGATCTCCCTCCTCGTCGCCGCTGCCATCGCTCTGGCCGTTTCGATCTTCGGGACTCCCTATGCCATCGGCTTGCTGCGGCGCCGCCAGATCGGGCAGTTCATCCAAGACGACATCCAGAGCCAGCACGCCCACAAGCAAGGCACGCCAACGATGGGTGGGATCGTGTTCGTCCTGGCTGCGCTGATCGGCTTCTTCATCGCCCACATCCGGATCTGGACGCCAGCCCGCGGCTTCGAGCTGCAGTTGGTACCGATCGGGGATGGCGGCTGGCTGGCGGTGATGGCGCTGGTCGGGATGTCGGCGGTCGGTTTCATGGACGACCTCGTCAAGTTCACCCGTCGGCGTTCGCTGGGCCTCAGCAAGGCGGCCAAGTTCGGCGCCCAGCTCGTCATCGCCATCCTCTTCGCCTGGGGCGCCACCGCCGCCGACGTGGTCACCGAGGTGTCTTTCGTTCGCCCGCTGGGGATAGACCTCGGTGTCTTCTTCTTCGTCTGGGTCCTCCTGATGCTGACCGGTGCCGCCAACGGCGTGAACCTGGCCGACGGGATGGACGGGCTGGCAGCCGGGTCGAGTGCCCTCGTGGTGGGCGCCTACACGATCATCGCCTTCTGGCAGTTCCGCAACGCCGCCCCCACCGGCATCTACCAGGCGCTCGACCCCCTCGAGCTGGCGACGATCTCCGCCGCCATGTTCGCGGCCCTGTTGGGGTTCCTGTGGTGGAACGCACCGCCCGCCAAGATCTTCATGGGTGACGTCGGTTCGCAGGGCATCGGAGGTCTCCTGGCAGCCCTGGCCCTGCTCACCAACACCCATCTGCTGTTGGTGATCATCGGTGGGATCTTCGTCGCCGAGACCCTGTCGGTCATGATCCAGGTCGCCAGCTTCAAGACGACCGGCAAGCGGGTCTTTCGGATGGCACCGTTCCACTTCCACTTCGACCTGCTCGGCTGGCCCGAGACGACGATCGTGATCCGCTTCTGGATCTTGACCGCCATGGCGGTGGCCCTAGGCCTGGGCCTGTTCTATGCCGACTTCCTGGCGGTGGAGGGAATCCTCTCATGAGGCTGCTGGTGCTCGGGGCCGGAATCTCGGGGCGGGCAGTGACCCGCCTCGCCCGCAGCCTCGGCCACGTCGTCACCGTCTACGACCAGGGTCGCCCCGATCCAGGCGAGCTGTTCGCGCTCGGGGCCGGGACCGTCTTCGGGGCCTGGGATCCCGGGCTGCTGGACGGCGTGGATCTGGTCGTCGCCAGTCCGGGATTTCCGGAGCGTTCCCTGCCGATCGTCGAGACACTGGAGGCCGGGGTTCCAATCTGGAGCGAGATCGAGTTCGCCTGGCGCGAGATGTCCGAGCGGCCCTTGATCGCAGTGACCGGGACCAACGGCAAGACCACCGTCACCGACGTCACCCGGGCCATGCTCGAAGCCTCCGGGGTGGACGCCATCGCCGCCGGCAACATCGGTACCCCGCTGTCGGACGTCGTCTCCGATCCCTGGGACGTGGCGGTCGTCGAGGTGTCGAGCTTCCAGCTCCGCTTCATCGACCGATTCCGGGCCCCGGTCGCCGCCATCCTCAACGTGGCAGAAGATCACCTCGACTGGCACGGGTCGGCGGCCGCCTACGCCGCTGCCAAGGCGCGCCTGTTCGAACGCCAGGGTCCCGACGACCTCCTCGTCTTCGACGCCGACGACCCGGGGGCGTCCCGGCTCGTGAAGGGGGCCGGCTCTCGACTCCATCCCGTGTCGGCCAGCGGTCGGCCAGCGGGAGGATCGGGAGTGGAGGGGGGATCCCTGCACCTGCCGGGTGTCTCTGTTCCCCTCAGCCGTTTGGGCTCCAACGATCCCAACCACATTGTCGACATGGCGGCCGCCGGTGTCCTCGCGTTGGAACGTGGCGCCAGCGCCGAAGGTGTCGAGGCGGTGATGGCCAACTTCCGGCCGGGAGCCCACCGTCGCCAGCTGGTGGCAACCATCGATGGCGTCGACTACGTCGATGATTCCAAGGCCACCAATCCCCATGCCGCCCTCGCGGCGATCGCGGCCTATCCGTCGGTGGTCCTCATCGCCGGGGGCCTGGCGAAGGGTCTCGATCTCTCCTCGTTGGCGTCCGCTCCCAATCTGGTCGGGTTGGTCGGGATC
>DATGPZ010000282.1:0-7653 GCA_035304485.1 Acidimicrobiia bacterium | reverse complement strand
GGACCGAAGCCCATCCAGATAGTCAGGATGGGTGCGACGGCGATGATGGGGGTCGACTTGATCAGCAGAGCGAGCGACATCACCCCCTGCTCGAGGTGAGCCCAGAAGGTGATGGCCGCGGCCATGAGCAGCCCCATGGCTCCACCGAGGGCCAGGCCCGCCAGTGCCTGGCCCAAAGTGACCCCGGCCGCAGGGAGGAATCTCCCCGGGTCCGACAAGAGGGCGCCCACAACGGCGCTCGGCGCCGGTAGCAGGTACTCGGGGGCTTCCGTGATGAGCACTCCCAGTTCCCACACCGCCAATGCGGACAGTACGAGCACGGCTCCCGAGATCCAGCGGCGCCTCATGCCGGCACCGCCTGCGGCCGGGTCTCGAGGAGCAGAGAGCGCGCTTGCCGCACGATCTCCTGGAATCGGGGCGAGGTCACGTCGCGGGGACGGGGAAGATCTACGTCGACCACGCCGGCGATCCGTCCGGGGCTGGGCGACATCACCACCAGGCGGTCGGCGAGCATCACCGCCTCGGGTACGTGGTGGGTGACCCACAGGGTCGTGGGAGAGATCCGGGTCCAGATAGTCAGCAGATCGGCTGCCAGAGCCTCCCGTGTCAGCTCGTCGAGAGACGAGAACGGTTCGTCCATCAGCCACAGGGAGGCCCCCACCGCCAGGGTCCGGGCCAGGGCCACCCTCTGCTGCATACCTCCCGACAGTTGGCTCGGATAGGAGTCGGCGACGTCGGCCAGCCCCACCATGGCGAGCAGCTCAACTGGGTCGGAGAGCGCTCGATCCGAGCGCGGGTTGATGGACTGGGCGAGGGCGACATTGTCGATCACCCGCTTCCAAGGAAGGAGGGCGGGACGCTGTGCCATCCATCCCACCTCCTTGCGGCGACGGAGTTCGAGAGGCGTGATTCCGTCCATCTCGATGTGGCCTTCGGTGGCTTCGGTCAAGCCGCCGATGAGGCGAAGGAGGGTCGACTTCCCGCAACCGGACGGTCCCACGATGGCGGTGAACGATCCGGTGGGTACCGTCAGATCGACGGCGCCGAGCGCTTGCCTACCAGCGAACGACTTGGTCACCCCGCGCAGGATCAGACCTTTCACGAAGCCTCCCGATTGAGAGTCCTGAGGCCCTTGCGGCCATGGATGCGTTCGGGGTCGATTCGGACGGCCGCCCAGCCATCCACCACGCTCAACTCCGGCTGGCGCTCCGCCCCCTGGCCGAGGTAGCGGACTGCCAGACGCTGTCGCAGCCCCTCCAAACCGCCAGGGACCTCTTCGGGTTCGACTTCCGTGGCGACACCGGTCAGGAAGACGCGACGGAGCGGCGGCCATGGCTCGTCGAGCGTGACCGAGACTTTCGGGTTCTCCACCAGGTACGACCGCCACGACGCCCCGGGGGAGGCAGCCAGCCACATCGCCTCGCCGTCCCACTCGTACCAGAGCGGCACCACGTGGGGCGTTCCGTCCGAGCGGATGCAGGCGAGTTGGGCGCCCCACAAGCCGGCCATGAAATCGTCGATCTCATTCCGCATCAGATCGCGGATGGGTCCCACCGGATCGGCGGGCGCCCATCCGTATGGCTGATAAGCAGGAGCTCCCAGGCGGTAGGAGAGCCGGGCGGCCAGGCCCCGTAGGTAGCGGTCGAAGCCGGCGACGGTCTCCTCGTCGGCCCGCGATGTCGGAATGCCGGCCAGCAACGCTGCGATGGGCCGGACTCCGTCGGCGCAGATCGGCACTGCGACCTCGTGGAGTTCGTCGTTGGTCGCCGACGCCGCCGACTGTCGCCGGATCAGAGCCAACTCCGGGTCGTTGCCTGGCCCGCCGGCCGCGATCACCCGGGCGTCGGGGCTGCGCGACGACCGCACGACTCCCTGGCGGTAGACGGCCCTGACCGGCCGGTCGGGTTGTCTTTCGGCGACTACCACCGTGCCGCCCGGGCGCGGCCAGGTGAGGGCGACCGACTCCTCGACCGCTTCCAGTTCCTCGCTGAAGGCGGTGAGCAGTGTCTCGAGGTCTTGGGGTCGCTCGGGCAGCAGGCTCCACAGGGCAGGCCCGAGCCGGTGACGACCAGCATCCGTGACGACATAGCCACGTGCCTTGAGCGTGTTGACCAGCGAGTAGAGACCGGAGCGGGAACCGCCCACCATCTCCAGCAACTCGGCGGTGGACACACCTTGAGGATTGGCGGCGAGGGTCTCCAGGACCGTCAGGGTCCTGTCCGCCGCCGGTACGCCGCCGCTCTGGTCATTCGGCATGGGCCGAGGATAGCGGCCCGGTCCATTTGTCCGGACAAGTGTCCAATATTCTGGACAGTTCGAGTTCCGGTCCGCTCAGTGAGACGTCTGGAGGCGTCGCTACGCTGCTGCGACGGAGATGCTTCTCGCCCAAGAGACCACGACGACCACCACGCCGCTTCGCGACCCCTCCGCGGAACAGCGGCCTCTGACCGATTTCATCATCGACCTGTTCGACCTCGAGCCCGGAAGCCTCACGGCGGGGGTACTGGGCCGGATCATCGAACCGCTTCTCCAGGTGGTGTTGATCGTCGTGGTCGCCTGGCTCCTCTCCCGCCTTCTGCGTCGAATGGTGCGTCGCATCGTCGGCCGGATGAAGTCGAGGGGAGGGCTGGCTCCGTTCGGCGACACCAAGGGGGGATACGTGTCGCCCCGGAGGTCCCAGCGACTCGACGCGATCGGAACGGTGCTGTCGAGTGCGGTCGGTTTCCTGGTGTGGGCGGTTGCCTTGTTCACCATTCTCGGCTCGACCTTCGGCCTCAACATCGGACCGCTGCTGGCCGGAGCGGGGATCCTGGGTGTGGCGCTCGGTTTCGGCGCCCAGGACCTGGTCAAGGACGTGCTGTCGGGCCTCTTCATGTTGGCGGAGGACCAGTACGGGGTGGGTGATGTCGTCGACGCCGGCGAAGCTACCGGGGTCGTGGAGGGGATCAGCCTCCGCACCACCCGAATCCGCGACGTGACCGGCACCTTGTGGCACGTCCCCAACGGTGAGATCCGGCGCATCGGGAACATGAGCCAGGAGTGGTCCCGCGCCCTGCTCGACGTCAGGGTGGCGTACCGCTCGGACGTGGATGCGGCAGCTGAGGTCATCAAGGCGGTGGCGGACGAGATGGCCGCGGAGGACGCCTATGCCTCGTTGTTCCTGGCACCCCCGGAGATCTGGGGTGTCGAATCACTCGACCCGGATTCATTGTCCATTCGGCTGGTCGTCAAGACGCTTCCCGGCGAGCAGTGGGCGATCTCACGTGAGTTGCGTAGGCGAATCAAGATGGCCCTCGACCGGGCCGATATCGAGATCCCGTTTCCGCAGCGGACGATCTGGCTCCGTCGAGAAGGAGATCCAGAACGGTCGAGGCCCGAGGCGCGCGATCTGTCCGCTCCTTCAGCCGCCACCGGGAAGGCAGGCGCCGAAGAGGGAGCACAGGTCACGTCCGACGACCAGACCGAAGCGCCCACGCCAGACGACGCCGAGGATCCGGACGCTCAGGGGGCGTAGCGGATCTCGCGCCGGAACTTCTTCCAGTCCGAGGCGCGGGTCGACCAGGCGATGTCGGTCACGATCTGGACAATGCCGACACCGACCATCAATCGGAACACCCAGCGAGGCATCCGCCGCGCCAGCGGCAGCAGAGCGAACGGGACGACCTTGGTGATCAGAGCTCCCGAGGCATGCATCCAGGCCCGCTGTTTCGGTGGCGTTTTCAGGTAGGAGGCGTAGTCCACCTTGACGCCGGGCTGGGGACGGCCGGGAGCCAGGAACCAATGGGTGAAGCGCATCCCAAACGTCCTGCCCACGACCAGGTGGCCGATTCCGTGGGTGGTGGCCAGGAGGGCGCCGGTCCCGAAGCCGAACAGCAGCCAGTTCCACGGCGGGCGAGCCTTCGCCGAATACCCGAGGGAGGCGACTCCGGCCGCCATGGCGCCTGCGACCACCGTGGTGCCGAAGGGAACCGTCGTCGTGAGGGCGGCCCAGCCCTCGAAGGCTCGCCTGTCGATGGCTGCGATCCGATCGGCATGTCTTTCGACCAGTTCTGGATCTCGTTTGACCGCCGCGACTGCCTTCCAGAAGCCGGTGCCCGAGAGGTCTCTGCCGGTGTCCAAAGCCACTTCGGCTCTTTCCAGCGCCTCGAGGATCTCGGGTTCGGTCACGACTCAGAGATTAGGAGACGGGCTGCCGATCGACATCAGCCCGGACCGTTCCGAGCTCGCGGCGACGACCGACGGACGGGCGGGGTCGATCAGCGGCTACTCTTGAGTGCCCTGGAGAGGTGGCCGAGTGGTCGAAGGCGCTCGCCTGCTAAGCGAGTAGGGGGTGATTAGCCTCCTCGAGGGTTCAAATCCCTCCCTCTCCGCTCTCCAACTCCAAGCGATGCTCACTCGTGACGACGCCGTAGGCCGTGGTCACCGCCACCGTCCGTCCCACCTGCCGGACGATCGCGTCCAGGGTGTGGTTGTCGGCCAGCCGGTCCACTTTCCACCGGTCGATCCCCGCCTCGATCGATCGGCGCGCCATCCTCCGGACGAGCAAGGAGCCTGCCCCGAGGCGTTGCCACTCGTCGGCTACGGCGATGGCGAACTCGCCCAGTCCCGGCTCGTCGGTGCGGATCACCTCCGCGACTCCGACCAGCACGGCTCCGAAGTCGTCCTTGTGGAGAAGGCATTCCGCCAGATGGTGGTCTTGGTCGGCCTTCAATAGCGCCGCGATCCAGCGCTCTACGGTCCTAGGGGCCGAAGAGAAGAAGCGGAGTCGCCGTGTGACGTCGCTGAGGCTTTGGCCGAGTTCGGACAGGAGCCGGCCGTCGGCTGGTTCCAAGGCACGGGTCTCGAGGATCGAAGCCGTTGGGCGCGGCGACACGATCATCATGCAGAAGCCGCCTCCCGTAGGAGTGTGTTGCCGACCAATTCGGTGTACTTGCGCAGCCGCTCGACCTCGGCTCGGAGGAACGGCGGCCGCCCTCCGACCGCGGCCACGACACCGCGTCTGGGGGTGCTGCCGAGGAGGAAAGCAGCACCCCCGATGCGGTTCCTCGGGGATCTGTGTGGCGAGCCGGGCTCGACGGAGTCGAGAGCCGTTCGGACGGCGATCTGAGCGTCGAGATCGCCCGACCACGACACGCTGGTGTGGTTCACCGAACGAGCCAGCGTCTGGAGGGATTCCCACCGGCTCTCCGCCGCTTCGGCGCTCCCGTCGGGGTCGTCTGTCAGGAGGACAGCGTGAGTGGTGCGGGCGAGGTTCCTCAGCCCTTCCAAGAAGACGCCTTCTGTCGCGACGCGGTCTTCCAGCTGGATCATCCGAGCCATGATCTCGACCACGGCCAGCGCCCAGTCTCTGATCTCCCAATGGAGCGGCAAGCCGACCACCTCGAATCCGCCGGCCCGCAGCGCGCGGACGACCGAACCGACGACCTGATCGGATTCGGCTTCGATCTCGAAGTCGTCCCACACGTGGTCGCCGTCCTGGGAGACCACCTCCAGGCGAGTCACGTTGGCTCCGGCTTCGGCGATGACAGTCGCCACTTCGGAGAGTCCCCCGGGCCGATCCGCGACCCTGACCCGCATGGATCGTCTGCGCTTGGTCACACTGCCAGGCTGGGGAATGGATGTTGCAGGAAGATCAACCAGCAGTCACAGACAGGTTGCAATCACCCTCGTCGGTCGACCCAGTCGGAAACCAGTCGCCTCAGGACCGGCAAAGTGACAGAACCCGAAGTGAGCACGGTGTCGTGGAAGCCGACGATGTCGAAGCGGTCACCGAGTGCCTGTTCGGCTTCACGCCGGAGGCGGTCGATCTCGATCTGGCCCATCTTGTACGAGAGGGCCTGTCCCGGCCAGCCGATGTAGCGGTCGATCTCTTGCTCGATCGTGCCCCGGGAGATGGGTGTCCAGTCCACCATGTACTGCATCGCCCGGTCTCGGGACCAGCCGTGGAAGTGCATGCCCGTGTCGACGACCAGACGCGCCGCCCGCCACGAATCGGCCGCCAGCATCCCGATCCGGTCCAGAGGTGACGAGTACAGCCCCATCTCGTCAGCCAGTCGTTCCGAGTACAGGCCCCAGCCTTCAGCGTGGACGTTCACGGATCGGTGGCGTCGGAAGGCGGGCAGGTCCGTGAGGGCAGTCGCCAAGGCCCGGTCGAAATGGTGACCGGGAATCGCTTCGTGGAACGCAGTCGCCTCACCGCTGAACCGATCCCGGGTCTCCGCCTGGTGGGTGTTGAGGAAGTAGATGCCGGGGCGGGTTCCATCCGGGGATGGCTGCATGTAGAAGGCCGGTGGCATGTCCTTGGCCAGTGCCTCCGGCACCGGTTGGACGTCACACGGGCGGTCGGGACGGGCTCCAAGCCATCCGTCGATGGCCGCCCAGCCCCGCTCGACCGCTTCCCGGGCCAGATCCAGCATCTCCTCTGCTGATTCGTACCGCAGGGACGGATCGGTCCGGAGCCGATCGAACAGTCCTCCCAGATCCGATTCGCCCAGGGCCTCCTCGCCGACCTCGGCATACTCGGCGACGAGGGTCTGCGAGGCGTGCTGGTCACCGATCCGATGGATGTCCGCCGGATCGGAAGGGAGCGTGACGAATCGTTCGACCAGTCGCTGGTAGATGGCCTCCCCGTCTGGGAGGTGGCAAATCCCTGGGTGAGCGTCGTCGCGCGCCCGGGGCAGGATGTCCGTCTCCAACCCATTTCGGTAGGCGGCAAAGGCGGGCCGCAGCCGGTCGACGACGAGTTCCTCCATCGCTGAGCGCCACCGTTCGGCGCCGTCCCAACCTTCCGGTAGGGCGAGCCCGGCATAGGGGTCCGTCGAGAGCTCGGACGCCAGGTACTTGTCGAGCTGATGGACGACGCGGCGTACCGAAGCCGCGGCTGGGGTCAGCCCATCGGCCGCCTGTCGGCGGTGACGCACCATGGCCTGCTCGAGCAGGCGTGGTACTTGGGCGAACCGCTCTGCCAGCGCCTCTGCGTGCCACGGTTCCAGCGCTCGGGTCTGGCCGGTCACACGCAGGTTTTCGCTGTGGATACCGATGTTTGGGTCTACCGGAGCCACGAGGACCTCGGTCTCCTCCTCGACGAGGTCGGCGGAGATGGTGTAGGCGAGCAGGTCCCGAGTGGTCGGGTCGCCACCGGGATCGCACGCCTCGACCTCCGCCAGCAATTGCAGCAGCCGGGATCGATGGTGGCCCCGGCCTTCGTCCGACAGATCCTCGATCTGAGAGTCGTATTGGTGCTCGCCGATCAGAGAGGCGTAGGTGGGTTTCGCCTCGAGGTAGATCTTCCAATACCGGTCGGCTAGGTCGGCGATGGTGGGCAAATAGGGCTCCTCTCGGTCGATGCCAGGCTACAAGCCCGCCCGCACGGTCCCTGGTGAGGGCTCGGCGAGGGTTACGCTCCGATTCATGGACGTCGACAGGCATCTAGAGGCTTTCAACGAGGCGGTCCGAACCGGTGACTGGCCGAGGTTCGCTCAGAGATTCAGCGAAGACGCCGAGATGCGGTTCGTTGGTGTGCCGGTGGGACCGTTCGCCGGCCGGGACGAGATCGAGGGGGGCTACCTGGCCGATCCGCCCGACGACACGATCAGTCGCACTGCGGAGCCCAGGTGGGAGGGTGACGAGCAGGTGGTGCCCTTTCAATGGGAC
>DATGPZ010000281.1:0-8245 GCA_035304485.1 Acidimicrobiia bacterium | reverse complement strand
TTGCTCTCGGACGAAGCCGCCATGTTCCACGGTCAGACTTTGAATCCCAACGGCGGAGGGTTCATGCCGTGAGGTGGACAGACTCGTGAGACTCGTCGAGGCTCGAGAAGCGGTAGGGGCGATCGCCGACGGATCGACCGTCGTGATCGGCGGGTCAGGCGCGGGACATGCCGTACCTCAGCTCTTCATCGACACGCTGGCCGACGTCTTCCGCGAAAGCGGTCATCCGCGCGATCTGACGACGGTGCGAGTAGTGGGTATCGGGGACTTCGCCGATCGGGGGTTCTCCCAATTGGCTCTGCCCGGGCTGATGGCCCGGACCATCGGCTCCAACATCGGCAACGAACCGAGGCTCGGGGCTCTGGTCGAAGAAGGCCAGATCGAGGCTTACTCGTTCCCTCAAGGTGTTCTCAGCCAACTGATGCGCGAGATCGCGGCCGGCCGACCCGGTCTGGTGACCCGTGTCGGCCTCGGAACCTACGTCGACCCCCGCCAGACCGGCGGCAAACAAGGAAAGGCCACCGAGGACCTGGTCGAAGTCGTCGAATTGGCGGGGCAGGAATGGCTCTTCTTCCCGACCTTCCCCATCGACGTGGCGGTGATTCGCGGATCTTCGATCGACGAGGATGGCAACCTCAGCATGGAAGACGAGGCCATCCGGGGCGAGATGCTGACCATGGCGATGGCCGCTAGGAACTCAGGCGGTCGTGTGATCGCCCAGGCCGCCCGGCAGGTGGCCCGCGGCTCGATCCCACCTCGCTCGGTGGAGGTCCCCGGGGCCCTGATCGACCTGGCCTACCTCGACCCGAAACAGACCCAGACCTACGCCACCGCCTACTCGCCCTACTACGCGGGTCGAGCGAGGATGCCCACGGCGGCGCCTCCCATCGTGCCGCTGGACGTCAGAAAGATCATCGCTCGGCGTTCCCTGATGGAGTTCCGTCCAGGTGACATCTGCAACCTCGGGTTCGGGATCAGCCAGCTGATCGGAGCGCTGGCATGGGAAGAAGGCATTTCCGAGCTCCTCACTCTCACCGTGGAACAAGGGGTCTTCGGTGGCATCCCCGCATCGGGCGCGGACGGAGGAGCGGGGTTCAACTACCAGGCGTTGCTCGACCAGACGTCGATGTTCGACTTCTACGACGGCGGGGGTCTCGACATCGCCAGCCTCTCGTTCGCCCAGGTGGATAGGGCCGGGAACGTGAACGTCCACAGCTTCGCCGGGCGGCTTCGCGGGCCAGGCGGGTTCCCCAATATCAGCTCGACCACCGAGAGGTTGTGCTTCGTGGGCACGCTGACCGCCGGCGGCCTCGAGGTCGAACCGACGGATGGCGGCCTGCAGATCCGCCAAGAAGGCAAGACCCGGAAGTTCGTAGCGGAGGTCGATCAGATCAGCTTCTCGGCCGATATGGCCCAACGCCGCGGGCAGCAGGTGAGATACATCACCGAGAGGGCCGTCTTCTCTCTCGAGGAGCAGGGTCTCACCTTGATCGAGGTCGCCCCCGGCATCGACCCCGAGCGCGACGTATTGGCGCACATGGACTTTCGGCCGGCGGTGAGCCCGAACCTCAAGACCATGCCCGCCCCACTGTTCCGCGAAGCGCCGATGGGACTCGCACGCGAGTTCGGAGAACCGACCTCATGAGTTCCCTGGTCGAAATCGAGCGAGGACCGATCACGGTCCTGCGCCTCGACAACCCGCCCCTGAATCTCGTGACTCTCGATCTGACCGCGAGGCTGGGGGCGGTGCTGGACGAACTGGAGGCCGATCCCGGTCTCCGGGCGGTGGTCGTGACCGGAAACGACCGTGCCTTCTGTGCCGGTTCCGACATCAGCGAGTTCGACGGTCTCCGTGGTCGGGTCGGCGAGGGAAAGCTCCTACGAGAGAACGCCGTCTATCGCCAGCTCGCCCGCCTGAGGGTCCCGACCTTCGCCGCCATCGAAGGGGTTGCGTTGGGAGGCGGACTGGAGCTGGCTCTGTGCTGTGACATCCGTGTGGCGAGCAGCGCCTCCAAGCTCGGACTGCCGGAGGTGGGCCTGGGTGCGATCCCGGGCTCGGGCGGGACCCAACGCCTCCCCCGTCTGGTGGGGCCGGGACGGGCCAAGGAAATGATCCTCCTCGGCGAGACGATGGACGGGGCCGAAGCCCACCGGATCGGCTTGGTCGAACGGGTGACCGAGCCGGGTCGCGCAGAGGCGACGGCGCGGGAACTGGCCGAGGTGGTGGCGGGCCGCGCTCCGCTGGCGGTCCAGGAGGCGAAGCGGGCGATCGACCGCGGTCTGGATCTCCCGCTCGACGCCGGATTGGCCCTAGAGCTCGAGGGGTCCGAGCGGGTGTTCGCCAGCCGCGATCTGGCGGAGGGCGCTCGGGCATTCCGTGAGAAGCGAGCCCCCGAATTCGAGGGACGATGAGGACGAGGAATCGGTGGCGCCCGAAATTCGATTGTGGCATCATCCGACGCGGGCCTCGCAATCGTTTGTGGGACCGCAGCCGCTTGTGGGTGCCATTTGCGTCCTACATCACCCCTGCACACATCCAGAAGGAGGTCTGGAGACCGGATGGAAACCGGTTGACGTGAACCGATCGGCCCTCTGGGCCGGAGAGAGGAGGAAGAGAGGATGAAACGCAATTCTCGATGGGCCAGGCTGAGGTGGATCGCCATCTTGGCGGCTTTCAGCCTGGTGGTCGCCGCCTGTGGCGGCGAGAGCGCCGACACGACGGCCGGGGGCGGGCCCAACACCACCGCGGGTGATTCGACTCCCGATACGACCGCCGGTGACTCGGCACCGGAGACGACGGCTGGAGGCGCCACCGAGACGACCCCCGGCGGGGAAGCCCCCGAGGGCGACCCGATCGTCTTCGCCTCCTCGCTGCCGTTGACAGGTGAGTTCTCGGTCACCGGGACGAAGCACCGGGACGGATATCAGTTCTGCGTGGACGAGATCAACGCCCGCGGCGGCCTCCTGGATCGTCCGGTGGAACTGCTGGTGGAGGACAACCGGTCCGACACCGAGGTGACCGTCAATCAGATGGAACGGTTCATCAATGTGGAGAACGCCGACGTCCTGTTGGGGACCTTCTCCAGTCTCCTCGGCTTCCCGGCCTCGACGGTGGCCGAGCAGAACGGGATGATCTATCCGATGCCGTCCAGCGCCGCGTTGAGGATCTGGGAGAGGGGATATCAGAACATCTTCTACTTCCAGGCCCTGGCGGGCGAATACACGGGACAATCGATCCTGGCGACGCTCGACCACTACAACCAGGAAGGCATCGTCGAGTCGATGCCCGCCACGGCCGCCGTGGTGTACGCGGACGACTTCTTCGCCGCCTCCATCGCCACCGGCCTGGTGGGTGGAAGCGTGGAGATCCCGGACTCGGGCGAGATCGTCGACCTGGCGCCCGGATTCCTCGCTGACGCGGGGATCGACCTGGTGCTCGAGGAGGTCTGGCCGATCGGCTTCGCCGACTGGGTGACGCTGGCCAACTCGATCCGCACCGCCAATCCGGAGATGCTGATCGTCTCGAGCGCCTCGGTTGACGAGGTCATCGCACTGGTCCAGGCGCTGCAGACGGTCGGCTACCAGCCCGACGTCCTCTACACGGCCCAGGGCACTCAGACCGAGTTCCGGGACTCCCTCGGTGAGGCAGCCAACGGCATCATCGTGCATTCCGTCTGGAGCCCGCTGGCCAACTTCGAGGGCGTTCTGGCCGACGAGGCCTACACGAACGAGGACTTCGTCACCAACTACGCCGCCGCCCACGGAGCCGATCCCGACGAGGACGAGGCGATTCCGTTTGCGGTCTGTCAGGGGGTCGAGCAAGCGATCCGGGCCACCGGCACCACCGACAACGCCGAGTTGAGCGAGTGGATGCACTCGCGGACACCCGACGAGCCGGTCCGCACGATCCTGGGCGATTTCGTCTGGGATGAGCGAGGGCTGCCGGAAGGCAAGACCTTCCTGGTCAACCAGTGGCAGGACGGCGAGTTGGAGTTCGTCTTCCCCGTGGGTGAATTCCCGGGAACCGTCGAGCTCATCCATCCGAAACCGGAGTGGTAGACCGGCATCGGCGGATGGGACCCTCAATCGAGGGTCCCATCCGCCCTCTGAGAGCGAGTGTCGGGAGGCAGGGCTGATGGCACTGCTGGAAGTGCGGGACGTCGTCAAGACCTATGGCGGGATCGTGGCCGTCAATCGGGCGAGTTTCGACGTCGAGGAGGGCTCGATCACCGCACTCATCGGCCCCAACGGCGCCGGCAAGACCACCGCCTTCGACACCATCTGCGGCGTGGTCGTCCCCGACAGCGGCAGCATCCGGCTGGGGGGCAAGGACATAACGGGTCTCATGTCACACGTGATCACGAAGGAGGGCCTGGGTCGCACGTTCCAGATCACCCGCGAGCTCGGAGACATGACGGTGTTGGAGAACATGGTTGTGTCGACCGTTCCCAACAGTCTCGGCTCGCTGTTGGGCGGCCGGATGTCACCCGACGAACGCCGAAAGGCGATGGATCTCCTGGCGTTCGTCGGCATCGACCGCCTCGCCCATGAACCGGCCAAACGCCTGTCCTACGGCCAACGGAAATTGCTCGAGTTCGCCTCCGTGCTCATGTCAGACCCGCGGCTGGTGCTCCTCGACGAGCCGGCAGGAGGCGTCAACCCGGCGCTACTGGAGCGGATAATGGACCGGATCGAGGAGATCAATCGCCGCGGGACGACCTTCCTGATCGTCGAGCACAACATGGACGTGGTGATGCGGCTCAGCCACTCTGTCATCGTCATGGCCCACGGGCAGGTGATCCTCCAGGACACTCCCCGGGCCGTACAGGCGGACGAACGCGTCCTCGACGCCTACCTGGGAGACGTCTGATGGCGCTGCTCGAGGTCGAAGGCGTCCGAGCAGGGTACGGCTCGGGACCGGACATCCTCACTGACGTATCTCTGGAGGTCGATTCCGGGCGTTCCTACTGCATCATCGGGCCCAACGGGGCCGGGAAGTCCACGCTCCTCAAGACCATCGCCGGTCTGCTCCGACCGCGGGGCGGTCGTATCACTTTCGACGGCGTCGAAATCGGCGGTCGGAGGCCCGACCGGGTCCTGGAGGCCGGAGTGTGTTTCGTTCCCCAAGATCGCACCATCTTCCCGGAGATGACGGTTCGGGAGAACCTGGTCATGGGGGGTTACCTCCTCCGTGACCGAAAGCGGGTCGAGGCCCGCATCGACGACCTGTTCGACCGTTTCCCGCGTCTGGCGGAACGTTCGTCCCAGCTCGCCCAGACCATGTCGGGCGGCGAGCAACAGATGCTGGTGATGGCGCGGGCGCTGATGATCGAGCCCCGCCTGATCATGATCGACGAGCCCAGCCTGGGTCTCGCCCCCCAGATCTCCAACCAGATCTTCGAGATCATCCGCGGTCTGACCGAACTCGGCATGACCGTCCTATTGATCGAGCAGAACGTGAAGAAGGGCCTCGAGATCGCGGACTGGGCCTTCGTCCTCGACCTCGGCACCAAGCGGTTCGAAGGGAGCGCCAACTTGATCCTCGACGATCCCCGCATCCGGGACCTGTATCTGGGGAAGCTGGCGGCGGCGTCAGGGGAGGACCAGACATGACCGTGGCCGCCGCTCTTCAGATCGCCATCCTCGGGCTCCTGCTCGGAGGGGTCTACGCCCTGATGTCGTCGGGATTGACACTGATGTTCGGCGTGATGCGGGTGGTCAACCTCGCCCACGGTGCCTTCATCGTGCTGGCCGCTTACTTCAGCTTCTTCATGTGGGATCTCGTCGGCATCGACCCGTTCGTTTCGATGGTCCTCGCCCTTCCACTCTTCTTCCTGCTGGGGGCTGTGGTCTACCGGGTCTTCTTCCCCCGCATCGAAGGCTCACCGCGATTCACGGAGATGACCGTATTGATGACGTTCGGGTTCGCCTTCGTGGTCGAGGGCCTCATGTCCTACTACTTCACCGGCATCTTCCGGACCGCCAGTCCCGGGTACGCCAGAGTGTCGATCACGGTCGGATCCTTCTACATCCCCACCGGGCAGCTGTTGGCGGCGGGTGCGAGCGCTCTCCTGCTGATCTCACTCTGGGCCTTCCTCAAGTTCACCCACACCGGGTACGGGGTCCGGGCCACTATGCAGAATCGCGACGCCGCCCAGATCGTCGGCGTCGATGTCCGGCGGGTCTCGACGGTGGCCTTCGGCATCGGGATGGCTCTGGCGGGGGGAGCCGGAGCCTTGATCAGCTTCATCCTCCCCTTCTTCCCTGCCCGTCACTGGCAGTGGATCGCCATCCTCCTGTCGTTGGTGGTCCTGGGAGGCATGGGAAGTCTCAAGGGCGCCGTCATCGGCGCCCTCGGGCTAGCCGTCGCTTCGTCGTTCGTCGGCGACATCGTCGGGTTGGTGTGGGCGCCGATCACCTTCTTCGGAGCCCTGTTCGTGATCCTGATGGTGCGCCCCCAGGGTCTCTTCGGCAAGAAAGCGAGGGTCTAGATGGCCGAACAGACGACCTTGGGTCATCCGGTCGAGTTGGGCGAGATGGCCCGCCCCAGCCGGGTTCGATGGGCGGTGGTGGGCGTCGCCACACTCCTGTTGCTCGTGCTGCCGCTCGCCCGATTCTTGGACTCGTACAACTACGTGTTGCAGATCGCGACCGTGATCTTCATGTGGGTTTCGCTGAGCTCGAGCTGGAACATCCTCGGCGGCTACACCGGATACATCTCCCTGGGCCACAACGTCTTCTTCGGGATCGGCGGCTACGTCGCCGGCTTGCTCCTGCTGGAGTTGGGATGGTCGCCGTTTCTCACCGCCCCCTTGGCCGGCCTGGTGTCCATGCTGCTCGGTCTCGTCGCCGGGCTCATCACCTACCGCACCCAGGGGCCCTCCTTCATCATCTCCACCATCGCCCTCTTGCTCGTCGTGACCCTGTTGATGGACAACTGGAGCTATCTCGGGGGTTCCAGCGGCCTCAGTCTTCCGCTGCCCGGCTTCGACAGGGACTGGCTGAAGGTCCCCTTCTACTACGCCATGCTGGTGGCGGCGATCGGCGCGGTGCTCCTCGCCTATCGGGTCCAGCACTCCAAGTTCGGGCTGGCGCTCCGGGCGATCGCCTCGGATGAGGTCAAAGCGGAGATGGCCGGAATCAGCACCCGTCGATTCAAGGTGATGGCATTCTCACTCAGCGCCTTCTTCCCGGGAGTGGTCGGAGCCGTATGGGGTTACTCCCTCGCCTACCTGCGGCCGGTGATCTTCTTCTTGATCGCGGTGGCCGCCCGCATGGTGCTGATGGCGATCATCGGCGGACGCGGGACGGTGGCGGGTCCGGTCATCGGGGCCATCCTGATCGTCGTCCTCGACGAAGCATCGGTGTCCTTCCTCGGCGCCTCGGAACTCAACCTCGTGATCACCGGGCTGCTCCTCGTGGTCACCCTCCTCTTCTTCCCTCTCGGCATCGTCGGAACACTCCGCGACAAGAACCGCCTTCCCTCCTGGCTCGACTGGGACTAGAGCCCGGCGTCATCCAGGGCACGGCGCATGATCGGCCCGACGTCGGCCACACCGGTCCAGCACTCGAAGGCGATCTCGGCCTGTGCGACCAGCATCCCCAGGCCATTGACCGCAGGTACGCCAGCCGCCTCACATGCTTCCAGCAGTGCTGTTCGGGCAGGAACGTAGACCAGGTCGAACACACGCGCCTCGGCGGGGAGCAGACCTGGGTCGAAGGCGGTACCGGGCGAGGTCATGCCGACGGTGGTGGCATTGACGGCGAGGTCGACCTCGGCGAGGAGACTGGAGAAGGTGGACCCCAACCGCACGGGCCGGATCCTCCGATCATCGAACGAGGACGCCAGCTCGGTCGCCGACTCGACCGAGCGCGCCCCGACCACGATGCGCCTCGCTCCTGCCTCCAGGCAAGCCCCCACCACCGCCCGGGCCGCTCCCCCGGCGCCAGCCACTGCCACCACGGATCCTGGGAGCTCGAATGCCAGGTCGGCTGTGACCGACCGGACGAACCCGGGAGCGTCGGTATTGAACCCATACAACGTGCCGTCCGCCCTCCGGTGGACGGAATTGACGGCTCCGATCGAGCGCGCCATGGGGGAGACCTCGTCGCAACGGGAGGCGACCGCCGTCTTGTGGGGGGCCGTCACCTGAAACCCGAGCCATTCCTCGCCCCGGGCGGCGGACACGAAACCGTCGAGAGATCCCGCGTCCAACTCGATGAGCTCGTAGAGGGCATCGATGCC
>DATGPZ010000280.1:0-2751 GCA_035304485.1 Acidimicrobiia bacterium | reverse complement strand
CCACGAGCAGATGCCCCGTTCCAGAACCCACAGGGGAGCGAACCAGGACGTTCGGGAGGGAAAGTAGCGACGCCCCTCGTGTCGCCTTCGCCCCCATTCGGCCAACGCCACGGTGATCGAAGCTGCAGCGACCACCCGCCGTCGCGACAATCCTCGGGACAACGCCAGTCCCGGGAGAAGGGCGAGGAAACCGACCAGCTTCCCCGGTTGGGCGAAGTCGTCGTACGCCTGGCGCGGTCGTTGCTCCCAGAAGCGGCGAGTCGTCGAGGGGATACGGCGCACGTATATGTCGGGGCGATCCGACACCCGGCCGCGATGAGCGGCGACGGTGCGAATCAACTCCAGGTTCTCGTACATCGCTTCCTCCGAATAGCCACCCATCTCCCAAAAGAAGCAGCGGCGCACCGCCAGTGTTCCAGGACTGTCGGAGCCGAATGCGCGGTTGAGCAGGATGCGGCTGGTGTCCCAGGCGGCGTGCCACGGGAGAGGCGCGAAGTAGTTCTGGGGCCGCACGAGATCGGCGAACTCCATCGCTCGGCGGATTTGGCGAAGGGACCGTTCCGAATAGCGGACGTCGTCGTCGGCGATGATCACTGTCTCGTGCGTGGCTCGCTCCATCCCGGCATGGACACCGGTCACCTTCCCGTAGCGGCGAGGTCGGTTGGTGACAGCCACATGCACCACGTCCGGCCACAACGACTCGTGTAGCTTCTGCAACTCGGGCGAGGAGCCGTCGGCCACGATCACTTCTACCCGACGAGACAGCCAATTCAGGTAGTCGGTCAGCTCGTCGAGGCCTCCCTCACCTGGACGCCGCAAGAGGGGCAGGACATACGACAACTTCATTTCATCGTGCGGTCGGAACGAGGGTTCCGAGGAGACTGGAACGGTTCGCTTTCCAAGCCGTGAGCATGTGGTCGGCGGAGACTCCTTCGACGAACTGGAGTGCCCGGGCCCCGAATATGACGTCGCCGGCCAGTTCCTGGTGGTCCGCGGCCAACCGAGCCGCCAAGTCGTACGTGGCGATCATCGAGTGAACGGCGTCCGCTTCGACGTGTTCGTCGTGGAAGTCGGTGACCTCGGGGCCGAACCCGAGTCGCCGCAGACCGTTCCCGTAGCGCCGGTTGGGTAGCGGTGAGCCCAGCTCGAAGAGGGCGAGATGCCCTACAGCCGCTGCCCGCCACCGACGGTGCATGCCGAAGAACGACATCAGGTTGACGTTGGCGAGAGTGGCCCCCGGAATGGAAGCCAGATAGGCGCCGTTGCGGGTATCCAGGCCGAGACCTTCCATCATCGAGGCGAAGAGACGGGCATGGACCCGCTCGGGCTTCCCACCCCCGTACTCGTCGGCCTGGATCTCGGCGAAGGCGGCTTTGGCTCCTCCTGAGATCCGGGGGAGGGCGAAGGTGTGGGGGTCGGCTTCCTTCAGGTGATAGGAAGAGCGGTGGATGACGAATTCCCGATACTGTTCGAGCGTCGCCTCGCGCTCCAGGTAGACACCGAAAGGGGAGACCGGGTCGTCGAGGCTTCGCAGCCGGTCTGCGACCTCGTCGGGCGCGATCTCTTCGTGGGGCACCGCGTCGTGGAGGGATGCTTCGAGAGCTCGTTCCATCGCCAGACGCACCTCGAGAATGCCCAGATCCCACTCCATCTCGTCCGATACTCCCTCTAGGCCCCGATAGCTCAGCTCGTAACAGAGGTAGAGAGCCAGTTGCAGGTCGTCGTCTGTGACCGGGTCATCTGGAATCGGAGGCGTGGACCCGATCGTTTCGCCTTGCACGCGGCGGAGGACGAGATCGGTCCAGTCACCCCGGACGGGTGGAATCAAAGAGGGTGCGTCGGATGGACTCATGCCGACCATGTACCCAGCGCTGCGGATTTCGAACATGGGAAGGGCCACACCTCTTCGAGTCTGGTGCTCAGGGCCTGTTTCCCATCCGGCGCATCCACATGATCGTGTCACTGTGAGCCAATAGAGTCGGCCGCCATGGATGCGCGTCTCCTCAATCGGGCAACGCTCGAGCGACAGCTCCTTCTCGATCGGCAGAGGCTGGATGTGTCGGAAGCGGTGCGGCGAGTCGTCGGCCTCCAGGCCCAAGAGCCGGTCTCGCCGTATCTCGCCCTGTGGAACCGGATCGAAGGGTTCGATCCCGCCGATCTGGACTCTGCGTTCGAGGAACGGCACATCGTGAAGGCGCCCCTGCTGCGAATCACCCTCCACGCAGTCGCTCGGGAGGATTATCCGACCTTCCACCAGGCGATGCTGTCCACGCTACGGGCCGCTCGGCTGAACGACCGGCGGTTCCGAGCCTCTGGCCTGTCGATCGAGGAGGCCGATGCCCTGGTCCCGGGCCTCGTAGAATTCGCCCGACAGCCCCGCACCGCCGAGGAGATCCAGCGCGAGTTGGACCGACTCCACGGGAACCCACTCCACGAACGGGTTTGGTGGGCACTGAAGACCTATGCGCCCCTCACTAGGGCTCCCACGGGCGGGCCTTGGTCGTTCGGCCGCGATCTCGTGTTCGAGGCCGCTCCGGATGACCCTCGACCCGAGCGGCTCGCCGCCATCCGTGCCTTGTTCACCCGCTACCTGGCCGGCTTCGGGCCTGCCTCGGTGGAAGACTTCGCCCACTTCGTTCTCCATCGGCGGGCGACGGTCAGGGAGGCGCTGGAAGAAGGAGACGACGACGAGTTCGTGATTCGGGAAGGCCCCGATGGCAGACCGCTCTACGACCTGGCGGAGGCTTCCCT
>DATGPZ010000279.1:0-4890 GCA_035304485.1 Acidimicrobiia bacterium | reverse complement strand
CATCGGTTTCGCAATCGATTGCAGAGCCTATACACTACAGCGGAGTACTTTCGACCGACCCCGTCGCCTGCAAGCGATTGAATTGGTACCTACAATCCGGACCGACGTACCAAGGAGGAGATGAGCGATGTCTGAGTTTCCCGTTGCTACCACTCCCGCGCCCGGGATCATGGGCGTGGACTGGGAGCAACGCGTGGACTTCAACCGGCTCCGCGAGTATCGCCTCGATCGAGCTCGACGCCAGATGGAAGAGGACGACCTCGGCGCTCTGCTGCTGTTCGAGACGTCCAACATCCGTTATGTGACGTCGACCCAGATCGGCTACTGGGCGTTCAACAAGGGAGAGCGGTGGGCATTGCTCACCCGTTCCGGACGTCCGCGGATCTGGGACTTCGGCTCGGCGGCCAAGGCCCACCGTCTGCAGTTGCCCCATCTGTTCGACACCGAGAACTCGGTCGGTGGCAACACCGGCTTGCAGGGCGCCATCGGCCCCGAGGCCGGCCTGCACGCCCAGGCTGCGGCGGAGATCGCGGCGGCTCTGAGAGACGAAGGCCTCGAGAACGAGCGGCTCGGTGTCGACATGGCCGAGACGGCCGTGTTCCTCGCCCTCCAGAAGGAGGGTCTCGATGTGGTCGACGGGCAGCAGACGATGATGAAGGCCCGAGAGATCAAGAGCGAGGACGAGATCATCCTCCTCACCCAGGCCTCGGCGATGGTGGACGGTGTCTATCAGGACATCTTCGAGGCGCTCAAGCCCGGGGTGCGTGAGTCCGACATCGTCGCCCTCGCCCATGCCCGCCTGTTCGAGATGGGTTCGGAGTTTGTGGAAGCGATCAACTCGATCGCGGGGGAGCGATGCTCTCCGCATCCGCACGTGTTCTCGGATCGCCTGATCCGTCCCGGCGACCAGGCCTATTTCGACATCATCCATGCCTACAACGGCTATCGCACCTGCTACTACCGCACTTTCGTCGTCGGACGG
This sequence comes from Acidimicrobiia bacterium, assembly GCA_035304485.1. Taxonomy (GTDB): domain Bacteria; phylum Actinomycetota; class Acidimicrobiia; order Spongiisociales; family ZC4RG35; genus ZC4RG17. The sequence goes on along the minus strand of DATGPZ010000279.1, from coordinate 3,908 downwards.
GCGAGCCAGGCCCAGCGGGACGCCTTCAAGCAGGCCCGGGAGTGGATGGACGCCGCCATCGACCTGGTTCGGCCCGGCAACACGACCGATATGATCGCCAAGGTGTGGCCCGAGGCGCACGAGTTCGGTTTCGAGGACGAGATGGACGCCTTCGGGCTCCAGTTCGGCCACGGTGTTGGGGTGGGATTGCACGAGCGTCCCATCATCAGCCGCCTCAACTCGATCGACGACCCGATCGAGATCAAAGAGGGCATGTACTTCGCGCTCGAGACGTACGCTCCTGCCTCCGATGGCCGCTCCGCCGCCCGGATCGAGGAGATGATGGTCGTCACGGCCGACGGTCCCCAGGTGACGACGCTGTTCCCGTGCGAGGAGCTGATGGTCGCCAATGAGTACTGAGACGTTCGATCCCCAGCTGATCGACTACAGCACCAGGGAGCCCCGGCTCCCGAAGCCGCCCAACCCGGCCAACGACCAGCTCGACATCTCGCTCGACGAGCGCCTGAAGATGTACGAGCTGCAGCAAGAGCTGCGTCAGTTCGAGAAGCGGGCCTACGACCTGTTCATGCAGCAGCTGGTCAAGGGCACCAGCCACCTCTCATTGGGCATGGAGGCGGTGGCCGCCGGTTTCGGTCGGGCGATGCGCTCCGACGACTACACCTTCGCCACCTACCGGGGTCACGCTCATACCCTCGCCCGGGGGGTGCCCATGGGCCCGGTGATGGCCGAGCTGCTGGGTCGGGCCAACGGACTCCTGGGTGGCAAGGGCGGCTCGATGCACCTGACGTCGGTGGAGCACGGGATGATGGGCTCCTACGCCATCATCGGCGCCCACCTCACCATCGCCAACGGCGCCGCCTGGTCGTCGCAGATGCGCGGGACCGACCAGGTGACGGTGGCATTCTTCGGCGACGGCACCACCAATATCGGGGCCTTCCACGAGGCGCTCAACTTCGCCAAGGTCTGGAACCTGCCGGTGGTGTTCGTGTGTGAGAACAATCTCTACATGGAGTACACCCCGATCGACCTGGTCACGGCGGTGGAGCACCCCGCCGCCGATCGCGCCCCCGCCTACGGGCTGGAGAGCATCGTCGTCGACGGCAACGACGCCGACGAGGTCTACGACACGGCCCGCCGTGTCATCGATCGCACCCGGGCCGGTGGAGGCCCGGCACTCATCGAGGCGGTCACCTACCGACACGGAGGCCACTCTCGAGCCGATCCTGGCAAGTATCGGCCCAAGGAGGAAGTGGAGGCGTGGCTGGCCCGGGATCCGATCACCCTCTATCACCAGCGACTGCTCCGCCTGGGAGTCCCGGAAGGTGACCTGGCTCGCATCTCCCAGGACGTGGCTCGCCGAGTCGACGAGGCGACCGAGTTCGCCAAGGCAGGCCCGCCGCCGGATCCGGAGTCGCTGATGACCGACGTTTGGGCCGATGGAGGTTCAGCATGGCGGAACTGAGCTATCGCGATGCCGTCGCCTACGGCATCGCCCAGGAGATGCGACGCAATCCCGACCTGGTGATGCTGGGCGAGGACATCGCCGGCGCCGGTGGCGTGTTCAAGACCACCGTGGGGCTCCTGGAGGAGTTCGGGCCCGATCGGGTCCGGGACACGCCGATCTCCGAGCAGGCCATCCTCGGGGCCGCCATGGGCGCGGCCATGACCGGTGTTCCCGTCATCGCCGAGATCATGTTTTCGGATTTCATCGCCGTCTGCTTCGACCTCCTGGCGAACGAGATGGCCAAGTCCCGCTACATGACCGGCGGGCAGATGACCATCCCCGTCGTGGTTCGCACCGCCAACGGTGGCGGATCGCGGTTCGGTGCCCAGCACTCCCAGTCGGTGGAGAACTGGTGCATGATGATCCCCGGCCTCAAAGTCGTGGCCCCCTCCACACCGCGAGACGTCGTCGGCCTGATGGCGGCTGCGGTGCGGGATCCCGACCCTGTGGTGTTCTTGGAGCACAAATCCCTCATGGCCACCAAGGGCGAGATCCCCGATGGCGAGATCGTCGACGAGCTCGGAAAGGCGACCGTGGTCCGGGAAGGAACCGACTGCACCATCGCCGCCCTGGCCCTGATGGTGCCCCGGGCGGTGCAGGCGGCCGAACGCCTGGCCGACGAGGGGATTTCTGCCGAGGTGATCGATGTTCGCTCGCTGGTTCCTCTGGACACCCAGACCATCCTCGGCTCGGTGGCCAAGACCGGGCGCCTGTTCACGGTGGAGGAGAACCCCCGCCTGTGCGGCTGGGGAGCGGAGATCGCCTCGATAGTCGGTCACGAGGCGTTCTGGAATCTGGATGGGCCGATCGTGCGGATCACCACCCCCCACATCCCACTCCCCTCGGCAGAGAGCCTGGAAGACCTGGCGATCCCGTCAGCCGACCGCATCTACAAGGAAGTAGTCGAGGTCATGGACTGAGCGGCATCCGGCCGGATCACACCGGCCGGATGCCCGCTGAGCCTCAACGAAGCGAGCCGCCCCGCACCCGGCGAAACTCGCCTTCGAGCATGGAGTAGAGGGTGTGGTCGACCCAGTTGCCTCGGATCAGCAATTCTTCCCGCAGGACACCCTCGCGGGTGAATCCCAGTTTCTCCGCGACTCGCTCGGAGCCCCGGTTGCCGACTGCGATGCGGAGAGTGATCTTGTGGAGGCCCATGTGCTGGAACCCGACCCGCATGATCGCCCGGGTGGCCTCGGTGGCCAACCCCTGCCGTGTGAGGTCGGTGCGCACCCAGTAGCCGATCTCGCCGATCTTGCCGGTTCGTGAGGTCTGCCAGATCGAGATGTTGCCGATGTGGCGCTCGGGATCGTCGCGGAGTCTGATGGCGTAGTCGAACGCCTTCTCTTCCTTCCAGGCTTGGATGGAGTCGCGCACGAAGGCAACCGCGTCGTCCCGGGTGTAGTCCATGTGTGCCCACGGCAGCCACTCGTTCAGGTCCGCCAACGACGACCGCACGCCTTCCTCCAGCGACGAGACGTCCCGCCGGTTGAAGCGACGAAGGATCAAGCGCTCGGTGTCGACCTGCTCTGGTGGGATCCGTCCCATTCGGGTGACAGCCTATCGCCCCGGCGGAGACGTTCCCGGCGCGGCCTACGATCCGTTCGGTGTGGAATCGATTCGACCTCGATCCCGATCCGCCTCCCGCCGGCGACACGGATCTGGCCGCGGTACTGATCCCTTTGTATGAGGACGAGACCGGGGTCATCCGCGTCGTCCTCACCAAGCGACCCGACACCATGCCCACCCACGCCGGCCACATCGCGTTTCCGGGTGGGCGCCCTCATCCCGAGGATTCCGGACCGGTCGACACAGCTCTACGTGAGGCCGAAGAAGAGGTCGGGATCCCGCCGGAGTCGGTGGAAGTGCTGGGCTTCCTACCGCCGATCGATACCGTCCAGTTCCGGCTCCTGGTGGTGCCGGTCGTCGGCCGGTTGCCCGAGACTCCCGTACTCGTGCCTTCGCCGCGCGAAGTGGTGAAGGTCTACCACCCGTCTCTCGAGGAACTGGCCGACGAGAGCCGTTGGCGATTCGAGACCTGGAACGGCCGCCGGGTGTGGTTCTACGAACTGGAAGACGACGTCCTGTGGGGCGCCACCGCCATGATGACCCGCCGCCTCCTCTCCCTCTCCCACTACTGAGGCTTTTTATCAGCAAAACGTCGTGCGAGACACGACGTTTCGTAGGGGAAAAGCACTGCGAACGTGATTCGAGGGCCGATCAAGCTTCTTTCGCCAGCCGCGTGACCTGATCCCAAAGGCGGTCGATGTGCTCGACGGTGGTGCCCGGAGCGCCGATCGCCACCCGCAAGGTCAGCTCGTCGTCTAGCACGGTGTGGGTCAGGAAGGCCGCGCCGGAGGCGTTGATCTCGTCCATGATCCGTCGGTTGACCCGGTCGCCTCCG
>DATGPZ010000278.1:0-4584 GCA_035304485.1 Acidimicrobiia bacterium | reverse complement strand
TGCCGGAACGGGGCAGCCGGTCGAATTCGTGGACGAGTTCCTTGACCCGTTTCCAGAACTCGTGGACCTCCTGGCGAGACAATCGAGCGTGACGGATGAAAGACGCCAGCTCGTGTGCCTCGTAGGCAGGTTTTGATTCCTGGGCCGCTATCTCGAAGTCGTTGAAGTCGAGCGGTAGAGGGCCTGGCTTGCCGAGACCGATGTAGAACATGCGAGCGGTTCGGCCGTAGTAGCGCTCTTCGATCGCCCGGACCCGACGGGTGCGCACCACCCGGAGCAAGCCGGCGTCGTGCAGGACACCGACGTGGTAGGCGACGGTGCTCTTGGGACGTCGCACCGCCTGGGCCAACTCGCTGACGGTGGCGGCCCGCTCGTGGAGAAGCCCGATGATGGTGGTGCGGAGCGGATGACTGATCGCCTGAACCTGTTCTGGCGAGTCGAGTTCCAGGGTGTCGGCCAACACGTAGTCGGGGACGAGGGGCTGGTCGGTCATCGGACGAACATGCTAATGTTTCCGAACGTTCGAAAATCTTGGATCGATCATCCGAGGAGGCAGAGATGGCCGAGATCGTGCTGTTCCACCACATCCACGGCCTAACACCTGGCATCGAGGAATTCGCCGATCGGCTACGGCAAGAAGGTCATGTGGTGCACACACCCGACCTGTTCGAGGGGCGGACGTTCACCACACTGGAGGACGGTGCCGCCTATTGCGAGGAGATCGGCTTCGAAACCGTCGTGGCCAGGGGAGTCGAGGCCGCCGGGGCCCTGGGCGACGACCTGGTCTACGCCGGCTTCTCCCTCGGCGTCATGCCGGCCCAGAAGCTCGCCCAGACCAGGACCGGCGCCCGTGGGGCGCTGCTCTTCGATGCCTGCGTGCCGACAGGCGAATTCTCAGACGGTTGGCCCGAGAACGTGCCCGTCCAGATCCACGGCATGGATGCCGACCCGATATTCGCAGGCGAGGGCGATCTGGACGCCGCCCGGGCCCTGGTCGAGTCGACAGATCAGGCCGAGCTGTTCTTGTATCCGGGCGATGTCCACGTGTTCGCCGACTCCTCGCTCCCGTGGCACGACCCGGAAGCGACCGCGCTCCTGGTGAGCCGGGTGATCCAATTCCTCTCGCGGATCTGAGGCCGCACCTCGCAGCAGGCGGCGTCGTCACCCCAGCTGTCGTCCTGTCGGTACTCGGAAGCCGAGGCGCCCTGGGAGGCGGTCCCGAGGCACTGGTCACCGTCCAGGTACCGAACGCCCAGAAACCATCGGTCGAATCGACGGGGAACCCCGAAACAGTGAAACCGACCCTACTCGCCGGTCTGGACCTTCCACAGCGTGGCGTACACGCCGCCGAAGGCGACCAGCTCCTCGTGAGTGCCCTGCTCGGCGACCCTGCCCTCCTCCAGGACGTAGATCCGATGGGCGTGTCTGATCGTGGAGAGTCGGTGGGCGATGACCAGGGTGGTGCGGTTCCGGGTGATGTGGCCGAGTGAGCGTTGGATGGCCGCCTCGGTCTCGTTGTCTACGGCCGAGGTGGCCTCGTCGAGCACCAGAATCGGAGGGTCTACCAGCACCGCCCTGGCGATGGAGATGCGCTGGCGTTGACCGCCGGAGAGCTTCTGGCCCCTCTCACCGACGATCGTGTTGTAGCCCTCAGGCAGTGCTTCGATGAAGTCGTGCGCTTCGGCGGCCCGGGCGGCCGCCACGATCTCGTCGTGGTCGGCATCGGGCCGTCCGTAGGCGATGTTCTCGGCCACCGTCCCGTGGAAGAGGAACACGTCCTGGCTCACCAGACCGATCTTCCTGCGTAGCGAACCGACCTGGAGCGAGGTGAGCTCGTGGCCGTCGATCAGCACTCGGCCCTGGTCGGGGTCCACGAACCGCAACAGCAGCTTGACCAGCGTGGTCTTGCCCGATCCGGTCGAGCCCACCACGGCCACGGTGGTGCCGGGTTCGACCTCGATGTCCACTCCCGCCAGCACCGGAGCGCCCCGGTCGTATGCGAAGTGGACGTCTTCGAATCGGATGTGACCGGTGACATCGCCCAGTCGCTCGGATCCGTCCTCCATCTGGGGTCGAGTCTTGAGCAGGTCCAGCACCCGGCGGGTGGACGCCATCGCCCGCTGGTAGAGGTCGAGGGTCTGACCGAGCCGGGTCAATGGCCACAGGAGACGCTGGGTGAGGAACACCAGCATCGAGAAGGCGCCGACCTCGAGAGAACCATCGAGAACCCGAAAACCGCCGAACATGAGGGTCACCACGAATCCGGCCAGGACCGCCAGGCGGATGACCGGGACGAATGCGGATGACAGCCGGATCGCGTGGCGGTTCCGCTCCCGATACTCCTGGGACCCCTCGGCGATCCGGTCCGCCTCCCGCTGCTCGGCCACGAACGCCTTGATGGTGGCGATCCCGCCCAGGTTGTTGGCCAGGCGGGTGTTGACCTCACCTGCTTGATCCCGGACGGCCCGGTAGCGGGGCTCGAGCGCCCGCGTGAAGCGGATCGAGCCCCAGATGATGAAGGGGATGGGGAGGATGGCGAAGGCGGCCACCATCGGCGAGAGGATGAAGAACACCGCCCCGACCCCGACTACCCCGGTGAAGGTCTGGATGAACTCGTCGGCTCCGGTGTCGAGAAAGCGCTCGAGTTGGTTGACGTCGTCGTTGAGGATCGCCATCAACCCCCCGGTGGAGGAATCTTCGAAGTACGCCATCTCCAGATCCTGGACGTGGGTGTACGTGTCGACTCGCAGCTCGTGCTGGACGGTCTGGGCGAGGTTGCGCCAGGTGACCATGGAGGCGTAGTTGAAGGCAGACTCCGTCAGCCATACGGCCAGGGTGAGCCCACCGAGGAGGAGCATCTGGTCGGCCACGTCGGTGATGCCGAACCCAGCTAGGAAGGAATCCTCCTGGCGAACCACCACGTCGACCGCACCTCCGATCAGGATCTCGGGTGCGATGTCGGTGATCTTCTTCAGGACGGACAGGGTCGTGGCCAGCACCACGGTCCGTCGATGGCCGGCGGCGTACCGCCACAGCCGCATGAGAGGATGCATTTCGCTCATGTTCGCAGCCGCCGGCGCGTGCTCGTACACGCCCGCCCGGGGAACCCAGCCCGGGATCCGACGTCTGCCGTCTGGCTATTCGAGATACCGGGCGAGGTTGGACAGCGAAGAGGCCAGGCCGGCGGCGTGGTCCTCGGCGGAGATGCCGTCGGGAACGTCTTTCGCCGTGATGTCGACCCGGGTACCACCGCTGGCCTCTGTGACCGCCCAGGTCATCGTCATGGTTCCCGAAAAGGCGGGATCGTCGGACACGAAGTCGACGGCCTGGACCACACGCTCGCCGGGAACGATGTCGAGGTAGCGGACGTCGACGACGTCCGAGTCGGCGGTCGCCTTGCCGGAGGATGCATCGGGTTCGAGGTAGGTGAGTACGAGCCGGTAGGAGCCGCCGGGGCGAGGATCGAATCGCTCGAACCTCCCTGTCATCCCGCCCGGCGGAAGCCAGGCTTCGAGGGCCTCGCGGTCCATGAGTGCGGCAAACACACGCTGGGGAGGGGCTGAGATCACCCGTGAGGCGCTGTCGGTGCGCGGCATGGGTGGATGCTACCGAGGATCGGCGTTTTCGCTTTGGGGTCGTGGCGGGAACCGATGATCCTTCTCACTGTGACCTCCCGCGTACTCGCTTCGATTCCGTCGCCGTCGGTGAACGGATTCCAGATCGGACCCCTGCGGGTCACCTTCTATGGGATCCTCATCACGCTCGGGGTGCTCGTCGCCTGGCGACTGACCCGGTCGCGATTCGAAGCGCGAGGAGGGGATCCGGACTCGCTCGAGCGGCTCCTGCTGAGAGTGGTCGTCTTCGGTTTTCTCGGTGCACGCCTCGCCTATGTTTCGACCCACCTCTCGCGCTACGAGGGTGAATGGTGGAAGGTCATCGCCATCTGGGAGGGTGGCTTGGCCCTCTACGGCGGCATCACCGCGGGGGCGATCACGATCTTCTTGTACTCCCGGAGATGGGGCCTCGAATTGCCCGACGTCCTCGATTCGCTCGCTCCATCGCTACCCATCGCCCAGGCGATCGGACGGTGGGGCAACTACTTCAACCAGGAGCTGTTCGGCACTCCGACCGATCTCCCGTGGGGACTCGAGATAGACCCGGCGAACCGGCCCGCCGCCTTTCCCGACGCAGCCACCTTCCACCCCACCTTCCTGTACGAATCACTCTGGAACCTGGCGCTGGCCGCTTTCATCCTCTGGCTCGATCGGCGATCGCTCGTGCCGCGGGGTCGACTGATCGCCGTCTATCTGGGTGGATACGGGCTCATCCGCTTCTTGCTGGAGTTGATCCGTACTGACACCACGTTCCGGCTGCTCGGTCTCAGTCGCAATGGGTGGGTTTCGCTCGCGGTCGTCGGAATCGCGGTCGCCGTCATGATCAGGTCATACGGCCGGTCGGCTCCATCAGACAGCGCCGGGGCCTCGACCGCGCGGTGAGAGAAAGCCGGATAGTCCCGGACGGGAACTACAACGGGAACTTCGTCGACGTGGGGAGCAATTCATGAACTGGTCGTCTACTCGATTC
>DATGPZ010000277.1:0-2256 GCA_035304485.1 Acidimicrobiia bacterium | reverse complement strand
TTGGCGTGGCAGTGGTGGCGACCTTCTCGATGTTCACCGGTCGCCGGGTGGTGAAGATGGAAGGAGCCTTCTTGTTGGCTGTCTTCGTGGTCTGCATTCCGCTGTTGGCGGGCTGACCCTCTCACTCGATCTTGACCACACCCAAGTGGACGAGGGTGTGATGGCGCCGGCATAGGAGACGGAGGTTGTCGAGATCCGTGGGTCCTCCGTCCAACCAGTGACGTATGTGGTGAGCGTCGCACCAGCTGGCGGGCCGATCACAGCCAGGAGCCCGGCATCCGCCGTCCCGGACCTCGAGGGCGCGTCGTTGGGCGGCGGTGACGACCCGGACGCTGCGTCCCATGTCCAACGGAACCGAGTCTCCGTTCGTGATGACCCGGGAGACGTTGGCATCACAGCAGAGTTCGCGGGCAGTCTCGGGAGTGACGGTTCCGGCGTGGCGGAGGCGAGAGGTCTTGCCGACCTGCCCCATCAGGGTCTCGAGATCGACGATGAGACTGACCTGGACACGGGGCCCGCCCTGGTTGGGTCCGCCATTGGCCATCCAATCCAGACAGATGGTTTCCAGAGCCTCGGCCCTGCGGTTGGAGGCAGGCCGATGGTCGTCCTCGGCCCGAGGCCCGGCGGCCTTCTCCAATGCGGTCAGGAGCGCTTCGCCCCGTTGAGGGTCCAAGAGCCCGTCGACTCGTACCATCCCGCCCAGCGTGGTCGAAGCGTGCAAGTACGCCTTTTCTCGCTTTTCGGCGGCCGACTTCTCGGCGGTGTCGTCCACCACGCTTCGCCAATAGTCGAGAGCCTCTTTCAGATCGTGCATCTCCAGATCGGCGGCGAAACCGAGGAGCATCTCCTCGTCGTTGGCGTAGGCCTCCTTGTGAGCCGAGTAGGCCCGGCGGAGGAGACGGACCCGGCTGCGTGACAGCTCACCCGAGGCGGCCCGTTCGGCGGTCGCACGGTTACGTCGGAAGAACTCTCCTTCCCTCACGATCCGGGAGGCGGTCGCATTGTCGAGCCGGGCGATGGTCGCCAGCCAGCGGGTCGCACTCAGAAATCCGTCGGCGGCGTATTCGCCCCTGCGGCGAGCTTCGTCCACCCGTCGGGCTAGTTCGTAGCCGAGCCGATCCATCGCCCGGGAGATCTCGACCACGTCGTCTTGGATCTGCTCGTGACTCTGGAAGGCGAGATCCAGACCCGCCAATTCATCGATTCCGGAGCGCAAGGCGCTCATCGGACCCTCCCGAGGTCGACTTCTCTGCGGGGAAGCTCGGGGAAGTTGAGGAAGTACCTCCACACTAGTCGAACACATGTTCGATTGTCAAGGAGAAATCACCGTCAAGGAGAAATCACCGACGTGTCGATGAGAATTCCGTGACCGGAAACGCCGTCACCCAGCCGCTCGATCGCGTAGCATTGAGTGGGGGTTGCGAGGAAGCGGCGCAAGGCCGAGGAAAGCCTGGGAGGCGAAATGAAGTCGATAAGCCGTACGACGCGGCGGATCACCGTTCTCACGTTGGCGTTGGCGCTCGTCGGAGCGTTGATGCCGGCGGCTGGGGCCGCCCCACACCACAAGAATTTCACGGCGTCTCTGGATCAGTCGGTGAGCGTGGCGGGGATGGATTCCACCCTCACCCTGAAGGTGACCAATACCTCCAAGAACACCAAGCTCGGTGCCTTTCGCCTGGATGTGCCCGGCGCGTTCGAGGTCCTCGGCACCGGATCGATTCCCGACTGGACGGTGACCGTGGAGAACGGTGACATCCTCGCCATCGCCAACAAGCCTCCAAAGGGCCTGGATCCAGGCAAGTCCCTGACACTGACGATCGACGTGCGCAATCCGCTCCAAAACGGCGACACGACCTACGACTTCGGCATCGAGGCACGGCAGGCGAACCACTTCAAGGGCGCCGGCAACGACCTCAACTATGTCGGAGGGCCACTGGCGTTGACCATCACCGGATCAGCCGTGGCGTGCAGCGGGTCGTCGTGCAGCACCTCGTTCAACGAGAACGTGACGGCCCTCTCCGTGGCAGCGACCTGCCAGGACAGCAACTGTGGGATCCTGACCGCCGACCTGGGCAACGAATACTGCCGCGGCAACGAGTCGTGCGCCGATAGGGCTGCATTCTGGAACCCGCCGGCCGGTGCCAAAGGCTTCGTCGAGATCACCTTGACCATCCCCAAGCACGAGGTCGACGGCAAGCCGAAGTTCTTCATCGCCAAGACGATCGACGACAAGGCCAAGGAGTGCGGTTCCAAGAA
>DATGPZ010000276.1:0-2377 GCA_035304485.1 Acidimicrobiia bacterium | reverse complement strand
GTTGGTGTGCCGGTGGGACCGTTCGCCGGCCGGGACGAGATCGAGGGGGGCTACCTGGCCGATCCGCCCGACGACACGATCAGTCGCACTGCGGAGCCCAGGTGGGAGGGTGACGAGCAGGTGGTGCCCTTTCAATGGGACGGCACCGGGCAAACGGGCACCATGCGATTCGTTTGGTCCTCGGATGGTCTCGTGCGGAGTCTCACCGTCTCGTTCGATTGAGGCGGGGTCCTGGCCTAGCGAACCACGACCAATCGCCGACCTTTCTGAACTGAAAGGGGCGATGCAGGTGGGCTGGTCTGAATGTCCATTCGGATTCGTCGCTTGCGGTCCGATTCAAGCCCTATGTCGGTCGAAAACCTCGCCTCGCCCAACGATCGTCGGCGGACTGTCGTCCTTCCGGCGATCGTCATCGGAATCCTGCTGAGCAGTGTCACCGTTCTCACTGCCTCACGAGCGGCGTTCAGCGCCCAAACCGCCAACCAGGGGAACCAGGTCTCCGTTGGGGATGTGGCTCTCGTCGACGATGACGCTGGTTCGGCCATGTTCGAGGTAACCGACATGGCCCCCGGCGATGTCATCACAACCTGCATCGAGGTCACCTACGAGGGCTCGATCGCCGACCCGCAGGCGGTTCGCCTCTACTCGGGCGGTTATACCGACTCGGGTGCTCTCGCTGACGCCCTGTCGCTGACCGTTGAACAAGGAACCGGCGGCTCGTTCGCCGATTGCACCGGGTTCTCGGGTGCCCAGATCTACGACGGAACGCTGGCCGGGTTCGATGCGACCCACACCGACTACTCCAGCGGTGCCGGAACCTGGGACCCGAGCACGACACCGGAGTCGCAGACCTACCGGTTCACGATCGAACTGCCCGAGGATGCCGACAACTCTCTCCAGGGAACCTCGGTCACCGACCTGGTGTTCGTCTGGGAAGTCCAGTCTTGATCTGACTCGCCGGCTGGGGCCAGGTGATGAGATCTCCTGTTGTGCGTCGGTTCGGTCTGACGCAGGTCGGCACCTTCGCCGGCTGGGTGGTGATCTCATACCTGGCCACCATGCTGCTTTGGGTGGTCGTGCCGAGCCTCGTGCTCGGCTGGCGACCCATGGTGGTGGTTTCGGGTTCGATGTCACCGCTGATTCGGGCGGGCGATGTCGTCCACATCGACCCCGGTGTCGTGCCCGACACTCCGGGCGCAGTTGTTGGATTCGACGTCGGGGACGGCGTCACGATCCATAGGCTGCATCAGATCGCCGGCGACGGAAGCCTGATCACCAAGGGTGATGCCAACTCGCGGCCCGACTCGACGCCGGTGGCGCCAGAACAGGTGATCGGCCAGGCCCGCCTCCTGGTGCCGTACATAGGCATGGCCAAGGTCTGGGGTTGGTGGTGGTGGTGGGCCGGCTTGTTGCTCGTCCTGCTCCTCGTCGCTCCCACCTGGAGGAACGGCCTGGGCCGCACTGCAGTGGTAGCGGCGGTCGTAATGGTGGCGGCTGGCAGCGTTGGAGCCCTCGCGCTGTTCAGGGCCGATACTGCTGCGGGAGGAGCGTTGCGCACTCTGACCGTTCACCCGCCAACCACGGTCAGCGCGACCTGTCCAATCGGACTCGTAGGACCCAGCATTCCGGTCACGATTACCTGGCAACCATCCGCCACGAGCGGGGTGACCGGCTATCGAATTCTCTACGACCCGCCGGGCGGAGGTAGCGACTTCTCAGAGATTGGGACGGTGAACGCGACCACGTTCCTTCTCGAGCATGAACTACCTGGCACATTGCTGTCGCTTGGTCGATCTCACCGCTATGCCGTGGTGACTCAACGGGATGCCTGGGCCTCGGGCTACTCCGCGATCCAGACCGTCACTACCACCCAACTCCTTGGCCTCGTCTACCTGTGCGGATCGGACTAATCACTGCGGCTCGTGAGGAGGAGATGGATGCCCAGGCCCACCATGGCGAAGCCACCGGCTCCCCCCATCAACTCCAATCGTCGCCGGGACGAAGCGAGCCACTGACGGGCGGTCCCGGCGGCCAGAGCCCAGACGGAATCCGACACGAGGGCGATGCCTATGAACAGCAGCCCGAGCATCCCCATCTGCAAGCCGGCCGACGATGTTCCCTGCGACACGAACTGGGGCAGGATGGCGGAAAAGACCACGATCGACTTCGGATTGGTGGCGCCGACGACGAATCCCTCGAGGAGGATCGACCGGCCGTTGCTCGTCGTCGCCGTGTCGTCGATGGCGTGGCTCATGGTTCTCCGACCGCGGATCGCCGAGATGCCCAGCCATACGAGGTAGGCCGACCCGGCCACCTTCACGAGCTCGAAAGCGAACGCCGACCGTTCCACGATCACACCCAGACCGAGTGCTGTCAT
>DATGPZ010000275.1:0-3525 GCA_035304485.1 Acidimicrobiia bacterium | reverse complement strand
TCACGAATCAGGATTTGAAGTTGTTGCATTGTGACGACCCGAATTGTGCTGACAACACGGCCCCGGTGTTGGTCCTGCCGGAGGATGTGGTGGTGGAAGCTGACGGTTCGGGTGGGGCTGTGGTGGAGTACTCGGTGTCTGCTGTGGATGGGGATGACCCGGATCCGGTGGTGTCGTGTGTTCCGGTGTCGGGGTCGGTGTTCGCGGTGGGTGACACGGTGGTGACATGCACTGCTACTGATGCGTCGGGGAACGAGTCGTCGGGGAGTTTCACGGTGACGGTGACCTACGAAGAGCCGGAGGGGTTCCGGTTCATCGACGTGGCGGTGGGTCATCTGTTCGATGCCGAGATCCATTGGTTGCGGGACGAGGGGATCACGTTTGGGTGCAATCCGCCCGACAACACCCGGTACTGTCCAGATGATTCGGTGACGCGGGGTCAGATGGCGGCGTTTTTGGTGCGGGCGTTCGATCTGCCGGCAGCTTCTGAGGATCCGTTTGTGGACACGCAAGAGAGTGTGTTCGTGGACGACATTGCCCGGTTGGCGGCGGCTGGTGTGACTCGCGGGTGTAACCCGCCTGTCAATGACCGGTACTGTCCAGACGATCCGGTCACCCGGGGAGAGATGGCAGCATTTCTGTATCGGGCGCTGCACCTCCGTCCCTAGAACTCGAGCTCGCGGCGTATCTGACGGGAGCTTCAAGGGCGAGAGAGGAGCGGCGCGTTCGACACGGCGGTCAGCCTGGTCGTCGAAGAAGGTCGCATCGCCCGCACCTAGGCGGTGGGAACTCCCAGAAGTTGGGGGCACCTCGATGAGGAGATCGAGCTCAGCCGGCTCGCATGATCCGTTGGGCCGAAGGCGTTTGATCCGCATCCCTGTGGGTACTTTCGCCGATCCGTGGGCAAGCTCCGCAAACCCACAACTGACGCCTGGGGACTCAACCAGGTGGCTCGCCGGCAATCGGATTTGATCGATGCCCTGGTGGAATCACACGATGCCCTACGACAGGCCGGCGATGTCGAATCGATGCGGTCGGCGTCGGAGAGCCGCCAACGCGCTCTGGAGGCGGTCCTGGCGGCCGCTTCTGTGATCCTGGAGGAGGCAGGCCGCTCGTCCGGCGGGCCGGTTCGAGATCGGATGTCACGCACTCTGCTCGCTGCGGCGACCGACGCCACCACCGAGGACAGTCTGGTTTCCGGGACCCTCGAACGGACCGCCGAGATGGCGGCCCAATGGCCCGGATCGACCTTCTCGACCCCCTCACCTCGACCCTCCTCACCTGAGCCCGACCCCGACCGTGAGGACCGGATCCGTGAGCTGGAGGGACGGGCCCGAGATCTGCGTGATCAGGCGGACGCGGCCCGCAAACGGGCGTTCGAGGCGCGCCAGGAACTGGAGGCAGCGCGGAGGGCAGTGGAGGAAGCCGACGAGGCGGCCCGGCTGGCTGAGAGGGCCGCCAAGGAAGTCGAGAAAGAACTGAAGACGGTCCAGCGTCGGTAGCGGAGGGGAGCTGGGTCAGTCTGGTGGGGGCCGGACCACGTACTCGTGGCCCCGTGGACTGGTCCAGTGGTAGACACCCGGTGAGGGACGCTGTAGGCGCCAGCCAGCTCGATGTTTGGACCGGAGGTGGTGGTGGGCGCATCCGGGTGCCAGGTTGCGGTCGATGGTGAGTCCGCCGAGTGCGTGGGCTAGGACGTGATCGAGATGCGATCGGGTGGCGGGTTTGGAGCAGCCCGGGAACACGCAGGTTCGGCTCTGGGCTTCGACCAGTCTTCGCAGGGCGGCGCCGGGCCGACGGCGAGTGACGGTGGTGGCGACCGGATCGCCGTTCTGGGTGACGACCACGCGCCACTGTGAGTGCGGAGCGTCGGCGATCCCGCGGGCGATGTCCGCGATGACCGGCCCCCATCCGGGGATGGTGGCGGCCCGGTCGTTGAGCCCCATCAGGGTCTCGAGATCGATTCGGAGTTCGACGTGGCCACCCCGTCCATTGTCGACTCTGGTGCGTCCCTCCAGAAGGTCGAGGAACAGATCGGCCCGAATCTGGTCGAGCGTGCGGTCGTCGTCCTTGGAGATCCGGCGCGCCTGCTCGTCGAGGCGGCTCATGATGGCGGCGATCCGATCCGGTGGCAGGTGCCGGGCCAGGAGGTCTCCGGTTCCGTCGGGGTTCGGATAGGCATCGAGGTGCCGCTTCTCCAGAGCGGACTCATACCGATCCTTGGCGGTATCGGGATCCTGGTCGAGTATGCGACGGCGGAGGCGGCGGGCGAGCTGGCCGGTGGTGAGATGGCCAGCCTCGTCGATCAGCGAGGTGACGACCGAAATGGCTTCGGCGGGCTCGAGATGGGAAGTGTTCTGGCACAGGATCCGGGCCCGGGCCACGTCGATCTCACCGGTGCGCAGCGCCTCCGCGACTACGGGCAGGTCGGCGAGTTGGAAGGCGAGCGCCATGTGGAAGTCGGCCGATCGGGGCGTCAGGACCAGAGCGGCGGCCACCTCGTCGACGCAGAACTCGTCCGGTCGGGCGGACCGTTCGGGGTCGGAGCCCACGTGCCCGGGCGTGGTGTGGGCGAGTTCCTCCATGTCCGCGTAGAGCTCGGCATAGAGATGGGAGATGAGTCGCCACCGAGCCCTGAGCACCTCCACCAGTTCGAAGCCGTTGAGTCGGGAGCGATCCACGGACTCCAGGCGGGCTGCCAACTCGGCATCAGGTGGGGTGTCGCCTAGATCCTCGGGGATCACGCCCCGGGGGAGGCGGGCCCGGGGCTCCCACTCGTCGAAAGGCACATCATCGAACGGCGCATCATCGAAGGGCCTCTCGTCGGACGGCAGCTTGTCCTCCGGAAGTCGATGAGTCCGCTCGTCGATGCCGCTATCGAACATATGTTCGTATATTGACACGCGTTAGCGACACTTTCAAGCATTTCGAGAGTATCGATGATTGCTCTAGGAGGAACCGGATGACGAGGAAGTGGCCGCAACGGTGGCGGCACTGATGGCGGCGATGCGGCCGCGTTGGCCTCTCCGATGGCAGCCTGCCCGAGTCCGGAGTCGAAGAGTGCCTGGTCGAGAAAGGCAACGACCTGCCGTTCCCACTCTTCGGGCGCCGTAGTCAGCCCGGCCACGTGGGTGCTGTTTGGGACCACCCACAGAATCGTGGTCTCCGGCGCCCCCTCCCGGATGTAAGAGGCGGCGTTCACCTCGGTCTCGACGTTCCCGGCGGCGATGAGCAACACGGGTCGCGGTGACGTTCGGGCGACCGCCGACCGCAAGGTCATTGGAGGGTCGGCCGGCGTGAAGAGGTCGACGAGGCCATACATGAGGCGGTCGATCTGGATCTGCGCCGCACCTCTCCATCCGTACCGGTCGATCAACCAGTGGTGATCTTCGGCAGTACGTCCGCTCGCCCCTTCGGCTACGACGGCAGAGACACGAGGGTCGGCGGCGGCGGCGCCGATGGCTTCCTCGCCGCCTTTCGACAAGCCGACCAAGGCGATCCGGCCCGTCTCGATCCCGGGGCGGT
>DATGPZ010000274.1:0-2306 GCA_035304485.1 Acidimicrobiia bacterium | reverse complement strand
TCGGCACGGTCGAGGACCACATCGCCAAGCTCTCCGAGTTGAGAGACCTGGGGGTCGATCAGTTCGGGATCTACCTGATGCACGACGCCAGAGAGGCGACGCTCGAGGCCTACGGTCGCGAGATAATCCCCGCCATCAACGCCCGGATCACCGGCGAGTCTGCCTGAGAGTCGTTTCCAGTCACGAAGGATGTGGGGTGGCCCGAAGGCCACCCCACATCTGCTCTGCGCCTCGCCGCCAGCTCAGGAAGGCGGCGGCGTGTATGGGTTGATCACGTTCTGGGTCGAGTACTCCTCCACCGGCAGCTTCGAGATCACACCGTTGAGATCCTCGACGACATAGTCGATAAACGACTGGGTGTAGAACAGCCCGATGTCGCTGAACCGACCCTCGTTGTAGGCCTCGGCGAACGCCGCGTACCCGTCGCCACCCGTGGCCACGAAGTCGTTCGTGACGACCGTGTAGGTCTCGTTGTCGTCGAGGGGAGACCACGTGGTTTCACCCTTGAGCCTCACCTCGATGTCCGAGATCTTCTCACCGACGGGCGCATCGAAGTCGACGTCCCAACGTATGCCGGCACCGTACGGATACGCACCGGTGGAGCCGCCGTCTTGAACAGCGAAGTCGACGGCCTGGTTGAGAACCTCGCGGATCTCAGCACCCGTCACCTCGAGATCCACCATCACGTTGCTGAACGGCAGCAGCGTGTAGGCGTCAGCGATGGTGAACGAACCGGGCTCGATGATCTCGCGCACGCCTCCCGAGTTCTGGATGGCGATATCGGCGTTGAGGCTCCGCACCCGGAAGGCCTCCGTGACGAGCTGCTGGGCGTCACCACCGTGCGCGGCGCCGTAACCCGCGGGGCAGTCGGGCGGCGAGACCCGGTAGTCCTGGCCGGGGATCCGCTCCAGGCACAGTGTCTCGGTCACGTCGGCGATCACCTGCTGCTCGAGTTCCGAGACCGCCTCGTTGAAGCCGTCGATCACTTCCTGAGTGGCAGGATCGGGTTCAACGATCTCGATGAGCGGAGTCGCCTCGACAGCCGCCAACACGTTCTCGAGGTCGGCGCCGTCGACGGAGAATGTGTCGCCGATCAGCAGAGTCGGATTCCCGCCGCAGCGGGTGACCTCGCCGTCGTCGTCCCAGCGCACGTCGAGATGGCCCACCACGTTGGAGTACTGCCATGCCTGGACGATGCAGACGGTGCTGCCGCCGGCGTCCTCAGTGACGGTCGGGTAGGGCCCGGCGGGTCCGAGACCGAACCGCTCGTAGTCGCCCAGCAACGAGTGGGAGTCGCCACCGATGATGACATCGATGCCGTCCACCGCCTCGGCCAGAGCGATGTCGTTCTTGTACTGATAGTGGGTCACGCCGATGATCCGGTCGACCCCCATGCCCTCGAGTCGGTCGACATACCGCTGGAGCGTCTGTACCTCGTCGAGGAACTGGGTGCTGGCGAACGGACGCGACGACACCTTCGTCTTCGTGGCGATGTCGATGCCGATGACGCCGACGGCCTTGCCGCCATAGCGGACGATGGTGTACGGCTCTATGTAGCCGTCCTTCAGTGGCGAGTCGTCACCGGGGACGACGTTCGCTCCCAGGGTGACCGTGCCGCAATCGCCCTCGTTGAGCCAGTCGAGGAACTGGGCGAGTCCGTCGTCACCGTCGTCGAACTCGTGGTTGCCGAGCTCGAACACGTCGAAGCAGACCTCGTTCATCGCCGCGGCGTCGGCCTCGCCCTGGAACAGCGTGTAGAAGAGAGTGCCGGTGATGGCATCTCCGGCGTGGACCTTCAGCACGTTGTTCTTCTCGGCAGCGACTGCCTTGATCTTGGCCGCTACTCGGGCAAAGCCACCCATCTCGACGTCGACATCGACACCGCCCAACGTCAAGCTGCCGTCGTTCGGCTGCAGATGTGAATGGTGGTCGTTGATGTGGACGATTGTCAGGTCCAATGGGCCGCCGAGCGCCCGATGGAAGAACGCCGCCATCTGTTCGCGGGTGACGAAGTCGTCGGGGCAGTACCGGTCGTTGGCGGGCGGGTTGCAGCCCCGTGTGATCCCGGCTGCCGACAGCAGAGCGATGTCGCCTTCGAACAGGTGGCCGTCGGTGTCGGTGAAGTCGGTAGCCCCGTCCAACGACGACAGGCCCAAGGCCCGGACGAAGAACGCCGCCATCTGCCCGCGGGTCACGAACCGGTTGGGGCAGAACTCGTCGTTGGCCGGAGGGTTGCAGCCCCGGGTGATGTCGGCCGCCGACAACGCCAGGATGTCGTCCTTGAAGACGCTGTCGTCTATGTCGGT
>DATGPZ010000273.1:0-3729 GCA_035304485.1 Acidimicrobiia bacterium | reverse complement strand
GGAAGAGGATGTCGCCGGACTGGTAGAGCGGTGGAACCCACCGTACCCCAAGCACTATCTGCGTCAGGAGCACCGGGGCTTCGGCGCAGCAAGGGCCCGCAACCTCGGCGCGCGGTCGGTCGACGCAGAGGTCCTCATCTTCCTCGACTCGGACGGCATCGCCGCGCCGGATTTCGTCAGCAGGCACGTGCGACGACATGAGGAGAGTCCGAGGGCCGTGGTGATCGGCAGACGCAACCACCTCACCGGAGCCAACCTCGATCCGACGGCGCTGGCGCGAGGCGAGGTCGACCTCTCGCGTCTCCCCCAGCATTCCCGGACTGACTTCAGAACCGTCTTGTCCCGACGCACTGCTCGCCTGCGACGCACTGATGAGGGGTACCGGGCGTTCGTCTCCGCCAACGTGTCGATGCCGATGGAGTTGTTCCGGGAGACCGGAGGATTCGATGAGCGCTTCCGGTGGTGGGGTTCCGAGGACACCGAGTTCGGCTGGCGTCTCTGGCAGGCGGGCGCCGACTTCATCGATGACACGGATTGCGTCATCTACCACCAGCTCGACGCCGACACCTCCGGTGGGGACGAAGGCAGACAACAGGCCCGCGAGCTCAACCGGGGGCTCCTCGCCAGCCTGGTCCCCCACCGCTTCTACCGGAAAGGTGTCCCCGAGCCTCTGCCCGAGGTGCCCAAGTTCAGCGTGCTGGTCCACGACGTGCCGGAGGGCGCGCCCCAGGAATTGTGGACCGCGCTGAACGCGCAGACCGAGCCCGACTTCGAGGTCCTTTTCCTCTCAGAAGGCGCCGACCACGACCCCTTCGCCGGGGCGGCGTCCGGGGAGCGGAGGATCAAGTTCGAGCCCGACCCCGAGATGGCGATTGAAACGAGCCAGGGCGAGTTCATCGTCTTCCTGGGTGGCCACGCCGCACCCCGGAATTCGCTGCTCCAGAACGTCCGTGTCCGCCTGGAGCGTCGACCGGCGGCGTCGGCCCTGACGTTCGGCATCTCGACTCCTGGAGGGCCGTATGGGAGGCCCGAGGACCTCGCTCACCTGACATCGGAGTGGGCATACGAGCTCCCGACCCATCTCGCGGTTCGCCGACGCTCCTTGATCCGTGCCCTCCGGTCGGGACAGAGCGTCAGCGAGGCGCTCGAGTCGCTCGCCGACGGGGCCCTGCACACCAGGCAGGCCCTCGCGGCCCTGCCTGCGACGATCCGGGTCGAGCGTCCGGACAGCTTCGGCTTTGCCACCACCCACATAGCACCCAGGGCCCGATCCACAGAGTCGGAGCCGTCTCCGGAGCCGGCGACGCGACCCGGCGTGCGCTACGTCGGTTGGGTCGGCAAGGACAACCTCGGGGACGAGGCGATGCTCCAGGCCACGGTCGATCTCATGCCCTGGGCCGACGTGTCCACGCGCGGCGAGGCCGGCCATCTGCTCCTCCTCGGTGGCGGGACCCTGATCAACCGAAACCAGTATCTGAGCTGGCTCACAGAACGAGACTCGCCCCGTTTGGAGAGGGCCGTCTTCGGCACCGGCGTCGCAAGCCTGACCTACTGGGGGGAAACGGAGGACCCGGAGAAGTGGAAACGTTGGCTCGACACCTGCTGCTACGTGGGCGTGCGCGGGCCGAACTCGGCGAAGACACTCTCGGACTGGGGGTACGAGGGCGAGTTCGAGATCTGCGGGGATCCGGCACTCGCACTGATCGGAAAGGGTGAAGCCGAAGCGGGATCGGTGCTGGTCGCACCCGTCTGGACGGGCGGCGAGCTGTGGGGAGGTTCCGACCTCGAAGTGGTCGAGGAGATCGCCGGAGCGGTGTCACGACTCCTGACAGAGGGACGAAAGGTGACACTGTTTTCGTGCCACCCGACCGACGACCGGCCGATCCTGATGATCCGGGACATGGTCGGCCCGGGAACCGAGTACTTCTGCGGCTACGAGAGCGTCGACAAATCGATGAACGTCATCTCGTCGGCCTCGGTCGTCATCGGCGAGCGACTCCACGCCTGTGTTCTCGCGGCGGCAGCGGGCCGACCCTTCGTCGGCCTCGAATACCGACCAAAGGTCCGTGATTTCGCCGCATCGGTGGGGATGGAGCAGTACGTCATGAGGACAGACGAGGTGGGCCGGGATGACCTGGTCGAGTTGGTCCACGCCGCCGAGTCCGCCGACCTCTCCGACATGAACGAGAAGGTGAGGGAGTACCGGCGGCTCCTCGCCCGAGCGTCCGACCTCATCCGTTCCGCCGTGCAACAGTGACCAGCGTCCTCCTCGTCACCAGCAACGGAACCGGAATGGGCCATCTCATTCGAATGGCTTCTGTGGCGAAGAGCCTGCAACCGGAGCACGACACCACGATCTTCTCGTTGTCCCTCGGACTGCCGGTTGTGCTGGGTCTGGGGCTTCGCGGCGAGTACTGCCCGTCCCACGAGCGGGGCCAGATCGACCGGCGCTACTGGGAGAGCTACCTGAGGGATCGCCTCGTGGCGATCGCCCGCGAGACGGATGCGTCTGTGGTGGTCTTCGACGGCGTCGCGCCATACCTGGGAATGGGCAGGGCGAGACAGGCCCTGCCGGACACTGCGTTCGTCTGGCTCCGCCGTGGCATGTGGCGGGAAGGAACGGGAGCCATGCTCCGGCGGTCCTCCTTCTTCGACGCGATCATCGAACCGGGGGACCTCGCCGGCGACGCCGACACCGGGCCTACCGCCGGCCGTGATGACGCAGTGAAGGTCAGCCCCATCAGTCTCATCGAGGTCTTGGACCGACTACCTCGAGACGAGGCGAGGGCGGCACTCGGTCTGCCAGCCGAAGGGACCGTCGGCCTTGTCACCCTCGGGACCGGTCGTCTCGGCGACGTGGCAGGCCCGGGTGCCGTGGCCGTCGACCGGATCCTCGCCGACGAATCGATCCACCTGGCCGTAACGAAATGGGTCACCGCCGATCGCGACGTGCCGGTGACGTCACGCGTGACAGAGTTGAAGGGAGTCTTCCCGCTGGTCCGGTATCTGGAGGCCTTCGACTTCGCCGTCAGCTCCGCCGGGTACAACGCCGTCCACGAGTTGCTCCCCGCCGGTCTGCCGACTCTCTTCGTGGCAAACACGGCAACCAGGACCGACGACCAGGAAGCCCGATCCCGGAGACTGGAGGAGCTCGGCCTGGCGCTCCACGCCCGGGACGACGATCCGGACACGGTCGGAGCGAAGGTCGGTCAGCTCCTGGACCCAGCGGTGCGGAGGCGTCTGGCCGACGCGGCATCCGGAACGGCCGGCAAGATGACCGGCGCCAGAGAGGTGGCCGAGCGGATCCTCGCTCTCCCCCATCACGCCAACCCGGACGCGATCCGCCAGATCGAAAAGGCCGTCCGATTCCAGGGACTTCGGGAAGCGGTGAAGAGAGCCCTGGGGGAACGGGGAACGAACCTGGTCCGGAGGATCCTGGGCCGGGCCCCCAGGCCGGTGGGGGTGAGACCGAGGGTGCGCATCGTGGAGAGACCGGCCATCGCCCCTAACGATGGTCTCGTGCCCCTCGCGTTCACCGAGGTGATCACAGCGGACGAACTGCTGCTGGGCACCCCGGTCGAGCATCTTCTGTCGGGATCCAGCGACTCCTACCGCCGCCGACGACGGGACTTGATCGCCAAGTACTACCGGGTGCGCGGTTGAGGATTGCTTAGGCTTTCACTCTCGATGGAGCCATCGTCTCGAGGTCGCGCCGCGTTCTGGATGCTC
>DATGPZ010000272.1:0-18003 GCA_035304485.1 Acidimicrobiia bacterium | reverse complement strand
ATCCCGCAGCTCCACCGGATACTTCCCCGGCCTCTTCTCGTCTGTCATGACTCCATCCTCTCAAGGTCTGGAGCCTGCGCGCTACTCGGGGAGGTTCAAGATGCCGACGACGTCGGTGCGTCGTTTCAGTTCCCGGTTGAGCCGTTCGATGGGGTTGTTGGACCAGATCTTGGCCCAGTGTCCGGGCGGGAAGGCGGTGTAGGCCAACAGGTCGGGTTCCATGGCTTGGAGCCCTGCTGGCTCGGCCCATTCCACCTGTTCGATGTCAGTGAGGAGAAAGTCAAAGGCCTCAAGGCACTCGCCAAGCGGCACAGCGATAAGGATGTTCGGGTGGTTGCCGGCGACTTCAATCGTGAGATTGGACTGCTTCTGGGAAGCGGGGCCATCGGGCCTCGTAGTGCGACTTTCGCCCTCCTCGATCAATTCACTTTCGAATGCCACGGTCCCGTCCCGCCTGGTGGTGTAGCCGTGTGATTCGGTTGTTAGTTTCGGGGGGCTGCGGGGAGTGAGGCTAGTTGGTCTCCTTTCTCGAGGAGTGGGGTGATGGAGGCGGCGGAGATGTAGCGGCGTTCGGCGGCGATCATTTCGTCGTTGATTTCGACGAGGAGGGCCCCAACGAGGCGGATGACCGAGTCGGTGTTGGGGAAGATGCCGACGACGTCGGTGCGTCGTTTCAGTTCCCGGTTGAGCCGTTCGATGGGGTTGTTGGACCAGATCTTGGCCCAGTGTCCGGGCGGGAAGGCGGTGTAGGCCAACAGGTCGGGTTCCATGGCTTGGAGCCGTTCGGCCACTTGGGGGGCGATGGCTGTGAGTTGGTCGACTACGGCTCGGAGCTGGGTGACGGCGGCGTCGTGGTCGGGTTGAGCGAAGATGGTGCGGATCAAAGCGGCGATGACCTGACGGTGCTCATGTCGGGCCGCCGACAACAGGTTGCGCATGGCGTGGACCCGGCACCGTTGCCAGGCCGCTCCCTGGAGGACCCGGCGGATAGCCTTTCGCAGCCCGGCGTGAGCGTCGGAGACGACCAGACGCACCCCGGCCAGGCCCCGGTCACGGAGGTCGCGCAGGAACTCGGTCCAAAACGCCTCGTTTTCGGAATCGCCCACGTCGACGCCGAGGACTTCTCGGTATCCGTCGGCTCGCAGCCCGGTGGCGATCACCACCGCTTTGGACACCACCTGGTGGTTCTCGCGGACGTGGAGGTAGGTGGCATCGAGCCACACGTAGACGAACCGCTGGTGGTCGAGGCGGCGTTCGCGCAGCACCGCCACGTCGACGTCGATGGCCTGACAGATCCGAGACACCGACGACTTCGACACCCCTGAGTCACAGCCCAGGGCTTTGACCAGATCGTCGACCTTCCTCGTGGAGGTGCCGGTGACATACGCGGTCATGATCACCGCCCACAACGCCTTATCGATCCGCCGGCGCGGTTCCAACAGTTCGGGAAAGAAGCTGCCTTTCCGCAGCTTGGGGATCCCCACCTCGATGTCGCCGGCTGGGGTCGACACCAGCTTGGGACGGTGACCGTTACGTTGCGTCACCCGCATCGGGGTTCGCTCGCCGTGTTCGGCGCCGATCCGGGCGGTCAGTTCGGCTTCGACCAGTTCTTGGATCGCTGTTGCCAGGATCTCACCCAACGACGTCGACAACGACGCATCCGTCGCCAACAGCATCGTTGACAGTTCAGACAAGGCAGAATCAGGGGTGGCCATCGTGTGGCTCCTCTCAGTCGCGTTCACGTGCTTCTGAGAATCACACGGTGGCCATCAACATCACAGGACCCTGCGACGATCAGGCCGTCCTACACCACGAGATGGGACTCACCCGGCTCCGGTGCCTTTGATGACGAGGCACTCTGCCACAGGTACTCGTGTTCCCTCACCCCATACGCCCGCCTGACCGCCAAGGCCAGAGAACGGGCGTGTGGTCGGATCGGGTCTTCATTGAATCCTGACACTCGCCAGTTCCGCAGGAACAGAACAAGTTCTGCCAAGTGCTTACTCGGAGTGGGCTGATAAGAAAGTGTCACGGGCATCGGGTAGGTTCGGGTCCCATCGGCTGAGTGGCACAACCGGTGGTGTGCGTCCCGGCGATGGCGGCTAAGGCGACCAGGGCAGACGATGGCAAGATCGAAGACTCCAGACGACGAGATCATCTATGAGGCGGCGAACCGCTGGACTGAGGTAGCCCTTCGTAGAGATGACTCCTTGTTTACCCCGGGCAAGCCGATCTGGTCGGAGGCGTACCTTGACGAGCTGGATCGACGGTTTGTGCAGAACCCAGACGAGTCGAGCGATCCCTTCCACGTCAAGCTGCAGCGACAGCTCGCCGACGCCACGCCAGAGGCGATCCAGCTTATGGGCGAGGTGGTCTTCGTGCACTTCCTTGCAGCCTCCCCGGACGCTGTCAGGGGGGACACCAAGCGGAGCCTCGTTCACCGCATCCTCGGTTGGTCACCACAGCCGGTCGATGTCCCAGCCGAGCTGGACCGGGCATTCGACCGGGGCCTCGCTGCCACAGGGGTTGCCTTTCATGCCAGGCGACGCTTCCAACTCCACCTCTTGATCGAGTTCCTCCGCAGTTGGAAGGCACTAGGCGCGGATGAGCAGAAGCGACTGTTGCAGGATCCCTGGGAGTTCCGGGAGTTCCTCTTTTCGATACCTCTCCCAGCCGGGGCACAGGCGCAGCGGGAGGCGCTTTTGCATCTGGTCCATCCCGACACCTTCGAGCAGATCGTCTCCCAGGACATGAAGGCGAAGATCGCCAAGGCGTTCAGCCAGCACGTCTCCGACCCGTCGCAGGATGTAGATAGTCAGTTGCTTGAGATCCGCAACCGGCTCGAGGAAACCCATGGGGCAAGGTTCCATTTCTGGGAGCCCCAACTGCTCGAGATCTGGGAGCCGGAGAGCAGCCGTTGGGGTCAGTTCATCCAGTGGGCGCGGCTGCTGCGAGACCAGCCTGAGTTCGATGCCTGGGAGCGCGACTACAAGCTGGAGATAGGGGACCGCCTAGCAGATGCCCGGATCGCGGTCCTTGAGGGAGCATCGTGGTACGAAAGCTTGAAGGAGTCCTTTACGAAGAACAACAACCTCACCCCCTGGCAGATGCACGACCGCTTCCTCAAGTGGTGTGAGGCCGAACGTGACCCGGCCGCCTCAGCGCTCCGCGAGATGTGGGAGTCCGGACGCACACTCACTGAGCGGATCGCCGGCTTTCTCGACCGAGTCCCCACTGAGGTCGTCAGCGGCCTAGGCATGCGGGTAACCCTCGCCTCCTTCCTGATGATGGCCCTTGACCCCGCCGAATATCCCATCTACCGGGTGACACCCTTCCAGAAGGGTTTCGACCTCACCGGCCACAGCCGTCCGGAGAGTGGCAGCGACGAGGTAGCGGTGTACGAGCACGCCCTGGGTTTCCTCGACACCATCGGAGAGGAAGCGGCAGCGCGCGGCCTTGAGTTGCGGGACCGGCTCGATGCCCAGGCCATCCTATGGGCGGTGGTGAAATGGCCGATCGACGAGATCGAGCACCTAACACCCCAGCAGCGGGAGGGGCTCCGGAGGTTCCGAGGCGGAGAAATAACCGACGAAACGATGGATGGAACGACGAGGACCGTTTCGGAGGAGATCACGACGATCGAGGCCCTTGCCGATGAGCTGCTTGTCGATGCCAAGGAGCTGTCGCGCATCATCGACCTGCTCGCCGATAAGCGACAGGTCATCTTCCACGGCCCACCAGGCACCGGCAAGACTTATGTAGCCCAGGAACTTGCCAAGGTGCTGGCTGGAGCGGACGGTCAGGTGGAGCTGGTGCAGTTCCACCCCTCCTATGCATACGAGGACTTCGTTGAGGGCTACCGGCCTGCCGAGCTGAAGGGAGGGGCGCCCGGGTTCAAGCTGCGGGAGGGGCCGCTCAAACGGATCGCCCGTGAGGCGACCGCCGCACCCGGCGAGCCCCACATCCTCATCATCGACGAGATCAACCGGGGCAACATCGCCAAGGTTTTCGGCGAGCTCTACTTCCTCCTCGAGTACCGGAAGAGAGATATCACGCTCCAGTACTCGGGCGAGGGGTTCTCTCTACCGGAGAACCTGTGGATCATCGGGACGATGAACACCGCCGACCGCAGCATCGCCTTGCTCGACGCAGCCCTTCGCCGGCGCTTCTATTTCGTGCCGTTCTTCCCCGACGAACCGCCGATCGAAGGGCTGTTGGAGCGCTGGCTCGACCGCCACAAGCCTCATCTGGAATGGGTGGCCGAGGTTGTCCGCCGGGCGAATGAGGGACTCCGGGATCGCAACGTTGCTATCGGGCCGAGCCATTTCCTCCGCGATGATCTCGACGAGTCCAAGGTGGAGCTGATCTGGAAGTACTCGATCATCCCTTACGTCCAAGAGCAACTCTTCGGCGAGACGGACCGGTGGGAGGACTTCACCCTCGAACGCCTGCGTTCACCGAGTCAGACTGCAATGGCGGAGGAGGAAGCCGACGAGGATGCACCACCTCCAGCTGACTGAGTACCAGACCGAGCCAGCAGTGCCGCTCGCTCCCGAAGAACGGGACGCCCTCAGAGAAGTGGCTCAGGTCACGCCCACCCGAGGCACTCTCGACCGCTACGACGTTACGCCGGGGTCAACGATCGGCGTCATAGAACTCCCGGCACTCACGGTCGAGATCCGACCCAAGCTCCCCATCAACCGGGTGATGTTTCTCATCTCGTACGCCCTCGACCCCTCCGCGTGGCGTGACACCGGCTTCGACTTCGACGAGGACGAGTCACTGCTGGAGGCGCTGATCCCTGGTTTCGTATTCCAGGTCCGCCAGGCACTCCGCCGCGGAGTTCTCCAGGGCTACCGGGTCGAGGAGGAGGCGCTGGCCGGAGTGCGTGGTCGCATCCGGTTCGACGACCAGCTGCGGTCTCGTTTTGGAATTGCGCCGCCTGTGGAGGTCCGATTCGACGATTTCACCGAGGACATCGAGGTCAACCGATTGCTCAAGGCAGCCATCCGGCGCCTGGGACGGCTGCGGATTAGGTCAATTAAGGCTCGTCGATCCCTTCGCAGCTTCGATCAGGCACTGATGCGCGTTTCGGATGTGGACTACGACCCGAGGAGGCTGCCCGAGTTCGACTGGAATCGGCTCAACGCCCACTACCGAACGGCGACGGAGCTGGCGAAGCTGATTCTCCGGTCGTCGTCGTTCGAACTCCGCCGTGGGAACGTGCGGTCCGCCGCCTTCCTAGTCGACATGAACAAGGTCTTCGAGGACTTCGTCGTGCTGGCACTTCGCGAGACGCTCGGTCTCACTGAGTGGGAGTTCCCGCAAGGGGTGAGGACTCGGCTCGATCGCGCCGGGCTGGTGCGACTCGAACCCGACATCTCCTGGTGGGAGGACGGAATCTGTGTCTTCGTTGGGGATGTCAAGTACAAGAAGGTCCGCGCCGACGGGGTCAACCACCCGGACCTTTACCAGCTCCTCGCCTACGTCGTGGCCAACCAGCTGACCGGCGGTCTCCTCATCTACGCAGCCGGAGAGGACCAGCCAGCCGTCCATGAGGTCCTCCACATCGACCGGCGGCTTGAGGTCATGACATTGGACCTGAGTGGTGATCCGGAGGTAGTCCTGACACAAATCCGGGAGGTTGCCAGACGGGTGGAGTACCTCCGGTCGTGGTTCCGCGTCCGCGTTCCGGCCTAGGCGATTTTCAACCCAGCCGCTCAGCCAACACCAGTCGTTTCCGTCAGGGGTTGGATACGGCTTGGTCCAGTCGGCATTACGCCCAGTCGACCTCAATCGAGCCCCTGCTGAGCTGTTGGAATTACCTGATATCGGGACGCAGGATGGCGGACACCTCTAGGGAACGGAGACCGATCTGTGTGACGGATCGTTGATCACCCCAAGGATGGCCACGCCCGGACTTGCGAGAGGACGCCGAAACTTTCCCCAACCGCGGCTACCTCCCGCT
The DNA here is from genome assembly GCA_035304485.1 of Acidimicrobiia bacterium. Lineage (GTDB taxonomy): Bacteria > Actinomycetota > Acidimicrobiia > Spongiisociales > ZC4RG35 > ZC4RG17. The sequence continues at coordinate 12,035 of DATGPZ010000272.1, read as the reverse complement.
CCCCCTCGAGCAGTCGTGGTGTGAGCTTCATCTCTCAGGTCGTCGCGGCGTAAGAAATCAAGGCCTGCGAAGCTCACTCCCCCTCCTTATAATCTTGGTGCTCCTGATGACAGACTGATGACAAACCACCTGTCACGGCCTGATATACTCACGTACACGTTGACATCTACATCAGGTCGTTCTGATGTTGAGCATTGTTGATCAGCGGGGTTCAACACCCCAAGAGGCACGATCGTCGGGCTCATAACCCGAAGGTCGCGGGTTCAAATCCCGCCCCCGCTACCACCAGATGTTCACCGAATTGGCGGTGAACGTTCACGAAAGTCACCCGTCCGAGGCCCCTCGGGCGGGTCTTTCGCGTCTAAGGGCAGGTGGGAGGGGTCGGTCGGCGCTCTCCGACAGGATGATCAGGTCGGAGTGAACGTCTAACAGGTCTAACAGCGGCAACAGAACGCGTCTGGGCCACCTCGACAGGTCGAGGTGGCTTCAACAGGAGGCGCAGAGTCTCTCAGCCGGGCGGGCGGCCTCGGGCTCGTTGTTGTTTGGCCTCTTGTTGGCGTCGCCGCCTCCGGTGGGCTCGCTGTTTGGTTTCGGCGGCGGTCTTCATGGTGTCGGAGACGACAGGTCCATTGTGGAGGCCGCTCTTTTGTTCTCTCAGGAGTCGGTCAGGAACCCCGCCTGGGATGGCTCATCGGGCAGATCTCCCGCTCCACCGATCCCGAATCGCGGTCAGTAGACGGCCGGGGATGGAATGATCAAAGTCAGTTGGTCTATCAAATACCGTTGATCTATCGTCGGGTTCACGAGCGTGGATGTCGCATCGGCGACCAAGGCACCGTCCCTTTTCCGTCTGGCTGCACATCCGTTGCGGTGGCGTCTGCTGAGAGAGCTGGCCCGCAGCGATCGTCAGGTCCGTGAGCTGACCGAGGTGGTCGGAAAGCCGCAGAGTCTCGTCTCCTACCATCTGGCCCAGCTGCGGGCGGGGCGACTGGTGTCGATGCGGCGCAGCTCTGCCGACGGCCGCGATGCCTACTACAGCCTCGACCTGGCTCGGTGCCGCCAGTTGCTGGCCGAGGCGGGGGGTGCACTCCACCCTGGACTCGCCTCTGGTACTCCCTCCGGTCCGCCCGCGGGCGCGGCGCGGCGAACGAAGGTCCTGTTCTTGTGCACCGGCAACAGCACTCGTTCCCAGTTGGCGGAGGCCTTTCTCCGTGAGTTCGCCGGCGACTCGGTGGAGGTGGCGAGTGCGGGTAGCCATCCCAAACCGGTGCATCCCAACGCGGTGAGGGTCATGCAGAACCGGGGCATCGATCTCAGTGGCAGCCGGTCGAAGCATCTCGGCGAGTTCAGTCGCCGCAAGTTCGACTACGTGATCACTCTCTGCGACAAGGTGCGAGAAGTCTGTCCTGAATTTCCCGGCGGACCCGAACGCATCCATTGGAGCATCGCCGACCCTGCCCTCGAAGGACACAACGACGACGAGAGCTACCCGGCGTTCCAGAGCGTCGCTTCGGAGATCGAAAACCGGGTGCAGTTCTTGCTGCACGTGATCGAACAGCAACCCAGGAGGAAAACGTGATGGAAGACATCGTGAACGTCCGCTACATGGTCGACGACGTCGAAACGGCAGTCGACTTCTACACCAGGCATTTCGGATTCGCTCTCAAGACCAACGCGGCTCCAGCCTTCGCCGACGTCGTCCGCGATCACCTACGTCTACTGATCAGCGGCCCGGCCAGCTCGGCGGGGCGTCCCATGCCCGACGGCCGCACACCCCAACCAGGCGGGTGGAACCGAATCCACTTCGTGGTCGACGACATCGAAGCCGAGGTGGAGCGGCTGCGGGCTGGAGGTGTGAGCTTCCGCAACGACATCATCAGCGGGCCGGGAGGCAAACAGGTCCTGGTCGAGGATCCGGCCGGCAATCCCATCGAGCTCTTCCAGCCCGCCAGCAGGTAGCCAGCGACCCGCGATCAACCGGTCGCTGCGGGTCCTAACCCGCGGCCTTCGCGACGAGATCGCCGATCCGCACCTCGTCCGCCTCGCTCAGAGAGGTGATCGTCCAGGCAACGGGATGCATCCCGGAGCCTTCTTCGACGGTTGGGTTGTTGGCCTCGCCGAAGCCGAAGACGATGTAGTTCTTGTCGGTCTTGATGTAGCAGACGTCCTCTCCGCCCTTCATGTAGAACGGGATGCCCCAGCGCACCTCCGCTTCGAGCGAAGGAGCACGGTCGCGGATGATGCGGTGGAGTCGCTCTCCGATCTCTCGATACGGCTCAGGTGCCTGCGCGATTTTTGCCAATGCCGCGTCGTCGCCCTTCTTTTTGAGCATGAGTCGGTCCTCCTGGGTCCGTCGTGCAGATTGCTCTGACGCCGACCGTAGAGGTGAAGCCGGTGGATTGCTTCTCGATTCCTGCTCACTTCGCGATCGTCGCTCACCGAACCAGTGTCTCGATGATCCTCGCCGCCTCCGGCGGTGCTGAGCGTCGCATCAGCAGGAGCCCCCGGTCGGTTTCCACCGGCTGGTCGTGGCTGGCGATGCCCGGGCCATGACTGGGGTAACCCACGGAGGCGAACCAGACCCGGACGGCCTGATGATCGGTCCCAATCGACACGCTCGGGAAGGAGCGCAGTGATGAGCTACATCACGACCAGAGACGGGACCGACATCTACTACAAGGACTGGGGAGAAGGCCCGGTCGTCACCTTCTCGCACGGGTGGCCCTTGAACGCCGACGCTTGGGACGGCCAGATGCTGTTCCTCGCCCAGAACGGCTTTCGAGTCATCGCCCACGATCGGCGGGGACACGGCCGGTCGAGCCAGGCGGGTTCGGGCAACGACATGGACACCTACGCCGACGATCTGGCCGCGCTCGTCGAGGCTCTCGACCTGCGCGACATCACGATGGTGGGCCATTCCACCGGTGGCGGCGAGGTCGTCCGATACATCGGACGCCACGGGACGGGCCGCGTCGCCAAGGTCGTGCTGATCTCGGCCATTCCGCCGTTCCTGTTGCAGACGGACGCCAATCCCGAAGGTCTGCCCATGGCACTCTTCGACGCTCTCCGTGCCGGCATGTTCGCCGACAGATCCCAGTTCTACCGAGACCTGGCGATCCAGTTCTACGGCGCCAACCGCCCGGGCGCCGAAGTGTCCCAGGGAGTGCTCGACCAGTTCTGGGCCTGGAGCATGCAGTCGGGACTGAAGAACGCGTACGAATGCGTGAAGGCCCTGTCTGAAACCGACTTCACCCAGGATCTCCAACAGATCGATGTGCCGACGCTGGTGCTCCACGGTGAGGACGACCAGGTGGTGCCGGTCCATCTCGGTGCGAGGAAGTCGGCCCGGATCATCTCCAACGCCAAGGACATCTACTACCCCGGGGCGCCCCATGGCATCACCGCCACGCATCAGGATCAGATCAACGGCGATCTCCTCGCCTTCTTGCAGAGCTGAACGACCCGGGCGACCCCACCTGTTCGGCGGGGTCGCCCCACAGAAAGGATCATCATGAGAATCGTCGTCGTAGGGGGAACAGGGCTCGTCGGGTCGAAAGTCGTGGAGACGTTGATCGACCATGGTCACGACGCAGTGCCGGCGTCCCCCGCATCTGGAGTGGACACGCTCACAGGGGAGGGTCTGGCCGGGGCCATCGAGAATGCCGATGTGGTGGTGGACGTCACCAATTCGCCGTCCTTCGAGGATGCCGCGGTGATGGAGTTCTTCGAGACGTCGACTCGCAACCTCCTCGCGGAGGAGGAGTCTGCAGGTGTGAAGCATCACGTCGTGTTGTCGGTGGTTGGAACCGATCGCCTCGCAGAGAGCGGCTACTTCCGCGCCAAGGCCGTCCAGGAGCACTTGAGCGAGGCGTCTTCTGTCGCTCACTCCATCGTCCATGCCACCCAGTTCTTCGAGTTCGTTCGCCGGATCGCCGACGCTGGCACCGATGGGGACACGGTTCGACTGCCTCCTGTCCTCGTCCAGCCGATGGCGGTCGACGACGTCGCCGCCGCCGTCGCCGGAGTGGCGGCCGGCGCGCCGCTCCTCGGTGTGACAGAAGTCGCCGGACCCGAGCAGTTCCGTCTCGACGAGCTGGTCGGGCGGGCGCTGGCCGCCGCCCACGATCCACGACGCGTGGTCGCTGACCCCGAAGCCCGATACTTCGGGGCTCGGCTGGCAGAGGACACGCTGCTCCCGGGGGCGGGCGCCGCCCTCGGTGGAACCCGACTGGCTGACTGGGTCAGCCGGAAGGCCGGTACAGCCATCGTGCCATCGGGCGGCTAGGGACTTCATCGGGCGCCTTGCGTCGGGCGCCCGACGACTCCCGGATGGAGGGAGCAAAGAGTGACACCGTCCCACGGATCCCTGCCCCAGGTCATCAAGAGCCTGGAACGACCCGAGGAGACCCAGGTGTTCCCGAAGGGGCGTGCCGAAACGGTGAGAGTCGGCGAATTCGTCGTGGGTCGGATCGTGTGCGAGCCGGGCTGGCACTGGAATGAACAGATCAGACCAGTCGCCGGGGGAGAGAGTTGTCAGTTCCATCATCTGGGTGTTTCCCTCGGCGGCGAACTGAGGTTCCGGTTGGACGATGGCAGCGAGTTCAGCGTCGTGGCGGGCGACGTCTTCGACATTCCCCCTGGACACGACGTTTGGGTGGTGGGCGACGAACCCGCTGTGTCGATCATGTGGGCAGGGTGGCGAGGATTCGGCAAGCCACCAACGGCGGGGCGGGTGGTGAAGACCTTGGTCTTCACGGACATCGTCGAATCGACGCGCCGCCTGGTGACGATCGGCGACGGTGCCTGGGACCGACTCCTCGACAGCCACGACATTTCGGTGCGCGAGGTGCTCGATGAGTACCACGGGACGGAGGTCGACACCACTGGTGACGGCTTTCTCGTCGCCTTCGACGGCGTCGGCAGCGCATTGTCGGCGACGCTGACGATCCAACAGAGACTGCTTCGCCACGGTCTGGCTATCCGGGCGTCTGTCCATACGGGAGAAGTGGAGATGGCGCCGGGCGGGGTCCGAGGTCGAGCGGTGCACGAAGCCGCCCGAATCGTCGCACTGGCCGAACCAGGGGAGATCCTCGTGTCCGACACCACGCGCGAGTTGGCGGTCGGATTCGATGGTCGGTTCGTAGAACGGGGTCGGCATCCGTTGGCGGGAGTGCCGGGCGAGCGAACCCTGTTCGCACTCGATGGCGCTCCACAGGTATGAGCGCCCGCAGCTGCTTCTGAGGTGGCGTCTCATGGTGCACGAGGCGCCCGGCGAAGCGTAGGGTTGAGGGAGTGGCCACGGCCGGAACCCACCGACTCTGGGGGCGGGACCGAGAAATCGGAGAACTAGCGGCGCTGATCGATCGCGCTCGAAGTGGGCGCAGCGGGTCCGTGGTGGTCTCGGGTGAGGCGGGCGTGGGAAAGACGGCCCTGGTCGATCACGTCGCGTCCACTGCCGCTCACCAGATGGCGATCAATCGGATCGTGGCATCGGAGTCGGAAATGGAAATCGCCTACGCCGGGCTGCAATTGCTGTGTGGCCCGATGATGGGCGCGGTCGGACAGCTTCCCGATCCTCAGCGTGACGCCTTGGAAACCGCCCTCGGGCTCAGAGCTGCCGCCACCCCGAGTCCATTCCTGGTGGGTCTAGCCGTACTGGGTCTGATGACCGAGGCCGCCGACGACGGTCTCCTCTGCATCGTCGATGACGCCCATTGGCTCGACGAGGCTTCGGCGCAGGCGATCGCCTTTGTCGGTCGTCGTCTGGAAGCGGAAGGGATCGTCATGGTCCTGGTGATGAGAGCGGTAGATGAGCTGTTCGCAGGATTCGCGCAACTCACCGTCGAAGGGGTCGGTGACGACGACGCTCTCGAGATCTTCCGTCGCTCCGTTCCTGTCCTCATCGACCCGCGGGTTCGTGACCAATTGATCACCGAAGCACGCGGGAATCCGTTGGCTCTGCAGGAGCTACCCCGCGCGCTGAGCCCGGCCGAACTCGCCGGAGGGTTCGCTGTGTCGGGTTCCCTGCCACTGGAGAAACGCATCGAGGAGAGCTTGCTCGTCCAACTCGAACAACTTCCCGGGTCGACCCGCTCGTTCCTGCTGCTCGCGGCAGCCGAGCCCACGGGCGATCCGGCGCTCTTGCTCCGAGCCTCCACTGCCCTCGGCCTCGAACCCGACGAGTTCGATCGTGCTCAGCGAGCCCAAGCACTGGTCGTCGGGGCGAGGGTGAGCTTTCGTCATCCTCTTGTTAGGTCGGCGGTCTACCGGGCATCCTCCGTCGCCGAGCGGAGGCGTGTCCACGAAGCTCTCGCCGACGCGACCGATGTGGATCGCGACCCGGACCGTCGGGCGTGGCATCGAGCGAACGCGACGTTGCTTCCTGATGAAGCGGTCGCGGCCGACCTCGAGCGCTCCGCGACAAGAGCCCGGAAGAGAGGCGGGGCGGCGGCTGCCGCGGCGTTCCTCGAGCGGGCAGCACAGCTCACTCCAGCTGACGGACCTCGTGTCGATCGGCTGATCGCCTCCGCCGAGGCGAAGCACGCCGCGGGCGCACCGGAGGCAGCGAACCGTCTCCTGGATTCCACCCGCGACTACCCCCTCACCGCTCTGCAGGAAGCGCTGATCGCTCGCCTCAAGGCTCGGGCCGGATATGCGATTCGCCGTGACCGGGACGGCTCGAGCCAGCTACTGGCCGCCGCCCGGGGCCTCGAAGGGCTGGATCCGGTGCTCGCCCGCGACACATACATCGAGGCGCTGGCCGCGGCGCTATACGGAGGCCGGCTGGGGGATCCCGAGCAAGTCGCCTCGGTGGCGCAGGCCATACTCGAAGCGACGGCCGCGGACGACTCGGACCAGCCGCACGACCTGTTGCTGCGTGGCCAGGCGCTCCTCGCCGCCAAGGGACAGGAGGCGGCGATACCGACACTCCGCCGGGCGCTCCGTGCATTCGTGGACGACGTTCCCGACACGCTGGACCTGCAATGGATGTGGCTGGCCTCTCGAGCAGCTCAAGACCTTTGGGATGCGGAGCTGATGCAGGTCCTCGCGGATCGTCAGGTCGAACTCGCTCGGGGGGCGGGCATGGTCGGCGTGCTGCCCATCGCCCTCAGCCTCCTGATGGTCGCTCAGACGCTCGGCGGCGACCTCGATGCTGCGGACGCATCCTGCGACGAGATCGACACGCTTCGAACCATGATGGGACACCCGGTTCCCCAGTACGGCCGGATGTTCCTCGCGGCCTACCGAGGTCAAGCGGAGGTGGCGGAGGCGCTGGCAGCTCAGGTGCGGGCCGACGGGGAAGCACGGGGTGAGGGCTACGCCTTGAGCGCCGCCAACTTCGCTGAAGCGATCCTCTACAACGGCTTGAGTCGGTATCCAGAGGCGCTCGCGTCGGCCAGCCGTGAGCTGCCGTACACCCACGAGTTGAACCACGCGATGCGCACCTTGCTGGAGCTGGTGGAAGCGGCCGTGCGAACCGGCGAGGTCGCCTTGGCGGAGGAAGGATTCGAGAGGCTGGCCACAGTCACGACTCCGATCGGGAACGACTGGGCCCTGGGGGTACGTGCCATGGCGGAGGCACAACTGCGCCCAGACGACGAGGCGGAGAGCCTGTACCGCGAAGCTCTCGGGCGTTTCGAACGCGAGCGGATCCCGATAATGGTCGGGCGGACTCATCTGCTCTACGGGGAGATGCTCCGCCGCCGACAGCGCCGGGTGGACGCCCGGGCCCACCTTCGACCCGCGTACGAGATACTCGCCGGCTGTGGCCTCTCCGGTTTCGCCGCCCGCGCGGCACGTGAACTGACAGCAACGGGAGAGACGGTGCGGGTGCGCACCGTCGAGACCATCAACCAACTGACCGACCAGGAGATCAACGTCGCCCGTCTTGCCCGGGACGGACTGACCAACCGGGACATCGGGGGTCGGCTGTTCATCAGTGACCGAACCGCCGAGTACCACCTGCACAAGGTCTTCGTGAAGCTCGGGATCACATCCCGTTCTCAACTGAAGGCGGCGCTGGCCGAACTCGACTGACGCATCCAGCGGGGCGTTTCGCCTCGCGGTCGGAGGCCGAGCGCGGCTGAAGCCGACACCCGACTGGGGGGAGTCACGGAGGCGACGGATCCCCGACGCGGTCACGATGGCTGGCGACGGTCGAGAAAGGAACCTCTGATGACAAAGGAACCGAGCCACCATTCGGAGCTGCAGTTCCTAGAACAGCTCGTCGACCAGTACGCGTTCGTGGCCGGCGATGTGCTCGCGGTGGATCCCGTTTCATGGGCGATCCACGGCCTGGTCCCACGCGACGGTGAGATCCTGATGGCCAGATTCGATCGACCGGAAGACGCCCGCGATGTCCTCGCCGGCCTGAAGCCGAACCTGGTCATGCCATCACATCTCACGTTGACCGACGCGTCGCTCGGATCGCACGGCGAACCGGGCGACACGACCATGCCTTGAGTCAGATCTCCACCGGGGTTCCGATCTCGACCACACGAGCAGGGGGCAGACGGAAGTAGTCGGCCGCGCTGCGGGCGTTGCGGTGGAGGAAGGCGAAGAGGTGTTCCCGCCACTTCGCCATCTCCGAGTTGGCCAGGGTGGCGCGGACTGATTCTCGGCCGATGAAATACGTGGTGTAGGCGGGGTCGAACCCGAGCTTGCCGACCATCGCCTCCAGGTCCCGCGGGATGTCGGGCGTCTCGGCGAAGCCGTATGTGAGCATCACCTGCCAGAAGCCGATGCCGAGGTCCCTCACTTTGGCTCGCTTCGCTCCAGGCAACCGCGGCGCAGCGGTGGTGTGGACGGAGAGCAACACGACGGTTTCGTGGAGGACGTGGTTGTGGCGCAAGTTGGCAACGAGTGAGGGAGGCACGTGGTCAGGGTCCGGGAACATGTAGACGCCGGTCCCGGGCACCCGCGTGACCGGTCGGGCAGCCAGGCTCGCGACCAGCTCGTCGACGGGGATCTCGGAGCGCCGGATCCGCCGGTACAGGATCGTCCGGCCGTGCCGCCACGTCGTCAAGACCGCGAAGACCGCCAGTCCCGACAAGAGAGGGAACCATCCGCCGGATGGGATCTTGAACACGTTCGCCCCGAGGAAGGCCAAGTCGATGGCCAGGAACGCAGCGGCGAGCGCATTGACCAGCCACCGAGGCCATCCGAACCGATGCCTGGCAACGGCGGCGAAGAGGACGGTCGTGATGACCATGGTGGTCGTGACCGCCACACCGTAAGCGGCGGCGAGGTTGCCCGAGGACCGGAAGCCGATGACGAGGCCGATGCAGGTGACGAGGAGCGCCCAGTTCACGGCTCCCAGATACACCTGACCCCTCTCCTTCCCCGAGGTCTGGACGAGGGACATGCGAGGGGAGTAGTCGAGGTGCATCGCCTGCATGGTCAGTGAGAAGGCGCCCGTGATCAGAGCCTGGGAGGCGATGACGGTGGCTGCGGTGGCGAGCAGCACGAGCGGGAGGGTGGCCCATTCGGGCGCCAGCAGGAAGAAGGGGCTCGAAGCGGCGGCGGGGTCCGCCAGGATCAGCGCTCCCTGGCCGAAGTAGTTGAGCAGGAGCGCCGGCATCACCACCGCGAACCATCCCAACCGGATCGGGCCGACGCCGAAATGACCCAAGTCGGCGTACAGCGCTTCGCCGCCGGTGACGACGAGGAACACGGAGCCGAGAACGAGGAAACCCTGGAAGCCGTGGGCTGCGAAGAACGCCGCGGCGTGGGTCGGGTCGATCGCACCCAGCACCGACGGATCGCCCATTAGATGGGTCACGCCCAGCGCTCCGATCGCGACGAACCACACGAGCATCACCGGACCGAAGACTGCACCGACCCCCCTCGTTCCGCGATGCTGAATCGAGAAGAGGGCGATGAGGATGGCTACCGAAACGGGAATCACGTAAGGGCCGAACACCGGTGTGACGAGCTCGAGCCCCTCAACCGCGGCCAGCACCGAGATCGCCGGGGTGATCGCCCCGTCCCCGTACAGCAGGGCGGTCCCGAACAGTCCGAGGAGGATCAGCACCCGCCGCCGACCCCGTTCGAGATGGCCCTTCGACCCGCTGATCAGGGCCGTGAGGGCCAAGATCCCACCCTCCCCCTGGTTGTCGACTCTGAGCACGGAGAAGACGTACTTGACGGCGATCACGAGCACCAGGGCCCAGAAGATCAACGACAGCACTCCCAGCACGTTGGCTCGGGTCACGGCGACGTCGTATGTCTCTCCCAACGACTCACGCATCGCATAGAGAGGGCTCGTCCCGATGTCGCCATACACGACCCCGAGCGCCGCCAGCGTGAGTCCGACATCTCGTTTCGACCGGCCCCGCCCATCGATCACAACCGGTCCATGCTACGGGCCCCACGAGCAAGAAGACAGCGCCGGCGGGCAGGGTTCGCATCTCGTCCACCCGTCACACCGCCGATCACCGAGGGGTAGGTTTCGAAGGGTGCCGATCGCCCTCCCGGAGTTCGCCCCGGGAGCTTGAGAAGGAGGGGGCGTGATGGCTCGAGGAATCGTCTTCGGAAAGGGCGGCGACGCTGGTTCCAGCGGCGCCCCATCGCACAGAGGAGGTCGGCACATGAGCTCGCCTGCCACGCGCTCGTTCCCGGAAGGCTTTCGCTGGGGTGTGGCAACGTCTGCGTATCAGATCGAAGGGGCGTGGGACGAGGACGGCAAGGGGGTCTCGATCTGGGACACCTTCGCCCACACGCCCGGGAAAGTGAAGAACGACGAGAACGCCGATGTGGCCAACGACCACTATCACCGGTACCCGGAAGACGTGGCGCTGATGAAGGAGATCGGAGCCAACGCCTACCGCTTCTCGATCGCCTGGCCACGGATCTTCCCCGAGGGGACCGGCTCACCCAACCCCAAGGGCCTCGACTTCTACAGCCGGCTGGTCGACGAACTGCTGGCTGCCGATATCGAGCCGTTCGTCACGCTGTATCACTGGGACCTGCCACAGAAGCTGCAAGACGATCACGGGGGATGGCTGTCGGCGGATACGTCGAAGGCGTTCGGTGAGTACGCCGGCTACGTCGCAGGACATCTCGGCGATCGGGTGAAGCACTTCTTCACCATCAACGAGTTCGCCTCCTTCGTCGAAACTGGGTACCAGGGCGTCGAGGCTCAGGTCGGAGGGGGCAAGACCGTGCATCTGGGCATGCCTCCCGGCCTGAACCTCACCGATGCCGAACTCAAGCAAGTTCGGCATCACGCCGTGTTGGGCCACGGTCTCGCCGTGCAGGCGATCCGGGCCAACGGCCCGGCCGACACCAAGGTGGGATTCGCCGAGAACATCCGGGTGGCCGTCCCCGTCATCGACGCACCCGAATACATCGAAGCGGCGGAGGTGGCGACCCGGGAGCGGAACGCCGGCTTCACGACCGTGATGCTCGAGGGCCAGTACACCGACGCATACCTGGCATCGGCCGGCGGAAGCGGCCCGACGTTCACGGACGACGAGCTGGAGGTGATCGCCTCTCCATTGGATTTCGTGGGCGTCAATCTCTATCGGCCGAACATCTACGTCGAGCCGTCGGACGAGCCGCCCGGGTACCGGGAGGTCCCGATAAATGGGTCGCACCCGAAGATGCACTCGGCTTGGCACATCGTCGACCCCGAGGTCATGTATTGGGGGACACGCCAGCTGCAGAGCATCTGGGGCGCCGAGTCGATCTTCATCACCGAGAACGGGTGCGCGGCCCTGGACGTGGTCGCCGAAGACGGCCGGATCTACGACTCGGACCGGGTGATGTTCATGCGGGCCTCCCTGACCCAGCTCCAGCGCGCCACGTTGGAGGGCGTCCCGGTCGACGGCTACTTCTATTGGAGCTCCCAGGACAACTTCGAATGGATCTACGGGTACGGCGACCGATTCGGGCTCATCTACGTCGACTTCGACACACTGGAGCGCACGCCCAAGCTGAGCGCGGAGTGGTTCCGGGAGGCGTCACGGCACAACGCAGTCGTCTGAGCGCCTGAGCTCGAACGCCCATGCCAATCGACGTCCTCGAGCTGGCCG
>DATGPZ010000271.1:0-3993 GCA_035304485.1 Acidimicrobiia bacterium | reverse complement strand
AGTGACGTGGGCTGGGCTTCAGGCCGACCGGGTGGCGCAAATGACCCAACCGAGCATCGACACCCGGATTGTGCCCTTTCGTGGTCGCTTCTGGGAGATCTCCGGAGGCGTCGGACATCAGGTGCGGGGGAACATATATCCAGTCCCTGACCCGAGATTCCCCTTTCTCGGCGTACACTTCACGCGCGACATCAACGATCGCGTTTGGATGGGTCCAACGGCCTTCCTGGCACTCAACCGAGAAGGATACGGCCACCTTCGCCCGAGGTGGCGCGACGTCGTCTCCATCCTGGGGTTCGCCGGCTTTTGGAAATTTGCTAGGAGGAACGTACGTCCCGCAGTACACGAGGGAGGAAAAGAGCTTTCTACTCGACTCCTCCTGCGAGAAGCCAAGAGACTCCTCCCTGAGCTCAGTCCGACCGATCTTGGCGAAACCCGGGACGGAATTCGAGCACAGGCAATGTCGATCGAGGGCGCTCTCGTGGATGACTTCCTGCTGGTGGAGACGGATCGAGTGACGCACGTTATCAATGCGCCTTCGCCAGCGGCAACGGCCTCTCTTGCCATTGCCGAGTACATCGTTGGGCGTATTCGCTGAACCAAAACGGCTCTTCGGAAATGAGTAGCCCTATGTCAAGCTGGTGCTGTGTTGGAGGCGTTGAAAGGCGCCGTGGCGAGCCGGATCGTAGGGCACTCTGTCTTGCCAGCAGCGCCAGATGATGTGGGCCCAGGTGCGGGCGAGGATCCGCTCGGCGTGGGGGTGGCTCTTCCCGTCGGCGCGGAGCTGCTGGTAGCGGTGGTGAGCCCATTCGTTGCCCTTGGGCGTGTCGCCGGCGAAATCGCAGATGGCGTCTCGGAGTTTCTTGTTGGCGGCCCATCGGAAGGTGACGGCTCGGTGTTTGCCGGAGGCGCGGGTGGAAGGGGTGACTCCGGCGAGGCTGGCGAGGGCCTCCGGTTCCGGAAACCGTGCGCGGCAGTCTCCGATCTCGGCGAGAAGGGTGGCGGCGCGGATGATGCCCGCCCTGGGTAGCGACCTGAAGATGTGGCCATCGGGGTGAGTGTCCAACAGTTCGGCGATCCGCCGCTTGAGAGTCTTGATTTGTGTGTCGATGGTTTCGAGGAGCGTCACGAACGCCGCGGTGACGCTGCTGCGGGCATCCCCTTCGGCACCCATGAGACCCTGGGGCGCTTGAGTGAGGTGGGCGTAGAGGTCGGCGGCTGAGCGGCGACCGCCATAGCCCTGGCTGCGGAGCCAGGCGGCGAGACGTTTCTCGGACAGCCACGCCGCCTTCCCGGCTGAGGGGAACCGGCGCAAGAACGCCAGTGAGATGGGACTATCCAGGTCCGAGAAAAGCCCTACGGGACCGGGGAACACGACGTTGAGGTGGGCGCGCAGCTGGTTGGCTATCGCCACCCGATGTTCGACGAGGTCCTTGCGGGCCCGCACGTGTGAGCGGAGCGTCGCCGTGGCTGGCGAGTCCGGCTGGAGGCTGGCCCATCGATGGCCGTCGGTTCGGAGGCAGTCCGCCAGCACGTAGGCATCGGTCCGGTCAGATTTGTTGCCAGCAGATCCGTAACGGACACGCAGAGCCTTCACGGACCTGGACGCAACTACGACCACCTCGAAACCGGCCTCAAGGAGGGCGTCGACCACAGGCCCGTCGGGGCGTTCGATCGCCGCTCGGCGAACCCCCGTCCCGTTGAGACGACGGCACATGTCCACAAGGCCGTCGCCGCTATCGGACACCTCGAACTCTTCGATCACCACGCCGTCGCTGTCGACGACGTTGACGGCGTGGCCATCGTTGGCCCAGTCCACACCAGCGAACCGTTCACTCATCTCCTCCATGTCAGCCTCCTTGCTGCTCGCTCACGAGGTCTGCACGCATCGGGTTCAGGAGGTGGCAGCCGGAAGCTCACTGATCGGCGCTCTGTGGCGCTCAGCCCTATCGCCAGTCGGCACGTCCTGGTCGACCGGTTCCCGCTTCACTCATTTTGGCGGTCAAGCCGCGAGCGGGGTCGGCGGTGAACCAGTCGAACCCTCCGGTGCATCGACAGTCTCGCCTGCCGATCGGCGGCCATGGTGGACCAGTGAGCGGGGTCCGAAGGTCGTAGGCGCGTAACAGGGGTCCTGCCAGTCTGGCGGTGTTCTATGCCGACCAGCTGGAGGACCCCTGTGATCAGTGACCCTATTCGCGTGTGCGAGCTGATTGTCGGCTTGCCCGACGTCAACGTCTTGGGTGTCGAGGATCTCGGCGCCGATGCCCCGCTGCGGCTGCACATCGAGTCTCGTGGACCGCGACCTGTCTGTGAGGAGTGTGGGGCGGCGGCGGAGGTCAAGGACCGGCCACGGGTGGAGCTGGCTGACCTGCCGGCGTTCGGGCGGCCGGTGCGGACGGTGTGGCACAAGCACCGGTGGCGCTGTCCCGACCCGGAGTGCCCGGTCGGTTCGTGGACCGCAGTGGACCCACGGATCGCTTCCCCGAGGTTGGGGGTGACGGATCGGGCCGGGCGGTGGGCCACCGTCCAGGTGGGCCGCTGCGGTCGTACGGTGGCGGAGGTGGCTCGGGAGCTGGGCTGTGACTGGCACACCGTCAACAACGCCGTGTTGGCCTACGGCGAAGCTCTCCTCGAGGCGGATGTCGACCGGATCGGTCAGGTGACCGCTCTGGGCATGGACGAGACGCTGTTCGCCCGGGTCGGGATGTGGAAACGGCAGCTGTGGTCCACGTCGGTCGTCGATGTCGCCCGAGGGGTCCTGTTGGATGTGGTTCCTGGCCGCGGCGGCGCCGAGCCGGCCGCCTGGCTCGCCTCCCAAGGCGAAGAGTGGCTGTCGCAGGTGCAATGGGCCACGTTGGACCTGTCCAGTCCCTATCGGGCGGTGTTCGACACCATGCTGCCCGACGCCATCCAGATCGCCGACCCGTTCCATCTCATCAAGCTGGCGAACCACAAGCTGGACGAGTGCCGCCGAAGAGTCCAGAACGAGACCGTCGGACACCGGGGCCGCAAGACCGATCCGTTGTATCGGATCCGCCGGCTCCTCACCAAGGCCGACGAACGCCTCGACGACAAGGGCCGCACCAAGCTCCTCGGGCTTTTGGCCGCCGGCGATCCCAAGGGCGAGGTCAAAGACACCTGGCATGCCAAAGAGGTCATCAGAAGCATCTATCAGATCGACGACCCGCAACTGGCCGACGAGTTCGTCGCCCGCCTCGCATCCGACCTCCAAGACAAGGCGTTTCCGCCCGAGGTCAGATCCCTCGGTCGAACCCTGAAAAGATGGAAGGACCACATCGTCGCCTGGCATCGAGGACGACGCACGAATGGGCCTACCGAGGCGGTCAACAACCTCATCAAGAGAACCAAGCGGATCGCCTTCGAGTTCCGCAGCTTCCGGTCCTTCCGGGTCCGGGCGCTGCTCTACGCCGGAAGACCCAACTGGGACCTGTTAGCCACCGTCACTCCCCGCTGAATTCCGAAGTGCCAGCAATCAGGTGTTGGTGGAAGCCGACGTAACCAGACGTTGATCTAGCCAACGCGACGATACGATTCCGGCGATCCGTGCCTATCGATTCAGCTCGACGCCGGCAGACTCCGCTTCGCATTGGCCGAACTCGAATCGTCAACTTCGAGAGAAGCAATGCGTCTAGCTCTCGTCGGATTGGCTTACTTCATCGATCGGGCGAGTTTCGGTCCACCCACCCACTACCTGGAGACTCTCGCCCAACGTTCCGTACCGCAGGCTTGGAAGTTCGAAGCTTCGGAACTTCCAAACGGCGTCGTTCATCTTCGAGTCGTTGAAGACGCCGGCATCGACGAGCATCTTGAAATCTCTCAGGGTGAGGCCGGTGACCGTCTTGAAGAGTTCTGGTTCTACCTGCTCGATGATGTCCTTCACAGACTTCTCCCGGTCGTCTGTTAGGTACATGAACGCCGGAATACGTGTGAGGAAGTGCTGAAGCTTGTCTCGGAGGCTGAGACGCTGTTTCG
>DATGPZ010000270.1:0-15071 GCA_035304485.1 Acidimicrobiia bacterium | reverse complement strand
CCGCGACATCTAGCGCCACGTCCGGCGAGACCTGGCACGCCAGCAAGAGTCGGAAGTCGGGAGAGAGTCGGAAGTCGGAAGTCGGAAGTCGGCTTCGACGAACGAGCGGACCGGCACGCCCAACCTGATCCGTCGACGCGTCGATGGAAAAGAGCCGAAGCACAGGGTCATCTTGCATCGGCAGAGGGTCGCCAAGACGTCGGACGACGAGGGCGGAGCGCGCGACGAACTCGATACGGGAGACGCGTCTTCCGACTTCCGTCTTCCGTCTTCCGACTTCCGTCTTCCGGCTTCAGAAATCGGGTCGGTCGGTGGGGTTGCCGTTGCAGTCCAGACCCTCGGCGGGGCGGTAGGTGGCGAACACCGAGTCTTCGACCTCGGTTCCGTCTTCGTAGGTCCGCAGGCGGTGGGTGTCGACTCGAGTGCATCGGCGGACCGAACTCACCTCCTGGCCGATCTGTTCGACCTCGACCGACCGGGTGGAGTAGATCGAGACCGTGATCGAGGTGTCGGTGTAGCTCGTCCAGATCAGGGCGGGATAGTCGGTCGTGTTCTGGATCTTCAAGTCCGGCGCAGGCCACGAGATCGTGGCCTCCCGGCCATATGGGTAGCGGCTGAAATAGATCGAGTGCGACTGGTAGTCGAGGAAGTCGAATCCGGCGAAGAAGGCGGCGTTGAAGAGGGTGGTGGCGAACTGGGACACGCCCCCGCCCACCGTTGGGACGAGGTGGCCGCGGATGATGGTGCCGGCCGGCACGAAGCCCTTCTCGCGGGTTCTCTCTCCCACGTGCTCGTTGAGCGAGAGAGACTCGCCCGGTAGCAGGTAGACGCCTCGGACGAGATCGGCGAACCGCTGGATGTTGGAGACCCGGGTCTGGCAGCAGGGATGCTCAGTCGTGAACTCGGCGACCTTCTCCACGACCTGCTCACCGGTCGCCCACTCCAGGACCCGTGGGTCCTCGGATGGCTGAGTCTCTACCGTCACCTCGTGCTCGCCCTCTTCCAGCAGCGCGGCGGCCACCATGCCGGCGGCGTCGTCCCGGCAGCATTGGAGGGGAGGAGTCCCTTCCTCCACGACTCGGGGCTGGTCGTCCACGATCTCGAAGACCGGATCCTCCCCGCCGAGAGTCACGTCGGCGAAGACGTCCTCGATGAGGCGCTGCAATGAGTCGAGGTCGAATGCGACGGTGGGGGTGCCGTCCTCACCCAAGGTCACGTCGAGGCGGAGGCGGAGAGGGACCGCACCGAGAGTCCGCTCCTCGTCCTCCACCCGAACCGTGATCCCAGGAGCAGTCACCTCGTTGAGCTCTTCTGCCAGTTGCTGGGCGACGGCGTCGTCGATCTCGGGTGGGAGGTCGGTGAGTGGGGCATCCACGCGGAACGGGCCCCCGGCCTCGACCTGATGGCCGAGGCGATCCACCACCGCGTTCACATCCACGACGGTTCCCGACTCACCGGGACGAACGGTCAGGTGGAGTTGGGCGTCGAGGACCAGTTCCGGTTCTGTGGCTTCCTGCACCACCAGCCCATCGAGGTTCGACACGACTCGGTCGGCCCGATCTCGGTCGAACATCAGGGACAGCGGAACCGGTCGATGGCCCGTGAACGATCCCAGCCAGTTCTTGAACCGCTGCCAGGTCGAATCGGCCTCTCCGGATCGGAAGGCGGCCTCGGTCATGGCCGGGGTGTCGAGTGTCACCCCGAGGTCGATGGCGAGGAGATCGTGTCGACGGTCAGGGAAGTTGAGGGTCACGGTCGATCCTTCGACCTGATGGCTCACCCGTGACAAGAGGCGATCCAGCTCCGATCGAGTCAGGTCCCCGGCAGGCCGCCCGTCTATCACCAGGTCGCGAATGGTCCGGTCTTCGCCGGTGGTGTCGAGGTTGTAGGCGGCCACCACCGCCGCGACGAACACGGCGACGAAAGCGACGATGGAGATGGCGATGTTGCGTGCCCGGACAGGGAGGCGGTGGCGGGCCATGGAGGCGAATGCTATTGACCGGGCGTCCGAAGTTCGGGATCTGGGCTGTACGAGAGCCGAGGAGTGCTGTCGGGGCGACGGGTCGGTCGGCTAGTGTGGGCGTCCGGTCGGTCGAGCCGCGGTCGATCGGATCGGGATTTCCCGGAGCGGGTGGAGTCGGTGTGCGTAGCACGCTGCTGGGGGCGGTGACAGCTCAGCGGTGCGTAAACGCAAGGAGGAAGGATGCGAGCCGGCTCGGCGACCCAACACGAGCGCCTCATGCGCCTGCATCGGCGCAATGCCGACAAGTCGACCAGTCTTGGAGTCACGGGTGTCCGCTTCGAGGGCGTCGGGGATGGCTCCACCATTCAGATCGAGGGCAAGGACGTAGCCAACTTCGGTAACTGCTCTTATCTCGGTCTGGCGGTGGACGAGCGCTTGAAGAAGGGAGCGATCGAAGCGGTGGAGCGCTTCGGGCCGCTCTACTCGTCGTCGCAGGTCTACGCAGCGGTGGATCTCTATCCCGAGCTGGAGCGGCTGCTGGCACAGATCACGGGTGCTCCGGCCGTGGTGTTGCCCCCTACGACGACGCTCGGGCACCTCGCCTGCCTGCCGGTCGTCGTGGGCCCCGAGGACGCCGTGGTCCTCGATTCCCATTCGCATGCATCGCTCCAGCTCACCATGCAGGTGCTGGCTGGACGGGGGATCCAGGTCCAACCGGTTCCCCACAACGACATGGGGGCGCTGGAAGAGGCGATCGCCGGTCTCTCGCCCCACCATCCCCGCATCTGGTACGTGGCCGACGGGGTCTATTCGATGTTCGGCGACCTCGCCCCTCTGGACACCATCCGGGATCTGATGGATCGCTATCAGAACCTGTACGCCTACTTCGACGATGCCCACGGGTTCTCGTGGCTGGGTGTGCACGGTCGTGGCTACGTCCTCTCGCGAATGCCACTCGATGAGCGCATGATCGTGGCGGCCGGCCTGGCGAAGTCGTTCGGCAGCGGGGGAGCGGCCCTCTTCTTCGGAGACGCCGATCTGGCCACCAATGTGCGTCACCTCGGTGGACCCATGACCTTCTCGGGGCCGATCCATCCCCCGACGCTCGGAGCGGCGGTGGCGGCGGCGCGGATCCATCTGTCCGAAGAGCACCAGGTCCTTCGGAGGCGAATCCTCGATCAGATCGGACTGGTGGCCAGGCTGCTGGCCGAGCACCGGCTGCCGGCCATGTCGTGGGCCGAGACTCCGATCTGGCTGGTCAAGGTCGGTGACCTCGATCGGATGCTCGAACTGGTGCGGCGTATGCTGGACGACGGTTACTTCTTGAACGCTTCGGGTTTCCCGGCGGTTCCGATGGGAATGGCCGGACTGCGATTCACTCACACCCTGTGCAACCCGACATCCCAGATCGAAGCGATGATCGAGCGTCTGGCCTATCACTACCGGCAGGTGGTGGGGGAACCACAGACCGTGATCGACCTGGAAGAGATGCAGCGCGCCGTCGATATTCCGGAGGCGCCGCGGGAGCCAAGCCGGCCCTGAATCTGCTTCACCTGTCGCTGACAGCGGCCGATGATGGTGGTGTGCGCGCCAATCGCCCCACTTCCAGACTGAGGCTCTGGGCGGCGGGACTGGCGGGAGTGGTGGCCACGGCTGCTCTCGTCACTGCCTTTCGTCCGGAACTCGGCCCCGTTCTCGGGCATCCCTCCATGCTGGTGGGATATCTGGCCGCGGGTGTGCTCTTCCTCCGGGGTGCCCGGCGCTACGACGGGAGAGAACGACTCTCCTGGCAGCTGATCGGCCTGGCTCTCTTCATAGGGGCGGCGGGCGTCCTGGCGGTGGGACTCGTCGCCGTCCTCGGCTACGACGTCCCTGCCTTCGGCCCACTCGACATCATCTTCATCACCGCCTACCTCTTGAACCTGGCTGGTCTGTGGGCCCTCCCGCATCTCGGTGGGCTCCGAGTCCGGCGCTTGCGCATCATCATCGACGGCCTGGTCGGTGCCATCTCCATGGGAGTGGTGGCCTGGGTGTGGTTCCTGAGCGACATCCTGGAACGGTTCCGGTCTGCCGAGCCCTGGCAGGTCATCATCGGAAGCGCATACCCGCTGATCGATGTCCTGACGTTGGTGGCCGTCATGGTGGTCACCCTTCGGCGCAGCAGCCTTCGGTTCGATCCCCGTGTCCTGGTGTTCGGATTCGGATTGGCTGCCCAGGCGGTCGCCGACCTCATCTATCTGCACCGCGGCATCGGGCAGAGCTTCGAAGACGCCGCCCCCGTCTATCCGCTGTTCATTCTCGCCGCGGTGGCCTTCTTGATCGTGGGCATGCTTCTCGAGCACCGTCCACCGCCACGGGAGTATGCCGAGCGGCGGACCCCGTGGTGGGCGATGGTGGCTCCCTACGGGGCCGCTCTCGCCCTCATCGCCACCTTCGGATGGCGCTTTGCTGCCGAGCAATACGACTTCCAGACGATCGAGCTCTTCGTCGGCTCGATCATCGTGGTCGTCCTCATCATCTTTCGTCAGGCCCTGGCGATTCGCGAGACGCGGGAGCTGGTGGAGCATCAGCGGACCGCCCTCGTGTCGTCGATCTCCCATGAGCTCCGCACGCCGCTCACGGCGATGGTGGGATTTCTCGAGATCCTCTCCGATCCCGACCAGCAGATGGACCCGGATGCCCGCCAGGAACTGATAGGGATCGTCGAACAGCAGGCCAATTACATGGCCCGGATCGTCGCCGACCTCGTGATGCTGAACCGGGCCGACCCCGACCTGGGTCTCGAGGAGACCGAGGTGGACGTCAAGGAGTTGGTCCAGTCTGCCGTCACCTCACTCGACCTCGACTCGGGCCCCGGTGTCGGCCTCGATCTGGAGCCCGACATCGTGGGGGTGTTCGACCCCAACCGGATCCGGCAGGTCTTGGTGAACCTCCTCACCAACGCCGCCCGCTACGGCGGCCCCGAGCGCCTGGTAGTGGCTCGGCGCCGCCAGGACGACCTCATCCTGGAGGTCCACGACAACGGACCGGGAGTACCCAAGCGCTACGAGCTCAGCATCTGGGATCGATTCGAGCGTGGTGCTCATCGCTACAACGCGGGCATTCCGGGGTCGGGCATCGGCCTGGCACTGGTGGCGATGCTCGTCAGCGCCCACGGGGGTACGGTCGGCTATCGACGGTCGGAGCGATTGGGCGGCGCCTGCTTCTACGTGGTTCTCCACGGTCGAGCCCGCACCGCCGAAGTCGATCGGCCCTCGCTCGAGCGGGTGGGCCGTGAGGACCCTTGACTGATTTCGCGGTCGTGCGATAGGATGCCCGCAACCTACGGCCCGGTGAAAGCCGGGTAACGGAGGTAGCCGACTCGCCGGATACGGGTTGCACCACTTCGTTGGTCGCCTAAGGTGTCGGGAGTCGACGCTGCGTGGCACGTGCCAATACGCGTATCGACACACATGCGCGTGTTGCAGGATCAGCACGTGCCGTAGTTCTGTTGCGCGTTGACTTGCGCCTGTGTTAGCATACGCTCTCTGCGTACTCCGTCTGCCATCACGCTCGTCCGTATCGGTCCCCAAGGAGGCTCTTTTGGCTTCACGCGTCGCTGAACGTCTTTCGTTTGCCAAGATCCCCGAGGTTCTCCCCCTCCCTGATCTACTCGCCGTCCAGCACGACTCCTTCAACTGGTTCCTCGACGAAGGCCTCAAGGAGGTGTTCGAAGAGGTGAGTCCCATCGAGGACTTCACCGGCTCCCTGGCGCTCGAGCTCACCGACCATCGCTTCGGCGATGAGACGATGAGCATCGAGGAGTGCAAGGAGCGGGATGCCAACTACGCCCGCCCGTTGTTCGTCACCGCCCGGTTCATGAATCGGTCGACCGGTGAGATCAAGGAACAGCAGGTCTTCCTCGGCGACTTCCCGATGATGACCGAGAAGGGCGTCTTCATCATCAACGGAACCGAGCGGGTAATCGTCTCCCAGCTCGTGCGTTCGCCCGGTGTCTACTTCGACATGAGCCGGGACAAGACTTCCGACCGGATCATCTACGCCGGCAAGATCATCCCCGGCCGAGGAGCCTGGCTCGAATTCGACACCGACAAGCGGGACACCGTCGGTGTGCGGGTCGACCGTAAGCGCCGCCAGTACGTCTCGGCCTTCCTGCGGGCCTTGGGCATCGCCGAGTCCGACGAGGAGATCCTCGACCTCTTCGATGGTGCCGAGTCGATCCGCAACACCCTCGAACGAGACCCGGCTCACGATCGCGACGAAGCCCTCATCGACCTCTACCGGAAACTGCGACCGGGTGAGCCCACCACGGTCGAGTCCGCGCGCGGCCTCATCCAGACCCTCTTTCGCAACCCGAAGCGCTACGACCTGACGCGGGTCGGCCGCTACAAGGTCAGCCAGAAGTTTCAGGAAGAGGCTCCCGACGACTACCGGGCCGCCGGTCTCCAACTGCTGCGCGACGAGGACATCGTCGACACGATCAAGTATCTGGTGGCGCTCCACGCCGGGCAAGACACCTTCGTCACCCACACCGGCAAGGAGATCCCGGTCCACACCGACGACATCGACCACTTCGGCAACCGCCGGATTCGGACGGTCGGCGAGTTGATCCAGAACCAGGTCCGGGTCGGGCTCAGCCGTCTGGAGAGGGTCGTCAAGGAGCGGATGACCACCCAGGATCCCGACGCCATCACGCCTCAGAGCCTGATCAACATCCGTCCGGTGACCGCCTCCATCAAGGAGTTCTTCGGCACCAGCCAGCTCAGCCAGTTCATGGACCAGCCCAACCCTCTGGCCGGCCTCACCCACCGCCGCCGACTGAATGCCCTCGGCCCCGGTGGACTGAGCCGCGAGCGGGCCGGGTTCGAAGTGCGTGACGTCCATCCCTCCCACTACGGCCGCATGTGCCCCATCGAGACTCCTGAGGGTCCGAACATCGGCCTGATCGGCTCCCTGGCGACGTTCGCCCGGGTGAACCGGTTCGGGTTCATCGAGACCCCGTATCGCAAGGTCGAGAACGGCCGGGTGACGGACAAGGTCGAGTACCTGACCGCCACCGAAGAGGAGCGGTACGTCATCGCCCAGGCCAACGCGCCCCTCAACGAGGACGGCACGTTCAAGAACGACCGGGTCCTGGTCCGGGCCGGTGGCGGCGACGAGGTGGACACCGTCCCCTCCGAGACCGTCGACTACATGGACGTCTCTCCCAAGCAGATCGTGTCGGTGTCGACCGCTCTGATCCCATTCCTCGAGCACGACGACGCCAACCGGGCGCTGATGGGTTCCAACATGCAGCGCCAGGCGGTTCCGTTGCTCCAGGCCGAAGCCCCGCTGGTGGGCACCGGTGTCGAGCGGCGGGCGGCTCAGGATTCCGGCGACATGGTCATCTCCTCCGTCGACGGAGAGGTGGTCGAGGTCACCGGCAACCAGATCGTGGTCAAGGAGAAGGGCACCAACAAGAAGCACACCTATCCGCTGGCCAAGTTCGAGCGTTCCAACCAGGGGACTTCGATCAACCAGAAGCCGCTGGTGCGGGAAGGTGACAAGGTCTCCGCAGGGGACGTCCTCGCCGACGGCCCTTCGACCGAGTCGGGTGAGCTCGCTTTGGGCCGCAATCTGCTGGTGGCCTTCATGCCCTGGCAGGGCCACAACTTCGAGGACGCCATCATCATCAGCCAGCGTCTGGTCAAGGACGACGTCCTCTCCTCGATCCACATCGAGGAGCACGAAGTCGACGCCCGTGACACCAAGCTGGGTGCCGAGGAGATCACGCGAGACATCCCCAACGTGGCCGAGGAAGTCCTGGCCAACCTCGACGAGGACGGGATCATCCGCATCGGCGCCGAGGTCGGGGCCGGCGACTACCTCGTCGGGAAGGTCACGCCCAAGGGCGAGACCGAGCTGACCCCGGAAGAGAGACTCCTGCGGGCCATCTTCGGTGAGAAGGCTCGAGAGGTCCGTGACACCTCGTTGAAGGTGCCCCACGGTGAGTCCGGCAAGGTGATCGCAGTGAAGGTGTTCCGTCGGAGCGACGGATTCGACCTCCCGCCCGGGGTCAACGAACTGGTGCGGGTCTACGTCGCCAAGCAGCGGAAGATCTCCGAGGGTGACAAGCTGGCCGGCCGTCACGGCAACAAGGGCGTGATCGCCAAGATCCTGCCCGAAGAGGACATGCCGTTCCTGCCGGACGGGACCCCCGTCGACATCATCCTGTCGCCTCTCGGTGTGCCTTCCCGGATGAACCTGGGCCAGGTGCTCGAGACGCATCTCGGCTGGGCCGCCGCCCAGGGCTGGGAACCGCTCGACATCGACAGCCCTGCCGCCGGAGGCGCCGAGCCGAACACCAAGGTGGCAACACCCGTGTTCGACGGTGCCAAGGAGCACGAGATCCTCGAGATCCTGAAGAACACCCGGCCCAATCGAGACGGTGACCGTCTGGTCGATGGTGAAGGCAAGGCGATCCTCTACGACGGACGCACCGGTGAGCCGTTCGACACCCCGGTGACCGTCGGTCAGATCTACATGCTGAAGCTGGTCCACCTGGTGGACGACAAGATCCACGCCCGGTCGACCGGCCCCTACTCGATGATCACGCAGCAGCCGCTGGGCGGAAAGGCCCAGTTCGGTGGCCAGCGGTTCGGAGAGATGGAGGTGTGGGCGCTCGAGGCCTACGGCGCCGCCTACGCCCTCCAGGAGCTCCTGACCATCAAATCAGACGACGTCCAGGGACGTGTCAAGGTCTACGAGGCGATCGTGAAGGGGGCGAATATCCCCGAGCCGGGAATCCCGGAGAGCTTCCGGGTGCTGGTCAAGGAGATGCAGAGCCTCGGTTTGTCCGTCGAGATGCTCTCCGCCGGTGAGGAAGTCGAGCTCCGGGAACTGGAGGAAGACGCTTACCGGCCGGCCGAGTCGCTCGGTATCGATCTGTCGAGGCCGGAACGTCCGGAATCGACGGTTTGATTCCCGACTTCCGCCTTCCGACTTTCGACTCTTGAGACCACGGCGAAGCAGCAGAGGAACAGGGGACACACACATTGGCAACGCAACTATTCGATGAACTGAAGATCGGGCTGGCCTCCAGCGACCAGATCCGGGCCTGGTCGTACGGCGAGGTCAAGAAGCCCGAGACGATCAACTACCGGACACTCCGACCCGAGAAGGAGGGGTTGTTCGACGAGCGCATCTTCGGTCCCCAGCGGGACTGGGAGTGCTACTGCGGCAAGTACAAGAGGATCCGCTACAAGGGGATCATCTGCGAGCGCTGCGGCGTCGAAGTGACCCGCTCCAAGGTGCGGCGCGAGCGCATGGGCCACATCGAGCTGGCCGCCCCGGTCACCCACATCTGGTTCTTCAAGGGCGTCCCGAGCCGTCTCGGCTATCTCCTCGACATGTCTCCCAAGGACCTCGAGAAGGTGATCTACTTCGCCGCCTACCTCATCACCTGGGTGGACGAGGAGAAGCGGCAGAAGGACCTCCCGCAGCTCGAGGAGGACATGCAGCACGAGCTGGCAGTCGTCCGCGAGGAGTTCGAGGAGTGGAAGAGCAACCGTCTCGAGGCGCTCGAAGACGAGCTGGAGCGCATGGAAGAGGGCGGTGCCAAGCCGCAGGAGATCAATGCCCGCCGCAAGGAGGTGGAGCGCGAGATCCGCGACCGTGAGGAGCGGGCCGAGCGCGAAGCGGACCTGATCCAGGACGCCTTCGAGACCTTCAAGGCCTTCCAGCCCAAGTCCCGGGTGGAGTCCGAAGCCCTGTGGCGCGAGATCCACGATCGCTACGGCCAGTACTTCGTCGGCGGCATGGGTGCCGAGGCGATCAAGGACCTGTTGAGCCGGATCGACCTCGATGCGGAGATGGCCGCTCTCGAGGAGGCGCTCGACTCCAACTCCCAGCAGAAGCGGCAGCGGGCGACCCAACGGATGAAGGTGGTCAAGCCCTTCTGGGAAGGCAAGAACGACCCCAAGGACATGATCCTGGAGACGATCCCGGTGATTCCGCCGGACCTGCGTCCCATGGTCCAGCTCGACGGTGGTCGTTTCGCCACCTCGGACCTCAACGACCTGTATCGCCGGGTGATCAACCGCAACAACCGGTTGAAGAGGCTGCTGGATCTCGGTGCTCCCGAGATCATCGTCAACAACGAGAAGCGGATGCTGCAGGAGGCCGTCGACGCCCTGTTCGACAATGGCCGCCGCGGCCGCGCCGTGACCGGACCCGGCAATCGGCCTCTCAAGTCGATCTCCGACATGCTCAAGGGCAAGCAGGGGCGGTTCCGCCAGAACCTCCTCGGAAAGCGCGTCGACTACTCCGGACGCTCCGTGATCGTCGTCGGCCCGCAGCTCAAGCTGCATCAGTGCGGTCTGCCCAAGATCATGGCGCTGGAGCTGTTCAAGCCCTTCGTGATGAAGCGATTGGTCGACCTCGACCTGGCGCCGAACATCAAGGCCGCCAAGCGGATGGTGGAGCGCCAGCGTCCCCAGGTGTGGGACGTGCTGGGCGACGTCATCCAGGAGCACCCCGTGCTCCTGAACCGGGCACCGACCCTCCACCGTCTCGGTATCCAGGCCTTCGAGCCGGTGCTGGTGGAAGGCAAGGCCATCCAGATCCACCCGCTGGTGTGCGAGGCGTTCAACGCCGATTTCGACGGCGACCAGATGGCGGTCCATCTGCCCCTGTCGGCGGAGGCACAGGCCGAGGCCAGAATCCTGATGCTCTCGTCCAACAACGTGCTCTCACCCGCCTCGGGCCGTCCCATCGTCACGCCGTCCCAGGACATGGTCATCGGCGTCTACTACCTCTCCGAGATGAACGAGGAAGCCAAGGGCGCAGGCCGGGCGTTCTCGTCGCCGGAAGAGGCCGAGATGGCCTACGACCTGGGCGAGCTGTCGCTGCACGCTCCGATCAAGATCCGTTTGGGTGACCTGGCGGGTGATCCGGAGCAGCACGCTCAGCTGAAGAACGCGCTCTCGAAGCTGCTCACCTCCGAACCAGTGGACGGTTCCAAGCTGCATGAGACGACCCTGGGTCGTGTCTTGATCAACCAGGTCATGCCCCCCGGGTTCCCCTTCGTCGACTCGGTCCTCGTCAAGTCCGACATTCGGACCCTGATCGAGGTCGTCATCGAGCGGTACCCGCGCTCTCAGGTGGCGGAGATGCTCGACGGCATCAAGGAGCTCGGGTTCCGCTTCGCCACCAAGGCCGGGCTGAGCATCGGTCTCGAGGACGTCAAGACGCCCGAGAACAAGTCCGAGATCCTCGCGGAGTACGAGGCGAGGGCCCAGCGCATCCAGGATCAGTACATGAAGGGCGTCGTCACCGACGAGGAGCGGCGTCAGGAGCTGGTCGAGATCTGGACCGAGGCCACCGAGATGGTGACCGAGGCGATGAAGGCCGGTCTCAAGAGCGAGAAGTTCAACTCGCTCGACATGATGGTTGGCTCGGGTGCTCGAGGGAACATGATGCAGGTTCGCCAGATCGCCGGCATGCGCGGTCTGGTGGCCAACCCGAAGGGCGACATCATCCCCCGCCCGATCATCTCGAACTTCCGGGAAGGCCTGTCGGTGCTGGAGTACTTCATCTCCACTCACGGGGCACGGAAGGGTTTGGCCGACACCGCTCTGCGTACCGCCGACTCCGGTTACCTCACCCGTCGTCTGGTCGACGTGGCCCAGGAGGTCATCGTCGTCGCCGAGGACTGCGAAACCGACAAGGGGATCACCATCACGATCGTCGACGAGCGCGGCTCGGTGATCCGCAACATCCGCTCCCGGCTATACGGTCGGGTGCTGGCCGACGACGTCAAGGTCGACCGCAAGCTGGTCGAGACCGAGGACGGTGAGAAGCTCAAGGCCGGGACCATGCTGCGTCAGAGGGAGATCCAGGCCCTGATCGACGCCGGCGGTGCGGTCGAGTCGGTGCGGGTCCGCTCCGTGCTCGCCTGCGACACCCGCAACGGCGTCTGCCAGACCTGCTACGGGCTCTCGTTGGCGACCGGACGCCAGGTCGAGATCGGTGAGGCGGTCGGGATCATGGCCGCCCAGTCGATCGGCGAGCCCGGAACCCAGCTCACGATGCGTACCTTCCACACCGGTGGTGTGGCGGGTGATGACATCACCCACGGTCTGCCTCGTGTGCAGGAGCTGTTCGAGGCCCGCTCCCCGAAGGGGAAGGCGGTCCTGGCTGAGGTGGGAGGCCCAGTCCGAATCGTCGAGGACGAGGACGGTCGCCGCATCGTCGTCGACTCGCAGGAGGACGGCGAGGTCGAGTATCCGATCTCCCGTTTCGCCCGCCTGCGGGTCGCAGATGGGGACGTCATCCAGCCTGGTGATCAGCTCACCGAGGGTCCTTTGGACCCGAAGGAGGTCCTCGATGTCCGGGGCGTGCGGGCCACCCAGCAATACCTGGTCGACCAGGTCCAGGAGGTGTACCGCTCCCAGGGCGTCGAGATCCACGACAAGCACATCGAGCTGATCGTCCGACAGATGCTACGTCGAGTCCGGGTCGTCAAGCCGAACGACTCCGAGTTCCTGCCCGCCGAGCTGGTCGACGACCAGACCTTCCGCGACGTCAACAAGGCGTTGGTGGAAGAGGGCAAGGTCCCGGCCGAAGGTCGTTCCGAGCTGATGGGGATCACCAAGGCGTCGCTGGCCACTGACTCGTGGCTGTCGGCCGCTTCCTTCCAGGAGACCACGCGGGTGTTGACCGATGCTGCCATCCAGGGCAAGTCGGACTTCATGCGGGGTCTCAAGGAGAACGTGATCATCGGCAAGCTGATCCCGGCGGGAACGGGCTCCGACGTGTATCAGGACCTCCAGCCGACCCTCCCGGGGGCCACGACGGTGGCGGCTCTCGAGTTGCTGGGTGGCGAGGGTTCTCTCCCTTCGATGGAGGACGAGCTGCCGGACAATCCGGCGGAGTGGCTCGCCAGCCTCGGTGCCCAGAGGTCGGCCCCGGCCGAATCCGACGGCGCAGACGAGAACGACGAGGACGATGCCGAGGAGTGATCCTGGTTCGACAACCCACCTATCGGAAAGCGGCCCCATGGGAGGGCCGCTTTCTCTTTGGATCGGATCGAGCTCCGTTTCCTGCATGGGGAGGAGCCGGTTGCGATACTCGGACCATGAGATCTCGTCGGGCGTTGACGACGACGGTGTTGGTGCTGGCGGTGCTGTGGCTGCCGGCGACGTCGCCCGCCGCCACCGAAGGTGACCTGCTACTGGTCGAGGTAGAGGGGACGATCAACCCGGTGACGGCCGAGCATCTGGCGGCCGCCGTGGCGGAAGGCGAGGAGCGCGGCATACCGGTGGTGGTGCGGATCGATACGCCCGGCGGCCTCGAGGTGTCGATGAGAGAGATCGTCCAGACCTTCCTCAATGCGGGGACGCCTGTCATCGTCTACGTGGCGCCCGACGGGGCCCGAGCGGCCTCCGCCGGTACGTTCATCACGATGGCGGCCCATGTAGCGGCGATGGCACCTGCCTCTTCGATCGGCGCCGCCACTCCGGTCGATCTGCAAGGAGGGGAGATCACCGACAAGGTGATCAACGATGCGGCCGCGTTCGCGGTGGCGGTCGCGGAGCGGCGCGGAAGAGACACCGAATTCGCCGAGAAGGCGGTTCGGGAAGGTGCTTCGATCACCGCCACTCGGGCGGTCGAGTCGAACGTGGTCGATCTCGTGGCCCGCGATCTCGACGAGTTGCTGGCTGAGGTCGACGGCATGGAGGTCGAGGTCGCCGGAGAGACCGTCGTTCTGGCCACGGCCGGCGCCCAGGTCGAGCGCTACGACTTGGCACCCTTTCGCAAGGTTCTCGCGCCGTTGGCCGATCCCAACATCGCATTCATCCTGATGTCGTTCGGAACGCTGGCCATCGTCTACGAGGCGGCCAACCCCGGGCTGGGGTTCGCTGGCATCGCCGGCATCATCGCTCTACTCCTGGGGTTCTTCTCGCTGAGCGTCCTGCCCGTGACGGCCGTCGGGATCGCTCTCTTGGTGCTCGCCGCCGCCCTCTTCATCGGGGAGATCTTCGTGCCCGGCGTGGGAGTTCTGGCAGCTGGAGGCAGCATCTCGTTGATCCTCGCCGGGCTCTTCCTGTTCGAGGGCGCTCCCTCCGTACGACCGCCGATCCTGTGGCCGACGGCTCTGGTGGTCGGAGGGGCGACCACCTGGGCGGGTCGGCTCGCCTGGCGCTCGCGGCGAGCGCCTGCCGCGACCGGGATATCGACCCTGATCGGGCGTGAGGTTATGGTCGACGCCAGGGACGCCGAAAGTGGTGACACGTTCATCGACGGTGCGTGGTGGTCGGTCCGGCCGGAATCGGGAAGCCTCTCGTCCGGCAGGGCGGAGGTGGTCGATGTGGACGGTCTGACGTTGGTGGTGAGAGAGATCGGAGACACGAATGGCGATTGAGACTCTGGCCGGGTGGGTCATCGCGGCGCTGGTGCTGCTGACGCTACTGCGGGCATCGATCCACATACTCAACGAGTACGAGCGAGGGGTCCTTTTCCGTTTGGGAAGGGTGGTCGGCGAGGCGCGCGGCCCGGGCCTGATATTCATCATCCCGATCGTCGATCGCCTGGTGCGGGTCAGCCTGCGGACGGTGACACTCGACATCCCACCCCAGGACATCATCACCCGCGACAACGTCACGGTCAGGGTCAACGCCGTCTGCTACTTCCGGGTGGTCGACGCCAACCGAGCCGTGCTCGAGATCGAGGACTACCGGTTCGGTACCTCCCAGATCGCCCAGACGACCCTGCGGAGCATCATCGGCCAGGCCGATCTCGACGAGTTGTTGATCAATCGGGACGAGATCAACCGCCAGCTCCAGCAGATCATCGACGGGATCACCGATCCGTGGGGAGTCAAGGTGTCGATCGTCGAGGTGAAGGACGTCGAGCTTCCCGACAGCATGCGGCGAGCGATGGCACGGCAGGCGGAGGCCGAGCGGGAGCGTCGAGCCAAGGTGATCCATGCCCTAGGTGAGCAGGAAGCCGCCGAGACACTGGCAGAGGCGGCGCAGTTGATCGAGAGTCATCCGTCGGCGATGCAGCTACGGATCCTCCAGACCATGACCGAGGTAGCGGCCGAACAGAACTCGACGCTGATCTTCCC
>DATGPZ010000269.1:0-4466 GCA_035304485.1 Acidimicrobiia bacterium | reverse complement strand
TCGGGCAGGAGGTTGAACTCCTGGAAAACGGTGGCGACACCCGCTCGCATGGCTTCGGCGGGGTGATGGAATTCCACCGGCTGCCCGTCGAGCCAGATCTCTCCCCGATCGCGGGGATGGACACCGGCGATGATCTTCATGAGGGTCGACTTGCCGGCACCGTTCTCCCCCACCAATCCGTGGACCTCACCGGGCCGCAGAGCGACCTCCACGTCTTCCAGCACCGGCACCCCGAGGAAGCTCTTGTGGATGCCGCGAGCGACCAAGACGGGGTCGGGTCGGATCAACCCTCGACCTCCTCGATCACGACCCATTCACCAGTCGCCGCGGAACGCATCACCGCCTCGGTCACAGCGACAGCGCGTTCTCCATCGGCGAAGGTCGGCAAACCCTCGGGTTCCTCGCCGGAGATGGCGGCGTAGGCGTCGGCCACGAACGAATTGAACGCGTCCTGGTAACCGAGGGGATGCCCGGCAGGGAGATGGCACAGCCGGGTGGCATCGGGGCTGAGCTGCTCGCTGTCGCGGGGCAGTTCCTGCGTACCCGATCGCCGGCCCAGCCACAGCGTCTCCGGTTGCTCCTGGTCGAAGCCGATGGTCTCGTCGGTGCCCGAGATCTCGATGGCGAGCCGGTTCTTGCGACCCGGCGCCACCTGGGAGACGAGCAGGGTTCCCGCCACACCGGCCGTGGTGGTGAAGACCGCCGCCACCAGATCCTCAGTGGACACCGATTCGTTCTCGACCCGGCTCGGCACCACGGTTCGCTTGACGGCGTTGATTCTTTCGATTCGGTCATCGGTCACGAACTCGATCAGATCGACCAAGTGCGATCCGATGTCGGCAAAGGCACGCGACGCTCCGCCGGCTTCGGGGTCGACTCTCCAGTTGTCGTCCGACGGAGTCACGAGCCAGTCCTGGAGATAGATCCCGAGGATGCTGACCGGAGTCCCGGCCTCACCGGTAGTGACCCGCCATCGGGCCTCCCTCACCAGAGGGTGATACCGGTACACGAAGGGCACCGCCGCCCGGATGGGAGGCACCGCCAGCCGCCGGAGATCGGACGCGTCGGCCAGGGTCGTCGCCAGTGGCTTCTCACACACCACGTGCTTGCCCGCCTCGATAGCGGCCCTGACGATCTCGGCATGGGTCGAGTTGGGCGTACAGACGTGGACCACGTCGATGTCGGGATTGGACAGCAGCTGTTCGAGGTCGTCGGCCGCCGATTCGAACCCGAAGCGGAGAGCGGCAGCCTTCGAGCTCTCCGGGGTGGAGGCCGTGAGGGAGATCAGTCGCCCACCGGCGGCTCGAGCCGCCCGGCTGTGCACGTCACCCATGAAGCCGGCGCCCACGACGCCAACACCGAGAGCGGGACCGGTCAGAGATTGGTTGCTCATGTGGCGGGCATTCTGACACAACCTGACAGAGTTATGTCGATCATCGTGCAAAAGTTTTTCGCGTCTCGACCTTAGTCGACACCAGAGCCGCATTTCCATGTGGTTAACTGTCTCTCGATGACGAATCGCGACTCAGGGCTCGGATCCAGCGGTGCGAGTGAGCTGTTTCAGCTCCTCCGTGACGGACAGCCGCGCACCCGGGCGGAACTGGCCCGTCTCACCGGATTGGCCCGGTCGACCATCACCCTGCGGCTGGAGCACCTCCTCGACCTCGGTCTGATCGCGCCGGTGGAGGATGCCCAGTCGACCGGAGGACGGCCGTCCTCCCAGTTCGCGCTCAACGCCAGCGCCAGGGTCGTGCTCGCCGCCGACATCGGCGCCTCCCACGGAACCTTGGCGATAGCCGATCTGAGCGGAGCGACGCTGACGATGATCGAGAGCACTATGGATGTGGCCGACGGGCCCGAGAAGGTCCTCGGCTGGGTAGTCGAGCAGGGACTTTCGCTACTCGCTGACCTCGGCCGACCCATGAAGGACCTGATCGCTGTCGGCATCGGATTGCCCGGTCCGGTCGAGCACGCCACGGGCCGTCCGACCAACCCGCCGATCATGCCCGGTTGGAACCTATTCGACGTGCCGGGATGGGTTCAGCAGCACATCCCGGTACCAGTCCTGGTCGACAACGACGTCAACATCATGGCCCTGGGTGAGCGGGTGACGGCCTGGCCCGAGGTCGAACACATGATCTTCGTCAAGGTGGCGACGGGCATAGGGTCGGGGATCATCTCGGGCGGCTTCCTCCAGCGAGGCGCCCAGGGCATCGCCGGCGATATCGGACACGTGCAAATCTCCCGCGGTGCCGACA
Source organism: Acidimicrobiia bacterium (assembly GCA_035304485.1). GTDB lineage: Bacteria > Actinomycetota > Acidimicrobiia > Spongiisociales > ZC4RG35 > ZC4RG17. The sequence goes on along the minus strand of DATGPZ010000269.1, from coordinate 2,208 downwards.
CGCCGTGCCATTGCGGGAACCGGGGGTGCCTGGAGGCCAACGCTTCCGGGCCTGCCATCGCCCGAGCCCTTCGCGAGGAGGGGATCGATGTGAAGAACGGCGCCGATGTCCTGGAACTCGTGAAGAAGGGCCACATCGCGGCGATCCAGGCGGTGCGTCAAGCCGGTCGTGACATAGGCGAGGTGCTGGCTGCGTGTGTGAGCATGATCAACCCCTCGGTGATCGTCCTCGGCGGGTCGATGGCCCAGGCGGGTGAGCACCTCATCGCTGGAGTCAGGGAGATCGTCTACACCCGGGCGATGCCGCTGGCGACCGAGCACCTCGCCATCGTCCAATCCCGAGCCGGGTCGAGGGCCGGGGTCATCGGGGCGGGTATGTTGGGAATCCATCACGCCCTCTCCCCCGCCAGCATCGACGCCATGAGCTGACACGACGCTTTCTGGGACCCGACCCTCGATCCGGGGCTTGGCTCATCCGTTCTCGAGGAACTCCTTGAGGCGCTCGAGGCCCGACCTCCACAACGTCCGCATCTCATCGGCCACGCCGTCGTCGGCGAGCCGTGTGTGCTCGACACTCACCATGCTCTTGGTGGGAGATTTCTCGTTGAATGTCACGAGCACCCGGCTCCCGTCGTCACTCCAGTCGAAACGGGCGGTCCTGTGGCGGGTGGCGGTCCTGAGGCTCAGCCTGTCATCGGAAAGCCACTTCCCCCGCCGATCGTCATCGACGAAGGCGTCGAAGAGATCGCCTACCGCGACGCCCACGGTCTTGGAGGCGCTGGCCGCGAACAGACCGTCCGCGCGCTGTCCTACGGCCCGCACTCCCCGGGCCCGCTCGTAGGAGGTGGTGACGGCCTGGGCGTTCCAGGCCAGAGGGTCGATACCCAATTCCGCCGCCACTTTGGTCGAGATGTCGCGATGCGTCCGCTCTAGGGCCCCCCACGAGTCGAGGAGGTCGAACCACTCCTCCCATCCGCGACCCGTGCGCCTTCTGATCACCTCGTCCGAGGCGACCAGTTGCGGGACCTCGACATCGGCGGGTTCTGAGGCCGCCAGGATCATGGCGCGAGCCGTGGTGTAGCTCTCTCCTGTCTTCTCCATCCGCCTGCGTACGAGGCGCTTGAAGGATTTCTGCTTGGTCATCTGTTGCTCCTCCACTCGGGCGGACCACCGTGACCCACGCTCACGACGCCCCGCCGGGAAGGGCTGACAACCGGCGTCCCGAGAGCTGGAGCTCCCTTTGCCCTCGCGGTGCCGGCGGCGTGGGCGCCGGAATGAGGGTTGGGCGATGGGACTTCGCCTTCGTTGAGTCTAAGAGTTTCGACGTATGGGCGCCATGAAACTCATCGCCGAAGAACCATCGGTGGCGCTTTTCACGTCAGAAACGTCGTGTCTCGCACGACGTTTTGCTGATAAAAAGCTCGATCAGGTGAGATCGCGGCGGACGGGGACTTCGGCGATGGTCTCGCCTTCGTGAATGATGGTCACACGGTCGAAACCGCAGCCAGATTCGTCGTAAGCGAGTGTGTAGCGACTGGCTTCGTCCTCAGCAACGCTTGCCGCCGTCACCACCAGTTCCAAAGCCAGATCCCTCTCCTCGGCGGACTGTAGCTCGGCGCGGCTCAGCAGAAAGTCCAAGCCGGAGGATCCGTCGATTCGACCCACCACTCTCAGAAGGGGCGGCTCCACCCCAGGTGGATGGTCACACCATGCGTCCCACCACTCACTCGTCCACTCCATCATGTCCTCTTCGTCTCGGATCACACGCTACGTACCCGGAAGAGGCCCATAGAATCCCGCGATGGGCGCCATCGGCGACTACCTGGACGGGCTCGAGGACCCGGTGCGGAACGCACTCCAGCGGGTCACCGACATCGCCGGCCGAGCAGCACCGGACGCTGTCGAGGGGAGGAGCTACGGCATGCCGGCTCTCCTGGTGAACGGAAAGCCCCTGCTCGGATTCAGGGTCGCCAAGCACCACATCTCGATCTTCCCGTTCAGTGCCGAAGTGGTGGCAGCCCTGGCCGACGATCTCGACGGTTTCTCCGTCTCCAAGGGCACCATCCGATTCACCGCCGACCAGCCGCTTCCAGAGGAGATAGTGATCCGTTTGGTTGGCATGCGGCGCGACGAGATCATCGGATGATCGATCGGAGCCCGAAAGGGTTCCCTCGCCGTCGGCGACACGGGGGAACCCTCCCGGACGATC
>DATGPZ010000268.1:0-6742 GCA_035304485.1 Acidimicrobiia bacterium | reverse complement strand
GGCGGCCGGAGACGACGTCTTCCGCTGGGACGCCTTCGTCGCCGCGCTGGTGGGAGCTCTCGCCATCCAGGTAGCCGCCAATTTCGCCAACGACGCCTCCGACGGCGCCCGGGGGGCCGATCCTCCCGATCGAGTGGGTCCCCGGCGTCTGGTGGCCGACGGGACGGTCTCTCTGCGCCAGATGTGGATCGCCACCGCCCTGGCGGTGCTGGTGGCGTCGCTGTGTGGAGTGTGGCTGATCCAGATCGCCGGCTGGTGGGTGGCCGTGATCGGGATCGTTTCGATCCTGGCGATGCTGACCTATGTCGGTGGCCCGATTCCCTATGGATACAAGGGTCTGGGCGAGGTGTTCGTGTTCGTCTTCTTCGGTCTGGTGGCGACGGTCGGCAGTCGCTTCGTGCACGACATGACGGCACCCCGGGATGCTTGGATCGCGGCGGTGCCGATGGGAATGCTGGCGGCCGCCATCCTGGTGGCGAACAACCGTCGCGACATCGACACCGACGCCCGCGCCGGAAAGCGAACTCTGGCCGTGATCCTGGGCAGAGAACGCACCGCCACGCTGTACGCCGTGCTCACCTACGGGGCGTACGCGGTGATCGCCTCGGCGGCTGTGAGCGGGCTCACTCCCCTCCCCACCGCCCTGGCCGCCTTCCTGGCGCCGTTCGCCGTCGGGCCCAATCGCACCATCCGCTCGGGAGTCGAGGGCAGAGCCCTGATACCCGTCCTCTCCCAGACCGCCCGCCTCGAACTGTGGACCGGTGCCGTCCTGGCGGCCGCCGCCGCCCTGAGCTGAAACGAGCCCGCTCCGCCGCCGAGACCGACGTCGTTTTAGTGTGGAGGTCATGGACCTCTTCGACCTCAGCGGCCGGGTGGCCGTCGTCACCGGCGGCAACAAGGGCATCGGCCTCGGTCTGGCACGGGGCCTCGCCAGAGCCGGCGCCTCTGTCGCTCTGTGGGCGAGGGATCTGGCTGCCGCGGAGAAGGCAGTCCAGGAGTTGGAGCCCCTCGGCGACGGTGACAAAGCGGCCTTCGAGTGCGACGTCTCCGATGAAGAAGCGGTGTTGGAGGCCCTGGATGCGACCATCGATCGCTTCGGGCAGGTCGACAGCGCCTTCGCCAACGCCGGCACCACGTGGGGCGTGTCGTTTCCCGAGATGGAACTGTCCGAGCTGGAGGATCTGTTCCAGGTGAATGTCGGAGGAGTGTTCCTCGTCGCCCGGGAGGTGGCACGGCACCTCATCGCCCGGGATGCGCCTGGTTCGATCGTCATCACGTCGTCGATCGCCGCCCACCACGGTCTTCCGACTGCCCCTCACTACTCCGCTTCCAAGGGTGCGGCCACCGCCCTGGCACGGGCGTTGGCCGTGCGGCTCGCTCGTCACCGGATCCGGGTCAACGTTCTCGCCCCAGGCTGGGTCGAGACGGAGATGACCGACGACATGCGCCAGAACCCGCGCTTCGAAGAGGCGCTCCGCTACCGGGTTCCGCTCCGGAGATGGGGCACGGCGTCCGATTTCGAGGGCGCGGCCGTCTTCCTGGCCTCGGACGCGTCCGCCTTCATGACCGGCGCCGAGTTGATCCTGGATGGCGGCTATTCGGCTTTCTGACGGTTGAGATAGGCCCCGGGTGGGGTAAGGATGGTTCGAAAGACGGAGGAGAAGTGAGCATCTTGAAGACCCTCGAAGCAACCGCGGCAGACCTGAAGTCGCAGATGGGCCCCGTGGCGGATCGCATGAAAGACACCGCTGACGACCTGATGGAGAAGATCGGCACCGAGTCTCGCCACTTCGGGGAGATGATGGGCGAGCGCCTGGCGGCGCAGTTGGAACAAGTACCCGATGAGGCCCTGAAGCGGGTGCACCTGGTGACTGCTCGCAAGTCACGCCGGAAGATGGTCCTGGGACTGCTATTGGGCCTCGTCATCGGGGCCATCATCATGGCTGCCATCGACAGGCGTAGGAAGAACTCGGGCCGCCTCCAGACCGGAGGCTGGGATCAGGAGCCCACCGCTTCCGGAGAGCTACCCAAGTAGGCCTAGATCGGCGGCAGCCGGGTGTCGTCGAACGACGCCTCCAACCGGCTCTCCACCGATACCACCCCCGCCACACGGCGGGCGAACTCCTCCAGCATCCTCTTCTCGGTCACCGAATCCACGGTGCCGCTCAGGGTGACCACGCCCGAGTCGACCGACACGTCCAAGGCGTCGGGGTCGGCCCCCAAGAGGCCCACCACGCCTTCATTGACGATGTCGGAGGCGATGAGATCGTCTGAGCGGGCGAAGATCGACATGAGATCGGCCCGGGAGACGATCCCCACGATGGCGCCGGAGGAGTCGACCACGGGGAGACGCTTCACGCGTTTTTCGGCCATGACGCGGGCGGCGGCAGTCACGGACTCGTCCGGTCCCACGGTGTGCGGCCGGGCGGTCATCGCGTCCCGCACCGCGCCACCCAGCTCCCGATTTCGCCTTCCGAAAGCCAACGCCATCAGCCCATCGCCCTCTCCGGCCAACCGGCTCACGAAGTCGGATTCGGTGACGATCCCCACCAGCTTCCCGTCCTCGACCACGGGCAGGCCTGACACGCGGTGATCGGTCATTTCCACCGCAGCCTCCTTCAGGGGAGTATCCGGCGATATCGTCACCACACGGGTGGTCATGACGTCCCGAACCTTGAGCTTCACGATCCTCCTCCGTCTCCGGAAGGAGAAGCGTATTCGACCGGCCTGGCGCTTGTGGCCCACTCGTGACTTTCGACCAGGTCAAGAGGGCCTGCCGTTCTGATACCGTTTCGCGCCGGAGCTACCAGGAGACCCCTAGACGTGCCCTACGTGTTCGATTTCGGAGCGACCGAGGAGATCGACAAACACCTCCTCGGCGGAAAGGGAGCCGGGCTGGCCCAGATGACCAAGCTCGACTTGCCCGTACCACCCGGATTCACGATCACCACTGAGGCTTGCCGGGCGATGATGCGCGACGGTGACCTCCCATCCGAGTTGTGGGACGAGGTCGACGCCGCCGTGGCTCGATTGGAGGAGAAGACTCAGCGTTCCTTCGGCGGCGGGCCGGTTCCGCTGCTCTTGTCGGTGCGCTCGGGAGCGGTCTTCTCGATGCCCGGGATGATGGACACGGTCCTCAACCTCGGTAGCAACGACGAAGTGGTCGAGATCCTCCAGACCTGGTCGGAGGACCCCCACTTCGCCTGGGACGTGTACCGGCGCTTCATCCAGATGTATGCCGACGTCGTCCTGGGTGTTCCCGATCGGCATTTCCAATCGGTTCTCTCGGAGCTACGCGGAAAGCGGGGTGTCGACTCCGACGCCGAACTGACCGCCGATGACCTGGCCGCTGCCGCCCGACGGTTCAAGGCCATCGCCCGCGAGCACGCCGAGCACCCGATCCCCACCGACCCCAGGGAGCAACTCCGAGGCGCCATCGAGGCGGTGTTCCACTCGTGGGAGAACCGGAGGGCAATCGACTACCGGAGGATCCACGGGATTCCCGACGACCTGGGCACCGCCTGCAACGTCCAGATGATGGTGTTCGGCGACCTGGGCAAGACCTCGGGGACCGGAGTGTGTTTCACTCGGGACCCTTCCACGGGCGCCTCGGAGGCGTTCGGCGACTACCTGCCCCAGGCCCAGGGCGAAGACGTGGTGGCCGGGATTCGCAACACACTGTCGCTCGACGAGTTGGCCCAGCTGCACCCGGGACCGCATGCCGAGCTCGTCGAGATCATGAAGCGGCTCGAAGAGCACTACCGCGACATGCTCGACATCGAGTTCACGATCGAACGAGGCCAACTCTTCATCCTCCAGACCCGGGTGGGCAAGCGGACCGCCCAAGCGGCGGTTCGTCTCGCCGTGCAGATGGTCCACGAGAACCTGATCGACAAGAGCGAGGCGATCCTGCGGGTGGAGCCCGACTCGATCGAACAGCTCCATCGGCCCCGTATCGACGAATCCGCCGACACGCAGTCGATCGCACGCGGGGTGGCGGCTTCCCCTGGTGCCGCCTCCGGTCGGGTGGCATTCGACGCCGACAAGGCCGTGTCCATGGCAGCCGATGGCGGACCGGTGATCTTGGTGCGTCCGGAGACGACGCCCGACGACATCCACGGCATGGCGGCGGCAGTCGGGATCCTCACTGCCCAAGGCGGAAAGACTTCGCATGCGGCCGTGGTGGCCCGAGGCATGGGCAAGCCGGCGGTGACCGGGGCCAGCGGGCTCGTGATCGACCTTTCGACCCGCCGGGCGCTGTGCGGCGAACACGACATCCGGGAAGGCGACATCGTGACCATCGACGGCACGAGCGGCCTCGTCTATGTCGGAGATGTCCCCCTGGTGGAACCTGAGGAGACACCGGAGCTGGCCGAGCTGCTGGGCTGGGCCGATGAGGTCCGCACCCTCGGGATCAGGGCCAACGCCGACACTCCCGAAGACGCAGCCAAGGCGCGGGCACTGGGTGCCGAAGGGATCGGCCTGGCGCGTACCGAGCACATGTTCATGGGCGAGCGACTGGAGATCGTCCAACAGATCATCCTCTCGAAAGACGAAAACGACCGCCAGGCGGCCCTCGACCGTCTGGAACGCCAGCAGGTCGACGACTTCGAAGGCCTGCTGGAGGCGATGGACGGTCTCCCGGTGGTCGTCCGGTTGCTCGACCCGCCCCTCCACGAGTTCCTACCCGACCGGATGGAGTTGGAGCACGAGATCCTGCGACGGGTATGGGCCGGCCGCTCGGTGGCGGACCTGCAGCAGATGTCGGCCGAGGTCGCCCGCTGGGAAGAGGACAACCCGATGCTGGGGCTCCGCGGCGTGCGCCTCGGTCTCATGCTTCCGGAGCTGTACCGGCTGCAGGCCGGTGCCGCCGCCCAGGCATTGGTACGTCGCATCCGGGCGGGTGGCGATCCCCACCTCGAGATCATGATCCCGTTGGTGGCGACTGCATCGGAGCTGCAACGCATGCGAGACATGGTCGAGGCCGAGGTGCGTTCGGTCGGCGAGGAAGCGGGCTTGCAACTGGAGGTACCCGTCGGAACGATGGTGGAGTTGCCCCGCGCGGCCCTGACCGCGGGTGAGATCGCGGCTGTCGCCGACTTCTTCTCGTTCGGGACCAACGACCTCACACAGATGACCTATGGGCTCAGTAGGGACGATGCCGAGGGCCTGTTCCTGGGTGAGTATCTGGACAAGGGCATTCTCACGACGAACCCGTTCCAGACGCTGGACATCGAGGGAGTCGGCCGCCTGATCGAGATCGGCACCAGGGAAGGCCGGGCAGCCAATCCGGATCTGGTGGTGGGCGTGTGCGGCGAGCACGGCGGCGACCCCCGATCGATCGCTTTCTGTCTCCAGGTAGGCCTCGACTACGTGTCGGCCAGTCCTCCGCGGGTCCAGGGCGCCCGCCTGGCTGCGGCGCAGGCGGTCCTGTCAGCCGACCGTGAGGCCCGGGACGTCTGACAGAACGGCCGGCCGGACGGTCGCGACCAGTTAGCCTCGATCCGGTGGATCCACTCCAGCTGTTGACGCGCGCCGTCGAAGGCGACCGTCGGTCACTGGCGCGGCTGCTCCGGGTGGTCGAAGACCAGAGACCGGGTTGGAAGTCGTCGCTGGCCGAGGCTTGGCGGCGGTCCGGGCGGGCCCACCTGATCGGCATCACCGGGGCACCGGGGTCGGGGAAGTCCACACTCACGAACGCGCTCATCTCGGCCTGGAGGGCAGTGGACCGGACGGTGGGCGTGGTGGCGGTCGACCCCTCCAGCCCTTTCACCGGCGGAGCCCTACTCGGCGATCGCATCCGGATGCAGGACCACGTCGACGACCCGGACGTGTTCGTGCGATCGATGGCGAGTCGGGGGCGGCTGGGCGGCCTGGCAGATGCCACGGCAGGGCTCACGACCCTCCTCGACGCCGCCGGCTTCGACCCTGTCGTACTCGAGACGGTGGGAGTCGGTCAATCCGAGGTGGACATCGTCCACCACGCCGACACGGTCGTGATCCTCGTGACCCCCGGATGGGGTGACGCCGTCCAAGCGGACAAGGCCGGGATCCTCGAGATCGGTGATGTCTTCGTCGTCAACAAGGCCGACCGACCGGACACCGGCGAGACCCGCAGGTGGCTCACAGCCATGCTCGAGATGGGCGAGCCCGGCGAGTGGACACCGCCAGTCATCGAGACCGTGGCGACCGAGGATCGCGGGATCGAGGCCCTCGTCGACGCCATCGACCGACACCGGCGCCATCTGACCTTGGGAAGCGCAGGCGCCCAACGGCGCCGGAGGAGGGCACGGGTGTACCTCGAATGGGCTCTCACCGCCCGGCTCGAACAGCAGCTGGACCGGCCCGAGATGGGCGGGGTCATCGACGAGGTCGTCGCCCGAAAACTGGATCCCTGGACGGCGGCAGAACAGCTGCTCGACCGATGAGTGTCAAGCGACGGCTTCGACCTCGACGACGCCCGGAACCCGGTCCTTGAGGATCCGTTCGATGCCCGCCTTGAGGGTCATCATCGACAACGGGCATCCACCGCAGGCACCGACCATCTGCAACGTGACCACACCCTCCTCCACACTCTGGAGGACGATGTCACCACCGTCCATCTGGATGGCGGGCCGGATGTAGTCGAGCGTGGACTCGAGCAGCTCGAGGTCCACCTCACCGGCCTCGGGGTCTCCGATGCGGACGGGAACGGATTCTGTGGTTTCAGCCATGTCGGTCATTCCAACACCTGAGAGGGCAG
>DATGPZ010000267.1:0-3204 GCA_035304485.1 Acidimicrobiia bacterium | reverse complement strand
GGGGGTCCACGCACAGTTGGCCACGCTCGAGTCCCCTTATGGCGACGGCTCGGCTTCGGCGAGGATCGTCGAGGCCATCGGGAGGCGCTTCGCCGGTGCTTGAGCGGCTGAGGCGGCGTCGCCCCGTCCCCCAGGAGATCCAGTCCGAGCCCCCGGTCCTGTCGTTCGGTTCCTGGGCCGGGTTGGATGCGGGGTCGGTCGTCCAGGTCTGCCATCCACGCTGGCGGGGCGTGCGAACTGTCACTTACGCCTTCGGCGACCCGGTGATCGAGTGCTCCGACATGGCAGGGTGGACCGATGCTCTGATCCGACGCCTCTCGGAGGCCGGGGTCAGGGTGGTGGTGATACAAGGGTGGCCGCCCGGCTCTGGCGACTTTGCGCGCGCGGCGAGATCGGCCGGACTCAACGTGAAATGCGTTCTCCACTCCTCACCCGCGCAGCACGGCGCGGATCCGGTTGAAGCGCTGGTGGCCGATGAAGTTCTGGACCTGGCACGTACGGGAGTCCTGTCCGCGGTGGGGATGGTCAAGGCCGGCGTGGCGGAGGCATTTGCTTCTCTGGGCCATCCGGTGATCCACCTCCCGAATCGAGCTCCCATCGTTGGCGACTTGCGCCGCCAGGAGCTCGGGCCGGGTCTCCAGGTCGGTGTCTTCGCTGAGCCGTTCTGGCGCAAGAACGTCACGACGCAGCTTTTGGCCGTGGGGCTGCTCGATGAGGCGAGTGCTCACGTCATGACCAGACCGTCCAATCGCTATCTGGACGGGATGCGAATCATCGAGCATGGCGAGCTTCCATATGACGAGTTCCTGTCCCTGCAAGCGTCGGTGGACCTCAATTTGTACGTCACTCTCTCGGAGTGCCACCCGTCCACGCCGCAGGAGTCCTACCTGGCGGGGGTTCCTTGTCTCATGTCCCGAACGTCGTCAGTGTTCCGTTCGGACGAGGACTTATGGGAACTGACCACGGTCGACGAGGCCGATAACCCCCAAGCGATCGCGCAGGCAGCCCGCCACCTCCTCGAGGAGAAGGACGAAGCCATTCGCCGTGCCAGGGACTGGATCTTCTACAACGACCAGATCGCAGCCGAGGCCTGGGAAGCTTTCACCGCCTCCTGAGAGGTTCGACGGCTCGGCCTCGCCCGAGTGCCAGGGCGAGGTCAGTTCTGAGGAAGCCGCCTGAAGCCTGATGCACCCGGTGTCTCACCAGCGCCTCGGGGATGAGCCCGATCCGCCCTCCTGCGGCGACGACCTGGGACCAGAAGTGCCAGTCCTCGCAATAGAGAAACGCCAATTCCGGCTGATACCGGACGCCCAACTCACGAGCGCGCATGTCAACGAGGGCGGCAGTCGAAATGATCGGGTTCTCCCTCGAACCCACGCGGGCATCGAAGGGTGGCTTGGCCTCGATTCCCTCATAGGCACCGAAGAACCGGGTCCAAGTCGCAACTGCCATGAGACGGTCGTCCGACCTGAGCATCTCGGCGCACCGGCCGAGGAATGCCGGCTCCAAGACATCGTCCGAATCGACGAAGAGGAACGAATCCCCGGTCATCTCCTCGAGCGCCCGGTTCCGTGCGACGCACACACCGCGATGCTCCCCGCGCAGGATGCGGATCCTGCCGTCCTTCGAGCGAGCTGACTCGAGGGCATCATCGACCTCCTCGGAGCCGGAGCCGTCATCGACGATGATCACTTCTGTCGGCTCCAGATCCTGCCCGAGGATCGAAGCCAGGCATTCTTCGAGGAAGCGGACGTCCCTGAACACGGGGACGCCAACAGAGATCCGTCGGCCACGCTCCGGAGCCTCGACCCGTCTCCGCGGTCGCCGATGGGCCGGAGTGGATGTCGCTGCAGGGCCACCGTTCAATGCGTCGACGAGCTCGTCGGTCGTCGTCCAGGTCGGCGCAGTCGGCCACCTGGCGGCCGCGGCGCTCCGGGCCGGCACGACCACGGGGACGCCCCGGTCGACCATCGTCTCGACGCCGTCGTCGGGTACGGAAAAGGGGTCTCCGAGCACGATCACTGTTGGCTCCGCGACGTTCGCTGCTCGTTCCACGCGGTTGCCGAGCACTGCGCGGGCATGTTGGAGCGCGTCCCAACTGGTGCCGCTCCATACCTTGTCCTCTTCGTCGCTCTCCGAGACCACCAGCCGGGAGCCATCCAGACTCGTCAAGGCGCGGAGGATGTCGCCCGTCCTGCTCCGCCGACCAACCGGTTCGGGTGCCCACACCACGGACGAGTCGCTCACGGGGGCACTAGATCTCCCCTGAGGAGCCGGCAAGTCGCCGCGAATCACGAGATCGCCGAGCAGGTCGAACACGTACTCGGAGAGCGCCACCACTTCGTGAGACCACTCGTACTGGGCGATCTCCCAGTCCACCTGTGAGGCCAGAGGCATGGGCAGATCGTCGATGGTGCCGGCGACATCCAGCCACTGGAGAGCGGCGGAGTCGCCGGCCACGGTGACCACGGTGCGCCGCTCCCCTGGAGGAAGTGACCACTGAGCGAGGGCGAACACACCGCCAAGTCCTCGCCAATCACTCATCAGGACCGTGTCCCCAGGTCTGGTCGCCTCGAGGAGCTTGCGATGGGTCACCCAGGCCTCGATCAGGGGATCGGGTGTGTGCTTGAAGGCCTCCATCGCACGCTTGGAGCCTCGATCGAGCTTCACCCGGTCGAGATCCAGATGGACGACGGCATCGCCGAATTTGAGCCCTGCGACAGCGGAGAGGTTCCTGGTGGCCCTCCGGTCACCGGGTCGAACGAGGTGGGTCTTCACCATGCGGCCTCTTCCGACATGATGTCCTCGACCGCCCTTTGAAGGGACGGGCGATAGTGGGGGAGCGGTGTCAAGCCGTAGGCGGTCGTCCGCTCGCTGTCGAGCCGGCTGTCGGCAGGGCGGGCTGCGGGTCGGCCCGCTTCTTTCGTCGGGATCGGGTTGACCTCCGCGTCGAGCCCGGAGAGCTCAGCGATCTCCTGGGCCAGGTGAAACCACGTGGTCTCCCCCTGATTGGTCAGATGGAGCAAGCCGGAAAGGCGGGCTTTCAGCGCCTGCAGCACCGCGGGGGCAAGGTCTTCGGCGAACGTGGGGCGACCCCGCTGGTCGTCGACGACGGAGACGGGTCCGGCATGCATGAGCCGGATCATCGTCCGGATGAAGTTGTGGTGGGTGCTCGACATCACCCAGGAGGTGCGGATGACCAGT
>DATGPZ010000266.1:0-7744 GCA_035304485.1 Acidimicrobiia bacterium | reverse complement strand
CGGCGAGACGCGGGCATCCCTGTGGAGGGCGTCACCGGGAGGCCCGTTCGTCAGCGGGAGATCGTGACGTACTGGCCCGCGTCGAAGGATTCCCAGTCCCCGACGGTGCCGTCGGGCCAGTGGACGCGGACCTCGGCCCGGTCGGCGGAACCGAGCCCGAAGTGGGTGGGACCGAGTTGCCCCCCGGCGTGGCCGCCTCCCACCACCACCTCCCGTTCGATCCGGTGACGGCCGATGCGCAGCTCGATCCATGCCCCGATGGCGTGACGGTTGGGACCCACCTGGGTGAGGCTCACCCCCAGCCAGTTGCCGACTTCCCCGGTCTGCTCCCAGATCTTGGCCGGCACCCGCCGCTCGACCACCACCACGTCCAGGTCACCGTCAAGGTCCTGGGCAGACGTCGCCGGGATGAGGAGACAGGTCGTCGCGGAGCAGGAGGCTGAGGATCGGCCCCCAGGGACCGAAAAAGGCCGCGGCGCTCAGGCGGCGGAGTGGTGGGAGTGGGGCGCGTGCCTGTGGCGGACCTTGTCTGGCCCTTGCGTCAGGGTTCTGAGATGCAAGACGGTATCCGGTCGAGTTGGCGGACTTCGGATGCTTGTGTGACGCGTGTGCAAGACCCCATAGGCCACGGCACTCGTCTGGCAGCCCCCGAGATCTGGTGATCTAGGAGCGATCTGTCGCTCGCTCTGGACGTGTAACCAGCGCTCGTCGGGCGCTCGGCCCCCTGCTGCCGGGCCGGATCATTGACGCCGTGGCGGTCAACTTGTCGTATAGGAGCCACCGGCCCGGCTGCAACCGTGCGATACGGCCCGGGCGTTGGTTCGCAATCCACGATCGATCCGTGGAGCAGTACAAGCCCCACTCTGCTGCGCACCAATAGACCTCTTTGGATCCCCCGGTGAGCACACCGACATAACGGTCGCCTTCGGAAATGAGAGCCCATGCGCCGCCCTGAGCCGGCTCCGGGATCTCCACCGGCCGGCCGCGCACCATCGACAGAGCAATGTCCGACAACCGGCCCGGGTTGACGCGTAGTTCTCCTACGACCGCTGCCCGGACAGCTGGTCCGAATGGGTGGGGGTCGGTGACGGTCCAGGTCGTGGCACCGTCTTCGGCGAAGATCAGGTGATCCGTCAGTGGATGACGCTGCTCAGGCGAGCTCGGGATCGCTCGTATTTGCGGGCTCACGTGGAATGAGACTTGGTGACCAGCGTCACCGAGACCGACGAACGGCCGAATCCTCTCCAGGAAGCTCTCGCGGGAGAACTCCTGCTGCACGAAAGAGGTCGCCTTCGCAACCTGATCACGGAACGCGCCGGGGTCGGCCGCGTACCTGCGGATCACTTCAGGCGCATCCTCGGGAGAGGCATAGACCGCGGCAGGACCAAAGACGGGCTCGTACTTGGGGTCGAGGACCACAACGACGCCCGAGGCGATGGCTTCGAGAATGGATCGGCCGAATGCCTCCATGGAAACGGGGTGGTCGTAGTAGACGAAGAAGTCGATGGATCGGAGGAACGCTCTCGTGTCCTCGGCTCCATAGGGAAGCACCTCCCAGTTGGTGGGAAGCTCTTGCCCCTCGAGGAGCTGTCCGACGACGTTGACCCCTCCCATGATCCGAACCTGGAAGGACGGGTCGTCCGCGCGGTATATGTGGCGCAGGGCCTCGGCGCTTCCTGGGAACTTCATCACATGGTCACGCGAGTACCGGCCGATCCGCACCGGTGGTACGGGGTCCGGGAGGTGCTCACTCCACCAACTAGAGAGGTCGATGATCGCGGGGTTGTCGAACTCCGCGAGGGCGGTGCCGGGGGCTTCCTTCATCAGCATGGCGCGTACGCGTGGCCCCTGGGGCACCCACAAAGGCTCGACACCGAACATGGCGCGGGCATGGTTGGTGCAGTCTTCGACCACGTAGCGACGGTCGGAGCCGTCGGACTCCGTGGGTGCCTGGTTGGCGACGATCCAGAGGTACTTCGTCTGCCAGGCGATCGGGCTGGCCGGCGGAAACTGGAGCACTGGTGGGTACCGGACGATCGTGAGCTCGATCTCGGCAGGATCGTCGATGCAGAGGTAGTCGACCCTCCCCGAATTGAGGAGGTCATTGATAGGGTCGTTAAAGCGGCCGTATGAGGTCCTGAGAAAGCGGTAGGGCTCGACATTGCAGACCGCCACCCGTGCTCCAGCGGAGAGGAGTGCCTCGATCTCGGCGAGCATGGAGTGCTGGGGCCCTCCTAAGGACCGCCAGTCGCCGTAGAAGACGACGTCGTAGCGAAGGCGAGCTGGACTGGAGATGGCGAACCGGTGAGGGCGCGCGAACCGTCGCTCGCCTACGGGAACGACCATCGCAGCGTTCTCGGTGCTCCGGTGCCACCTCCCGTAGGCGGAGGCATAGAGCACGCGCGCGTCGTGGCGCCATCCCGCGCCGAACTCGTCTCCAGAGAGGCTGGTAGTCCCCACTCGCCTCACGGTGAGCCGGACGTCGGGATCAACGAGCAGGCGCCCTGGAAACCTGGTTGAGAGACGTTTCTCGATTTCCGTATCGGCACCTTTCCTTACTGAGTCGTAGTAACCGACCGAGGCTATGACGGGGGCTCGGCGGAAGGTGAGGGAAGTGCCGCATTGGAGTATTGAGGGGCGCCCCACCTGCGTAATCCGCAGCTCATCGTCGGCCGAGACACACCCTCCCTTGGTCGCGATCAGTGAGCCATCTTCGAGCAATGGCCGAACGCTCTCCTCGATCCTCCTGGGGTGTGCCCAGTCGTCGTCATCATGGACGGTGAAGAACTCCCCGGACGCGAGGAAGAGGGCCGCGTTCCTTGCGCGGTAGGTGCCCCCGTTGTGCTCGAGATGAACGACGCGGACGCGGGGATCCAATTCTCGGGCCCATTGGAAGATCTCCTCGTAGTCGGGGCCCGAGGCATCATCGACCACAATGATCTCTAGGTTCTGCCAGGTCTGATGAACGACTGATGCCAGCGACGTGAAGAAACTCGGGCCGGGCCGATACGCAGTTACTGCCACCGTCACTAGCGGTCCGGATACGCTCTCGGTCACCGGGGCGTGGAGACGGTCGAACGGCGTCGGACCAGTGCCGGTGAGTGATATCGGCGCGGGATCGCCGTCGAGGCCGGCCAGGGTGTTGAAGGTCCGCAGCCATCCGGGTTCGCCCACCGGCAGGATGTCCGCTTCGATTGCCAGGCGGACGTGCTCAGTTGCCTGCAAGCGATGCGCTGTCTCCACCGCCTTGTGAGGACGGCCTTCGGCCAACAAGGTCTGGGTATAGAGGTCAGCATCCCGTTGAGTGAAGACCTCGGAACCGAAGGTCTCTTCGATGTGCTGGAACAGGGCAAGGGCCGCCATTCGATCGTGCCCGGTGATCGCTGACTTAGTGAGGAGACGGGCGAAAGCCAGAGCCGCACCGACATGATCGATCCGCAGTCCTTCTGGGTTCTCTAAGAGCTGGGACACCAGCTCATCCGCCGAGAGCCGCTCATTCGAGACGATGTATGCCAGAGTATCCCTTCCCTTGAGGGAGCGGCTCCTGGTGATTATCGCCTCTAAGGCTGGCACTCCCCCCTCTCGAGTAAGTGCACGTGCGGCCATGTCGGCCAGCAGCTGCCGTCGGCGCTCAGCGCGGCTCGGGTGCTCAGGGCTCATAGCGGGGGCTCATACCTGAGGACGCGTTGATCCCGGGTCGGGTAGGGGACCTCCACCACCTCGTGGTCCTCCAGCCACTCGGCGATCATCCGCTGCTCATCCGGCCGGCGCGCATCGTCCACCACGATTATGGCTCCGGGCTTGAGCCTCGATTTGAGCAGAGGGAATGCCGGCGCTCGCGCGCTCGGAGCGCTCGACTTCGGAGGGCCGTCGATGAGGACCAGTTCGATATCGCGCAAGTCGGTCAGGGCTGCCGGGTCGTACCAGGTGACGGGGGGCTCCTGGTCCCGCCAGTCCGTCAGCGGCGCCTCGCGGATCTCCACCATGTCCATCAGTCCCAGTGACTCCAGCACATTCCGGGTCATCGCTGCGAAGCTCTGGTCGTGCTCGAGACCGACGATCTTCCCGTCCACCCCGGCCCCGCGCATCGCCATGACCATGTAGACCGTCGAGGTCCCTGGCCCGCATTCCAGCACAAGGGTCGGCCGGTGCTCCTCAATGAGATCGGCCAGGAGCAGGAGCCCGCGAGGAGACATGGCCCATGTGGATGCCAGTGGGGCCCTGCTGAGGTCGAACCTCCGCTGCAGCTGCAGCAGGGCGTCGATCTCGGTGAGCTGATGCGCTTGGAACTCCCGCACGATCTCACTTATCCGGCTGAGCTGGACCTTGCTCGCCTCTTCCAGGTCGGCGTTGAGCCGGCGCGAAATGTGGTCGGAGAGACCCGACTCGGCGATGAAGACCTCGTCATACCTCGCCAGGAGCTTCCGCTGACTCGCTGCCAACCGGTTCAGATCGCGCTCCAGGAGCTCGAGCCGAGCCAGGAGCTGGTCGTGGTTGGCCTTGCTCCGTTGCGCCTCGGAGGTGAGGGTGGCTAGGGAGTCGACTAGGCGTTCGCTAGCGGAGCCGATGGAGTCGATAACACGCTGGTTGGCGGAGCCGATGGAATCAGTGAACACCCGTTGAAGCTCGGCCAGCCTCGTGTTGCTCTGGCGCCGCACGCCGTGAGCAATACGGGCAGCTCGGGTGGCATAGCGGTGGGTCTCGAGGATCAGCACCACCAGGAGGCTTGCTGTCCCGACAGTGCCCGTCACGAATAGGGGCTTCCGATCGAACACCAGACCTACCGTGAGGATGCCGATGGCCAGGAGGCCGGTGATACCGGCCAGGACGCGTCTGCTCGGAAGGTTGCGGCGCTCGTGTTGCTTCATCGTCAGTCCGAAGGGTTTCCGTTGTGTGCCCAGGAGTCAGGTGCTGGTTGTAGTCGTCAACTGTTTCGGCGGAACTTCCCGGCCGCGATCGGCTACTGGCTGGGGTGGTCGCCCGACCATTCTTGCACGGCAACGGCCAGCCATATTACGCGGTCGTACGGGCGCCCCGCTCCGGTGAAGGGCTATCGAACACGATCCCCTCTGCTGCTTTGCCCTCGTTGGGACGGGTCGGCGTTGAATCGGCCACCCTGGCGGCCTTCAGGTCAAGCACGGGCATGCATCTCCCGCGACGGGCGGGGCACCGGCTTTGTCGTGACGCAGGAGGACCCGCGCTGTCACCACCCCCTGATGAGAGGCGGGTTCTGTACCACCTTCTGCGCGTTCTCGCTCCCACCACGGATCTTGAGCCGGATACGTCGGGACGAGATGTTCCAGGCATGGAGGGAGACGGAGAGGTCGAGACATTCAGCTCTCGATCTCGGCTGGCTGGGGATCGTCGCCACCGAACGCCAAGGTGGCCGAGACGAGTTCGTGACGCCGTATTGGCGTTTCGGCGTGCCAAGATGCGGCCGATTTCAATGAAGTCACGTCGCAGATTGAACTCGCATGGTCGGTAGCGTCGCCGTCCCTACAAATCGTCGGGCCGATATCGAGGGGCTTCGCGCCATCGCGATCGCCCTCGTCCTGCTCTACCACGCTCAGATCGGGTGGTTCGCCGGTGGTTTCATCGGGGTCGACGTCTTCTTCGTGATCTCTGGCTTCGTGATCACTACATCACTGATCCGGGAAGCGGAGGAGAGCGGTCAGATCAGCGTCTTCGATTTCTACGCCAAGCGGGTACGGAGGCTACTTCCAGCCTCGGCACTGACCCTCGTCGCCACCGCCATCGGGATCCGTCTCCTCCTGCCCGCCTCGATGTGGTCCGACTTCGGTGGTGACGTGGCGGCGGCCGCCGCCTACTTCCTCAACCTGCGCCTGGCCGCTCGATCCGTCGACTATCTGGCTCAGGATGTTGCAGCGTCTCCCGTCCAGCACTACTGGTCGCTCTCGGTGGAGGAGCAGTTCTACCTCCTCTGGCCGGCCCTTCTGCTCGGTGCGGTCGTCCTGGCGACGAGGCGAAAGACCTCGGTGAAACTGGCGGTCGGGCTGGCAGTCCTTCTCGTGGTGGTGATCCCCTCGCTCGTCTTCAACCTCTGGCAGACCGGCAGATCGCCGGCGATGGCGTTCTTCATCACCCCGACCCGCCTCTGGGAGCTTGGAGTGGGTGGATTGACCGCCGCGGTCTGGCACCGGCTCTCCATGTCACCCAGGGTGCAGCTCGCGGCCAAGGTTGCCGCGTTGTCGCTGCTCCTTTGGACGACGGCGACGATCGACGCGTCGACCCCATGGCCGGGATGGCGGGCGCTGGTACCGGTCGTCGCCACCGCGGTCCTGATCCTCGCCGGCGGACGCGACGAGGACGTCGTGGAACGCACGCTGGGAGCCCGACCGTTCCAGTTGATGGGGGCGTGGTCCTACTCCCTGTACCTGTGGCACTGGCCAGCACTCGCCATCCTCACTGCGCGATGGGGTTCGCTGACGCTTGCCCAGTCGCTCGTCCTGACCCTGCTGTCGTTCGTGCCGGCCCTGCTCTCCTACTACCTCGTCGAGAACCCCATCCGGTACCACCGGCGCCTGGTGACGATTCCGTCCCTGTCCCTCTCGATCGGGGTCACGCTCTCGCTGATGGGGGTGGTGGCCGGTCTCTTGATCATGCTCCAGACGCCCAGGGCAGACGCCACGCTCGCCGCCGACGAGCTCCCCGGTGCGCGAATCCTCGACCAAGGTCTGACGAGGGAAGAGCTACTCCAGCAGCTCCGCGATACCGCTTCCTTCTATCCCACTGCCGAAGAGGCTACGCGGGACCGCCCGAGGCTGTACCAAGAGGGCTGCCAGGTCGACCAGACGAGCCCCGAGCCGGTCGTATGTGAGTACGGCGACCCAAACGGATCAGCCGTGTTGATGGTCATGGGCGACAGCAAAGCGGCTCAGTACGTGCCCGCCTTCGACGACATTGGGCGGCGTCGGGGCTGGCGTGTGCTCACGGTTACCAAGTCCTCCTGCGCCCTCAGCACCCGAATGCCGGCGATCCGCGGGGGACCGTACGAGAGCTGTGTCGAGTGGGGGAGACGCGCACTGGACCTGGTCGACGAGCTCCGTCCAGATGTGGTCGTCGTCTCACAGGGGAGCAGCCAGGCGTGGGACGAGGCCAGTCAAGAGCTCAGCACCGAGCTGATGCGTCAGGGCATGCACGAGGCGTACGACCGGATCACTGCGACCGGGGCGCGGGTGGTGATGATCCGCAACAACGTGATCGGTGACTTCGTCGTCCGTGACTGCGTCTCGGCCAATCCCACCGACCTCGAAGAGTGCATCATCCCCTGGGAGGACTACGACAGCCGAGGCAGCGGGGTGCTGCAGGAGCAGGTGGCGGCTGAGGGCGGGTATCCGATCATCGATCCGACCCCTTTGATCTGCCCGCAGCAACTCTGCCTACCCGTGATTGGCGGGGTGCTCCTCTACCGGGACGGCAGTCATATCACTGCTACCTATGTCCGGTCCATGATCCCGTTTCTTGAGGAGGAGCTGCTGACCGCGGCGGGCGGACGACTCCCTTGATACCCCGAGGATGGCCACCTAGCGCCCGATGAGCCCGCTGAACGAGGTGACCGGGCGTTGGTGATCCGGCACGGGATCGGCGAGACGCGGGCATCCCTGTGGAGGGCGTCACCGGGAGGCCCGTTCGTCAGCGGGAGATCGTGACGTACTGGCCCGCGTCGAAGGATTCCCAGTCCCCGACGGTGCCGTCGGGCCAGTGGACGCGGACCTCGGCCCGG
>DATGPZ010000265.1:0-4319 GCA_035304485.1 Acidimicrobiia bacterium | reverse complement strand
CGCCAAAGGTTTCGTCCTGGTCCGACAGGGCAGTGTGGCGGTGGTGGCTCCGCGTCTCCGATGGCATGTCCTGGACCCTGTGTTCCTCAGTGTCAACACCGGGGAAGACTTCTTCGAACTCCTACAGGAGGCCCGGGAACTGCTGGAGCCGCGACTCGCCGCCCTCGCCGCCGAACGCGCCATCCCTGAGATCCTCGACGAACTGACCGAGCTGAATGAGGCGTTGGCTGCACACCAAGAGTCTCCCGAGGAGCACGCCGCCCTCGACGTAGCCTTCCATGAGGCCATCGCCAAGGCGACCGACAATGCCGTGCTCGTTTCGCTCCACGCCTCGATCAGCGGGCTGGGTTGGCGTACGAGGTACGCGTCGGCTGCGATACCCGGAGCCATCGATCGGGCGGTCCGGTGGCATCGGGAGATCGTCGCGGCGGTGCGGGCCAAGGATCCGGTCTGGGCGTCGGCAGCGATGGATCTGCACCTGCGCCAAGTGCGCGAAGAGCTCGAGCGGATCGACCCCCGGATCCTGAACCACGTCGACCAGGAGGAAGCAGAAGAAGAATGAGCCGCTACTCAGTCACGACCATGCCGGTCGGCACCAGCTTGATCCCGGGACCCGAGCTGTTCTGGATGAGCCACTGGGACGAATGGCTGCCTCTCACCTTCCAGGTCGTATTGATCGAGGGCGATGGCATTCGCGCCTTGGTCAACACAGGGCCAGCCGAGGATCTGGAACCGATGAACCGTGGATGGGCCTCCTTTCTCGGAGAAAAGGCGGCCATGACTCGGGAGCCGGGTCAGTTCGTGCTCGAACAGCTCGAGAGTCGGGGGATTCGACCCGAGGAGATCACCCACGTGATCCTCACCCCGCTCCAGCTCTACACGGTGAGCAACGTGCTGGCCTTCGAACGAGCCGAGATCTGCATCGCGCGCCGGGGATGGGTCCACTTCCATACGACTCACGAGCATCCTCACGACAACCGAGCGACCTCGATCCCCGACGACATCCTTGTGGAGTTGGTGACAACGGCCTGGCCGCGAGTCCGGCTACTCGAGGACGAAGACGAGCTGGCACCCGGGCTTCGCACCTGGTGGTCGGGAGGCCACCACCGGGCGTCGATGGTGGTAGAGGTAGACACGCCGGCCGGGGTCGTGGCGATCTCCGACACCTTCTTCCATCTGCAGAACGTCGAGGAGGACCACCCGATCGGCATCTCAGAGAACATCTACGAGGCCCTGGCTGCGCACGCCAGGGTGCGCCGGACCGCCGACATCATCGTGCCCTTGTACGACCCGGCCAACTTCGACCGGTTTCCCGACGGCGTTGTCAGCCGGGCCGATTGAGACCGCGTCACCCTGACAGGATCGAGCTCACTCCATGAATGCACTCGTCTTCGAGGGCCCGCGGCAGATGGCCCTCATGCCTCGTCCCGACCCGATCCCGGAGGCGGGCGAGACCCTCATCGATGTCTTGGGCACCGGCATCTGCGGATCCGATCTCCACGGCTACACCGGATCGACCGGCCGGCGCTTCGCGGGACAGATCATGGGCCACGAGACCGTCGGTCGGGTACGGCGGCATGGTCCGAATACCGATGGGCCGTCACCCGGAACCTTGGTGACGTTCAATCCGCTCATTTCGTGCCGCAGGTGTGAGCATTGCCGGATCGGCGCCACGAACGCCTGCGAGAAGCATCGCGTCATAGGAGTCGATCCGGCCCTGGACGGATCGTTCGCGGATTCCATCGTCGTTCCGGTGGGGAACGTCGTTTCGTTGAGCGACTCGATACCGCCTCTCCATGGGACCCTGGTGGAACCCCTCGCCGTCGGCTACAACGCGCTCGATCGGGCGACGGCCACTCCCGACGACCGGGTTCTCATCGTCGGTGGAGGGCCGATCGGCCAGGCCTGTGCCCTGGCGACCCGCCGCCTCGGGATCGGGCGGGTCCTGGTCAGCGAGATCGTCGAAGATCGTCGGACCCTGCTCGGGAAACTCGGATTCGAGACCACGCCTCCCGATCTGCTCACAGACCGGATCGACGAAGTGCTCGGCGGACCCGCCACCAAGGTGATCGATGCGGTCGGCATCGACGCCAGCCTGGAAGACGCCTTCGATCACTCCACCCGACGGAGCGTCATCGTCCTGGTCGGGATGGGTGCCCGACGCCTATCACTTCCGGCCTATTCGATCAGCGTGGGAGAACGCACTCTGGTAGGCAGCTACTGCTACACGGAAGACAACTTCAGGAGCACGGCGGACTGGGTCTCCGCAGGTCAAGACGCACTCGACGTCCTGATCGACACGACGGTTCCCCTGGCGGAGGGGGCAGAAGCCTTCCGCTCACTCGCCGAGGGCACCTCGTTCTCGAACAAGATCGTCCTGACATCGGAGCAAGCAGCATGAAACTGGGAAGGATCGGATCGCCCGGAGAAGAACGACCCGTCGTGATGGACAACGGGATCGCCTACGACCTCTCTCCCGTGACCGACGACATCGATTCCACATTCTTCGCCTCCGACGGGATCGAGCGCGCCGCGACGGCACTCGCCGGTGGCGTGCTCCATCGGGTCGATACCGACGGAGTTCGGGTAGGCGCGCCAGTGGCCCGACCGGGAGCAGTCGTCTGCATCGGCATGAACTATGCCGCCCATGCGGCCGAGACCGGAGCAGCGCCGCCGGAGCAGCCGGTGGTGTTCTTCAAGACACCGAACACGGTGACCGGACCGAACGACGACGTGGTGATTCCACCAGGGAGCGAGAAGACCGACTGGGAGGTCGAGCTGGCCATCGTCATCGGTTCCCAGGCTTCCTACCTCGACTCCCCCGCTGTCGCGATGCAGCACATCGCCGGCTTCACCGTCGCAAACGACGTTTCCGAGCGGGCCTGGCAGATCGAGCATTCCGGCGGACAGTGGAGTAAAGGCAAGTGCGCGCCGGGGTTCAATCCTCTTGGGCCATGGCTCGTCACCCCGGACGAGGTGAACCACGGCCAGCTGCGGCTACGGAGCTGGGTGAACGGTGAGATCCGCCAGGATTCGACAACCGCAGACATGATCTTCGACGTGCCTTACCTGGTCTGGCACTTGTCACACTACATGGCTCTGGAGCCGGGAGATCTGATCCTCACCGGAACACCTCAGGGCGTGGCGCTTTCCGGACGCTTCCCCTACCTCCGCCACGGAGACGTGGTCGAAGTGGAAATCGAAGGTTTGGGGCGTCAGAAGCAGACCTTCGTGGATCACGCTCGAAGGAGACTTGATTGAGGGCACCGAACGATGTGGCTCTGAGCCCACTCCGCTTCTTGGAATGGGCATCACGGGTCTTCCCGAACCGGCCCGGCATCGTCTATGGAGATCGAACTCTCACCTACGGAGAGATGGCTGATGAAGCCGAGAAGCTCGCCGGCGCTCTTCGAACGAGGATCCAACCCGGCGACCGCGTCGCTTTCCTCGCCCCCAACGTCCCCGAACTCCTGATCGCGCATTTTGCGATCCCCCTCGCGGGTGGAGTGCTCGTCGCCCTGAATACCCGACTGGCACCCGCCGAGATCGCGTACATCCTCGACCACTCCGGGTCACGGATCGCCTTCGCGGACACAGCCCTGATCGACCAGATCGACCCGGCATCTGTCGAAGAGGTCGTGGAGACCTCGGATCCCACTTCGGGCTTGGAGCCGAGAGGCATCGCTACTTCCTATCAAGACTTCCTCGGGACCGGCGATCGCGCCGGGGTGTCGTGGCAAATCGAAGACGAGAACTCGCTCATCAGCCTCAACTACACGTCCGGGACCACCGGACGACCCAAGGGCGTCATGTATACGCATCGAGGCGCCTATCTGAACGCTCTCGGAGTGGCTCGCCACATCGGATACGACCGCGCCACACGATATCTCTGGACTCTGCCGATGTTCCACTGCAACGGCTGGTGCGCGACATGGGGTGTCACCGCCGTTGCGGGACTCCACGTGTGTCTTCGAGCCGTCACGGGCGAAGGCATCTGGTCGTCGATAGACCGGTGGGACGTGAACCACATGAGCGGCGCCCCGGCCGTCCTCGCCACACTGGCTGGTGCTCCACAGGCGCGCCCTGTGGATCGGCCCTTGCGAGTGACGACCGGTGGAGCGCCTCCATCACCGTCGATCATCGGCAGGCTGGAAGGTCTGGGCATGACGGTCGTCCACGCCTACGGGCTAACGGAGGTCTATGGACCTTTCACCATCTGCGAACCTCAAGATTCGTGGGCGGACCTGCCGCTCGAAGAGCGGGCCCGGCTCATGGCCCGCCAGGGCGTTCCGATGGTCCAGTCCGACGAGATGCGAATC
>DATGPZ010000264.1:0-8699 GCA_035304485.1 Acidimicrobiia bacterium | reverse complement strand
GGCAGGATCATGGCGCAGATGGCGAGTGCCCCTCCACCGAGGAACATCCACCACGACGGATCATCGACGGTGCCGGCGCTGAATCCGAGCCCCCAAAACGTCACGGCCGCCGCCACGACCAGCACCCCGATCCGGAGCGCGTCACGTCGGCCGATGAGTCGCCAGGCGACAACGATCGAACCCGCGACCAAGCCAAAGAACAGGCCGGCCATACGAATGGGATGATTCTCGAGCAGGGACTCGATCAAATGGGAAAGCGCGGCCACCGCGGCGAGGATCCCGATCACGAGTGGGATGAAGAACGCCCATTCGACCTTCTTCAACCGGTCCATCATCGTGGCGAAGTCGAAACGGACGAGTGCTGACAGGGCACCTGCTCCCGTTCGAATCGCCAGCACCAGACGACGATAGATGCCGAGGACGAGCGCGACCGTTCCGCCCGACACGCCAGGAACGAGATCGGCTGAGCCCATGGCAAAGCCGCGCAGAAAATGGGCGATGAGGGATGGCATAGAGACCTGGAGTGTATCCGCCCAGGCGGTGTCCTCAGCGGTCCACGTTCCGCTCCCACGCCACACGCAGACCCAGCAGCGTGAGATCCGGATCGAGCACGACGGGGTGGGTGCAATGGGAAACCACGACTTCTGCGGTGCCACCCGTGGCCACGATGGTCACCTGGCGAGACTGCAACTCGTCCAAGAACCGATCGAGGAGCCCATCCACCAGCCCGGCGTATCCGAACACGAGGCCCGACTGGATCGCCTCGACGGTGCTCCGCCCGACCACGTGCTCGGGCGAGACCAGATCCACCCGCCGCAACGCCGCCGTCGACCGCACTAGGGCGTCGGCCGCCACTATCAGCCCGGGGGCGATGGCGCCACCCCGGTAGTCCCCTTCGGGACCCACCAGGTCGACCGTGGTGGCGGTGCCGAAGTCGACGGTGATGACCGGGGTCCCATACCGGCTGATAGCCCCCAGCGCGTTGACGATCCGATCGGCACCGACCTCGCGAGGATTGTCGACCCGCAACGCCATTCCTGTTCGGGTGCCCGGGCCGACCACCACCGGCCGGTGGCCGGTGACGGTTGCGAGCGCCGTCCGCAGCGCGACCGTGGCCGGCGGCACCACCGAGGACAGGGCACAGCCGTCGAACTCATGGCCGTCCTCTTCCAGGAGTGATTCCAGCAGCAGGCGGTATTCGTCCGCAGTGCGGGAGGCTTGCGTCGACAGTCGCCAAGTGTGGAACGCCTCACCGTCATCGGCTCCGACCACGGTTTGCGTATTGCCGACGTCGACCAGCAGCAGCCGGGTCACCGATACACCACCGACTCGACATCGAGACGAATGCCGCGATCGACGACGAACATCTCGCCGACCAAGTCGATGGGCAGGTTGTCGATCAGGCGAACCTCCCCGACCCGGCCAGCCACCGCCAGGAAGGCGGGACGGTCGAGCTGGTCAAGGTGCTGAGCGTCGGACTGGGAAGCCAGCTCCACGTAGTCGACCGAATCGAGTTCCAGCTCCGACCGCACGATTTCCGTGAGCGCCTGGCATCGCCGCTCCCCGGACTCGACCGCCACCGCCGCCGCCTCGAGCCCTTTGGAGATGGAGAGAGCGCGGTCTCGGTCTTCGATTCGCACGTTCCGGCTCGACAAGGCAAGGCCGTCCATCTCCCTGACGGTCGGACAACCCACCACTTCGCCGGGGAAGAGCAGGTCCCGGTGCATCCTCCGGACCGCGATCAGTTGCTGGTGGTCCTTCCTCCCGAAGAAGGCACGGTCGGGTTGTAGCGCCGCGAACAGCTTGGCGACGACAGTCGTGACGCCGTCGAAATGGCCGGGCCGATACTCGCCTTCCATCGTGGCGGTGACCTCAGATACCGACACCGTCGTAGTGGAGGGCTCCGGATACATGACCTCGGGTGGTGGGGCGAAGAGGACGTCGACACCCGCCTTTTCCGCCAGTTCGGCATCCCGATCGAGATTCCGGGGATAGCGCTCCAAGTCGCCGGGATCGTCGAACTGCAGCGGATTGACGAACAGCGACATGACCACCACGTCGCACATCTGTCGGGCTGCCTCCACGAGTGACAGATGGCCTTCGTGGAGGTATCCCATGGTGGGAACGAGCCCGCGGGTACCGTCGCCGGCGGTCCGGGCAGCTTCCGGTTCTTGAACGGTGATCACGAGAAATCCAGCCTCACTCCAGCCCTCACTGCGGTCGCCTCGGCCAGCAATCGAAACTGGCGCCCCAGACTCTCGCTGATCGCGGCGGCCGCTTGCATCTGTCCAGTCACCGTCTCCAGATCACCCCGGGCGATCGGACCGGTCAAAGACTCCGCCGGCCCCAGGGCGAAGACGTTCTCCACCACGCGACGGGTGAGGGGTTCGAGGACTTGGAAGGGGACATTCGCCGCCGCCAACAGGTCAAACGCAACAGCCAGCGATTCGACTACGTAGTTCGCCCCGGCGGCCGCCGCGGCGTGATAGGCCGGTTTGGCCTCGTCCTCCAGGTGAAAAGGGTGCATTCCGAGGTCGTCAGCGAAGCGCTCCAAGAGGCTCGCCAGAGGCTCGTCGGCCGTGATCGCCGCCCATGCGCCGCGTAGAGCGTCTGCGCCGTGCTCGGGATCGGGAAGGGTCTGGAGTGGATGGAAAGACCCGGCAGGAACGGCTCCGATCGGGTCCAGGGCCCTGACCGACCTGAACCCGGACAGGTGAGCGACGGGAGTGTCGGCGGGCCAGACGGGAGCCAGACGTTCCGCCACCTCATGGATCGCCGAATCGGTCACCGCCACGATTCCCAGGCTGGCGCTGGGAAGTGGCGCATCCCACGACAGGACCGGTTCGAGGTCGGTGGGACTGCGACTGAGGACTCCCACCAAACGGTGTCCGGCAGCAACAGCGGCCCGGGCGATCGAACCGCCGGCGCGGCCGGGACCGATGATCAACAGGTCCATGGGCGGAGGTTACCCGGGGCTGGCGCGCCGCCTATCCACTCTCAGAGTGGAGCAGCCGCCCGGACGCGGTTGGTGGGCCCGTACCGATGGGCCCCACCGACCGGCAACTCAGATCTGGTAGTTCTCCAACTGGTGGGACGTGACCACGGGCCACTCCGCATCCAGTTCTGCCTTCATGTCACGGTACGAGTCACGACGCTTCCAAAACTTCGTCTTCCAGACCCTGAACCTCCTCCGATTGGCAGAAGGCTCTTCGTGGCCGTTCGCCTCCGAGTGGCGCCGCCGCCGTACGTCGGGCAGGGTGAGATCGTCGGGATCCTCGACAGTGGCGAGGAGCTGGTTGGCGGCGTGGCGGACCTGACGGTGTTGGCGCTTCCTCTCCTCACGAGGCGGTCGCGCCTCGTATCCGGGGGTTTCCTTGCGGTTTTCTCGTGCCCGTCTGGCCATGTGTCCTCCTTGGTCGATCGACTCTGACCGTGTCAGTCGACTCGGACGGAGGGCCACGTGCAGCCATCACCATTCAACGTAGCACGATGGTCGTTCTTCAGTCAGGGGCTTTCGGCACATAGATCATTCGACCGGGCACCCGCCGCTGGTAGGCGGCGTAGCCGGGTACCGACACCCGAAGACGGGATTCCTCGTAGCGGGCCTTCACGGCCAGAAACGCGGCCAGCACCACGCCGGTGGTCAGCGCAATCCAGGACCGGATCGAGATCGCCGTGCCCAGGGCTGCCAGCGCCAGGCCGGCGTAGATCGGGTGTCGAAGATGGGCGTAGGGACCTCGTTGCACGAGCATCGTGCCGGGCCGAGGCTCCGGATGCGGGCTGAGGGCAGGGCCCAGCGACCCGACCGCCCACCCGACGAGGACGGCACCCAGAGTGACTGCTGCCAGCCCCACCCACGTCTGCCAGCGGCCGGGTGTCGGGAACCGGAAGTCCAGCAACAGCGCCCCCGCATGGACGAGGAAGAGCAGGATCTGGATCGACACCAGCACCCGGGCGAGCCTCCAGCGCGGACGGATCCAATCTGCTCCGAGCACCTCGACTTCCTGATCGGCAACGCCTTCCAGCGCCTCTGCCGCCGACGACCGCTCGGTGACAGGCGCCTCGGGCCATACCTCCGCCAAGGGTTCGAGCACGAAGCGCCGCTCGACTGCTCGAGGGTGTGGCAACACGAGTCTCGGATCATCGGAGACGACAGTGGTGCCGTCGTCCTCAACGACGACAAGGTCGAGATCCAGAGTGCGGGGTCCCCAGCGCTCCGTCCGTACGCGTCCGTGCCGCGACTCGATCGACTGGAGCGCGGCCAGGAGGGCACTCGGCTCGAGATCGGTGTCGAGCACCACGACCGCGTTGAGGAATGGGCCCTGCTCCGGACCGCCCACCGGAGCCGTCTCATACAGGGAGGAAATCGCCTCCAGCGAGCCCAAGCGCTCGAGGTCATCCACCGCGGCCCGCATGATCGCCAGGCGATCACCCAGATTCGATCCGAGGGCGATCGCCGCCCGGTAGTTCACCGGGACCGTCGGACCGTCACCGTCACGTCCCGGAACGGAACCGAGATCGGTGCCTGCGGCTTGTGCACGGTGACCGTGGTGGCCTGAACCCGTTCGTCCTCCAAGACGAGGTCTGCCACTCGCTGAGCCACCTTCTCGATCAGGTTCCACCTCTCCTCCGCAACCCGGGCGCTGACCCGTTCTGCGAGCTCGCCGTAGTCGGCGGTATCGGCGAGATCGTCGGTGTGGGCTGCCCGTCGGAGATCCAGCTCTATCTCCACATCGACGGAGAAGAGTTGACCATCGCGCTGCTCCTCCTCGAGGACCCCATGGTGAGCGAAGACCTCGATCCCCGTCACCTGGATCCGGTCGCTCACTGGTCCGCCGGCGGTACCAGGGCGCGCCCGGCCGGGCCGAGCGGCCTACCGAGGATCTCCTGAATGACGGCGACGGCGAGCACCGGATCGTCTATCAGCCCGGAATGGACGAGGTAACCACCCAATAGCCCGGCGATGCCGTCGTCGACGACGTCCCGATGGACCAGAACGCGGGTATCGGGCGACTCCATCGCCTCGTCCATGGCGGCGTACACCGCTGTCAAATCCTTCCGGGTGATCTCGCCCTGCACAGGAACGGGGAAAGTCTGGATTCCAGCCTCGAGGTAGGCCGATACGTTCTGATTGCCGGGTAGCAGGTTGACGATCGACGTGATCCCGGCTTCGTCGGTGAGCCACGTGATCTCTTCGTCACGGCGCACTCGCCGGTGCTGGAACCCTATTCCGCCGATCCGTTCGGAGACCGCCAGACGATCAGCGATCACCCAGACGAATCCACGGGGCTTCAGCCCCGTCATCATCTTTGCCATTTGGGCATCCACGATACCCAAGCCGTCAAATCCGTGTTCTGGCGATCGCCCATGCGATGCGAGCCGCTTGCCGGGAGGATTCGACGTCGTGGACTCGGACCATCGCCGCGCCGGCCATGACCGCCAGGGCGGTGGTGGCGGCGGTGGCGACGTCGCGCTCCTCTGGATGATCGACGCCCGTTAGATGCCCGAGGAAGCCCTTGCGCGAGGTGCCCACGGCGACCGGGTAGCCGGTGGAGACGAGCTCTCCCAGTCGTCTGAGCAGCTCCAGGTTGTGGTCGACGGTCTTGCCGAAACCGATCCCGGGATCGATGGAGATGGCGGCGCGGTCGATGCCGGCGAATTCGGCGGCGAGTGCCCGTTCCACCAGGAAGTCCTTCACCTCCCTCACCACGTCCTCATAGCTGGGGCGCTCCTGCATCGTGCGCGGAGTGCCCTGCATGTGCATCAGGACCAATCCACAGCCGCTCTCGGCCGCCAAACCCAACATGTCGGGATCCGAACCGGCGGTGACGTCGTTGATGACCTCTGCGCCGGCCTCGATCGCATGTCGGGCGACCGTGGCCTTCGAGGTGTCGATCGAGACCGCCACCCCACGAGTGGCCAATGCCTCGACGACGGGCAGGACTCGGGCGAGCTCTATCTCGGCCGGGACTCCTTCCGAACCCGGACGGGTCGACTCGCCGCCCACGTCGACGAGGTCGGCACCCTGCTGGGCCAGATCGAGACCGTGCTGGATCGCCAGCTCGGGATCCTGGTAGCGACCACCGTCCGAGAAGGAGTCCGGAGTCACGTTCACTATCCCCATGATCAGGGGGCGATCGAGGACCAGATGCCGGGTCCGTATCTTCCAACTGGGGGGATCAGCCACGGGTTCCGAACAGAAGCGACATTGCCTCCGCCCGGGTGGCGGGATCCTTGGCCATCGTTCCCCGCACGGCCGACGTGACGGTGGCGGAACCGGGCTTGCGCACTCCCCGCATCGACATGCAGAGGTGTTCGGCCTCGACGACGACCAACACTCCGAGCGGATCCAGTCGTTCACACAGGGCGTCGGCGACCTGCGCCGTGAGGCGCTCTTGCATCTGTGGGCGACGAGCGAAGCCCTCCACCAGGCGGGCAAGCTTCGATAGGCCCGTCACCCGCCCCTTGGGAAGGTAAGCGACATGGGCCTTTCCGTGG
The DNA here is from genome assembly GCA_035304485.1 of Acidimicrobiia bacterium. Classification (GTDB taxonomy): domain Bacteria; phylum Actinomycetota; class Acidimicrobiia; order Spongiisociales; family ZC4RG35; genus ZC4RG17. Next base: position 2,201 of record DATGPZ010000264.1, on the reverse strand, counting down.
AACGGGACGAGGTGATGCTCGCACAGCGAGTAGAACGGGATGTCTTTGACCATCACGATCTCCTGGTAGTGCTCGTCACCGAAGAACGCATCCACCTCTTCGGCCGGATCGCGGTGGATGCCGTCGAATACCTCGGCGTAGAAGCGCGCCACTCGCGCCGGAGTGTCGGCCAGCCCTTCCCGCTCGGGATCCTCTCCGATCGCCTCCAGGATCTCGCGTACGGCCTTTTCGATCCGATCGATGTCCATCAGCGGGTAGATGGTAGGGCACCGCCCGATCACCGAGGGCACTCGCGTCATCGTGACATCATCTTGACATCACATCTCGGGTGTGGCATAGTGTCGCTATGACATCACTGTGATGTCACACGACGGGAAGGAAGGACAGACCGTGTACCCCACCATCGCCTTCGGACATGCCATCATCGAGCAGAGGATTCGCAACCACCATGCCAGCCCCCATCGACGGCTGCGGGGGCCGGGAGGCAACCAATGAGGCTGGAACCGATAATGACCCAGATCGAAACCGCCATCGAAGCTCAGCTCAGACTGGCCGACCCTTCGGTGGCGGACGCAGCGACCGACTTCCTGGAGGCGTTCTGGCCGGTGGTGCGCACCGCAATCCTCGACGCCGTCCAGCAAGCCGCGGCCGAGATCGACGCCCAGCTCGGTGACCGATCGGTCGAAGTGCGTCTCACGGGTGGCGACCCCGAGCTGGTCGTGACCCAACTCGCCGAAGACGACGTCCCACTCGACGAAGATCTGGAAGCCCGCCTCACCCTTCGGCTACCTCCCTCACTCAAGAGCATCATCGAGGATGCGGCCACATCCACCGGCGACTCGATCAACAGCTGGGTAGTCGACGCCCTGCGGTCCCGCACCCGAAGGAGCGGTGCCGGGTCGCGAGTGGAGGAGACTTTCGAGCTGTGATCCGGGAGACGTTCACGGTCGAAGGGCCGATACAAGTGGAGGTGTCCGCGGCCAGCGGAAGCATCACGGTGGAGCGCGGTTCGCACGGCTCTGTCGAGGTGGAGGTGGACACCCGCAACCCCGACGCCTGGCGAGTCGCCCAGACCGGTTCGACCATCTCTGTCACGAACGAGCGAGGTTTCGGCCGCGGGGGTCGGGCCCGAATCCGGGTCGCGGTCCCGGACGGGACATCGCTGAGCGTCCGTACGGCCTCGGCGAACGTTCGGGCCACGGCACCACTAGACCGGGCGACACTGTCCACCGCCTCCGGCGACATCGACCTCGTCGACGCCGTGAACGCCAATCTCAAGTCCGCCTCCGGCGATATCGCGGTCGACCGCATCGCCGCCGACCTCACCGCACGCGCCGCTTCCGGCAACGTCCGAGTCGGGCACGTCGGCGGCCGGGCCTCCCTCACCTCGGTATCCGGTGACCTACAGATCGACCGAGTCGACGGTGACGCCGTCGTATCGACCGCATCCGGCGACGTGCGGGTCAAGACCTTCTCGGGCAGCGACTTCGAATCAGCCACCGTGTCAGGCGACCTCGATTTGGGGCTACCACCGGGACGAACGGTCAAGCTCTCTGCCCGGACCCTGTCGGGATCGGTGCGCCTTCCGGATCGCCGCCAGGCGTCCGGATCCAATGGGCCGGAGGTATCGCTCCGCCTGAGATCGGTCAGCGGCGACATCCGAATCGAGCGGGTCGGATGACCCCCGGTCGCTAGGAGCGCTCGATGGTGTCCTTCATCTGGTCCACTCCCCGAGCTCGCCCGGTGGCACGCGTTTTCGGATTGCGCACCGGACGGCGAACGAGTTCGGAGACCTGACCCTCACTCCTGCTCTTCGGGAGGCTTCTCCGGCGGTGGACCCAGTGGCGGCCATTCGGGCAGGTCGGGTGCCGCCAAGGTCGTCAGCTCCGAAAGCAGGTTGTCGATCCGGAGAGTGAATGTCGCCGCCTCGTCCCGGCTGATGCTGCGCTCGGGGCAATACCTGGTGTTGGCAGGCGGATTGCAGCCGCGGGAGATGCCGGCCGCAGCCAACGCGTTGATGTCGCCTTCTGCCCAACTGCCGCGATCGTCTTCGAAAGCGTCGGGGCCCTTGGGAAGACCGAGCAATCGACGCACCATGGCTGCCGCCTCGGCCCGGGTGATGAAAGCTTCGGGGCACACACGGGTGTTGGCCGGAGGGTTGCATCCGCGCAGGATGCCTTGTGCAGCCAACGAGTTGATCG
>DATGPZ010000263.1:0-3312 GCA_035304485.1 Acidimicrobiia bacterium | reverse complement strand
GAACCGGTGGAGGGAGTCGACCCAAGGACGGGCGGAAACGGCCAAGGCCAATTCGACTTCAGCCACCCGCTGCTCCTGTCGTGACCACGACGTCGATGTGACCGTCATCGATGGCTTCCGCCACCGCCAGGACCTGGTCCTCGCTCACCCCAACGACCAAGTACCGGCCGCTCGATCCCAGCGGTCCCGAACCGTCACTCGGAGCCGTGAGCACCGGAACGTCACGCGCGACGAAGCGGCCTACCCCGTTCTGGACGTCGATCAGGTCGACCCGATCGCCCGGCCGGATCATGCCGCCGGCGGCGTGAGCGGGATCGATCGGTAGGGCCATCGACGCGAGGCCAGACGGAGCGGCCGATGCGAGGAGGTCGCCGGCTCCCACCAGCTCGCCCGCCATCAGCCTCCGGGCAGCCACTCTCCCCTCCATTCCTTCGAGCGAGGTCAACAAGGTCGCCAGCACGCCGGCGTCCGCCGCAATCCGAGTCGTCGTCAAGTCCCCCGGCCCGATGACATCACCGGCCTCGATCGCCCGACCTGCCGTTACCACAGCAACGGTGTCGTCGGCCGACCGCAGAAAGGCGAGGTTCGCTACGAAGGCGAGAACTGCCGCCAGAGCCACAGCGAGGTGACCCATACTCCATCGACTTCCCCATCGATGCCGGGAGCGGTCGGGCTGCACAGGAGTTCCAGTGGATGGTGGATTTACTCCGACGGTCATTCCGCATCCCGCATTGCTCGTGCTGAATTTACGCTGAAGAGATGCCTGAGGGCCAGAACGCGAAAAACGGCGACGGGTTCGAGGAACTCGCTCGCGGTCTCCGGGAGAGTGTCGGACGTCGGATCCGGGAAGAGGCCGCCGACGACGAGGAACTGACGCACCTCCTCCGCCTTCGTCGTCGATCGTTGGCTGACGCCGTGCGCACGGCGATGCACCGGGGCGACAGGATCACCGTGCAGGTGGCGGGCCTGGTACTCGACTACCCGGCCTTCGCCGTGGGCCAGGACTTCGTGACCCTGACCGACGGCATGCGGTTCATCGATGTGAGGCTGGCGGTGGCGGCGATCCGGATAACCCCGAGCCGGCACGGAGGCTCCTCGGGGCGTCCCCAGGCCGCCACCTTCCGAGCCCGACTCGCCGAACACGAGCAGGAGACCCACCCGGTGGAGATCTACATGGTTACCGGCGAGTCGGCGACAGGCTCCCTGGAGGTGGTGGCCTCCGACCATGTGGTGGTCCGGGAACCGTCCGGTCTTCTCTCTTACCTCCCGACCGGCACGATTGCAGTGGTGTTCAGCCCGTTTCCGCCTCGGATCGATCGTATTCCTCAGCCGAATCCTCGCCTTCCGGGACCACCGGATGGGCGCGGATGAACTCGAACAGATCGTCCCGGAAGAACTTGAAGGTGCGACCGCCTGGCAACTTGTAGGCCGGCAGTCTGCCTTCTCGGGCGTATCTCCTCACCATCTGCACATTCATGCCCAGGAGGTCCGCGACTTGGGCTGCGTCCAGGATGGGGGGGAGATCCTCATTCGCCATGTGTCGTCCTCCAATGACGTGCACCGCCATCGTATGGGAGCGACGTTCCTATGTGAAGGTGGTCGTCTCGACGTCAGCCTTCGACACGGATCGTGCCCGTCATCGACGGATGGATCTCGCAGAAATAGGAGTACTCGCCCGGCTCGTCGAACGTGTACGTGGCGGTCTGTCCCGGAGCGATCGACACGTCGAATGGGCCGTCCTCGGCGGTCCACGTGTGAGGGACGTCGTCGCTGTTGACGAGCTCGATCTCCTGGCCGACCTGGACCGTCTGGGCACCGCTGAAGGCCATGCCCGACATCGTGATGGTGGCGGTAGACGCGGCCGTGGTCGTCGGTGCCATGGTCGTCGGTGCCATGGTCGTCGGTGCCATGGTCGTGGGTGCCATGGTGGTCGGCGCGGCTGCGGCGGTGGTCTCCGCCGAGCCGTCGGAGCCGCATGCGGCCAGCAGACCCACCGCCGCCAGGACGAGCAAGCTTCTCCTCACGTGATCTCCTCGGTTGGATGACTCTCCCCAATACGGATGCCGGGTCCGACTGGTTCACATCCGGGCACCGACATACCCTGGAACCCCCGTACCCTGAAGGACGCCATGAGCGAAGAAGCCAGCATCCCAGAAGAGCAGGACGAGTCACCCAAGCAGCAAGCGGTGAAGCCGGAGGTCGTCGAGTCACAGCGGGAAGGCGAGTTCATCAGCCAACCCACCAAGCTCATCCGGATCGCCTCGATGACCCGGGCGATGCTCGACGAGGTGCGTCATGCCCCCATCGACCAGAAAGGACGTCTCCGGCTCACCGAGGTCCACCGTCAGTCGCTCGACGAACTGCGCGAGGTCCTCTCCGAAGAGCTACTGGACGAGTTCGACCAGGTGATGGTGCCGCTGGAGGGTGAAGAAGCCACCGAAGCGGAGATCCGAATCGCTCAGGCACAACTCATCGGGTGGCTGGAAGGCTTGTTCCACGGTATCCAGGCGTCACTCTTCTCCCAGCAGGTCGCCGCCCAGAGTCAGCTGGCCGAGATGCAGCGCCGCGCCCTGCAACGGCCTCGCCCCCAGGAGCCGTCCCAGAACGAGGGATCCGGGCTCTATCTCTAGACCTAGACCTACTTGCTCTAGACCTAGTTGAAGAGGATCGCGAACAGGATCCCCAACCCGACCGCCACCACTCCGATGGCGAGCAGGCGAGCAGGGCTCAAGACGTCGGGCAGTTTCACCGCCACCGACGTCTCCAAGTAGGCGATCGCGCCCACCACGAGAGACACCACCCCGATCACGAACAGGATCCCGACCACCACGGGCGTGAGCACGATTCCCAGAACGAGGAAGACGGCCACCCCCACCCAGAACATCCAGTTCCCGGAGACCCGCCCCCACACGTCCTGGATCTCGCTCGTCACCGAGCCGACCTCCCGGGTCACGTCCTCGCGGATCTCTTCCGCGAGACTGGGCCCCTCCTCCACCTCCTTGGGACGAAATGCCTCGTGGGTGGGCATGCGGCGGCGACGATCGTCACGGCGAAACGAGGCTGTCTCTGCCAGGAACCCTTTGTGCTCCTGGAGAGTGAGGAGCACCTCGTCGTCATCGACCCGAAACGAGATCGTCGAGTCGTCCTGTTCCTCGATCACCACCTCGTAGAGCTTCCACTCCCCGAGTTGGGTCTTGCCGGACTGGAGCCGGATGGTCCCCTTGTCGACGTGGATGACGGCCGGCATCGTGGCGGGATGGTCCCGCATCTGCATCTCACCGAAGAAGACGGGCATCGCCACATGATCGCACG
>DATGPZ010000262.1:0-2058 GCA_035304485.1 Acidimicrobiia bacterium | reverse complement strand
TGTGCGATGACTGTGTGACAGATGATCAGCGACGGTCTGTCCACGACCGCCAGGGCTTCATCGGTCGCCTGAGCGATCGCCTCGCGGTCGTGGCCGTCGATCTCCAGCACGTGCCAGCTGACCGCCTTGAACCGCTTCGGCACGTCTTCTGTGAACGTGGTATCGGTCGAGCCGTCGATCGAGATCTCGTTGTCGTCGTAGTAGTAGATGAGGCGCCCGAGCTGGAGATGGCCCGCCAGCGAGGCCGTCTCGGCCGATATCCCCTCCATGAGGTCGCCATCGGAGACGAACCCGAAGGTCCGGTGGTCGACCAACTCCTTTCCGACTCTCGCCCGCAGGTGCTCCTCGGCGATGGCCATGCCGACGCCCGTGCCGAAGCCCTGACCGAGCGGACCCGTCGTCATCTCGATCCCGAGGTCGTGGTCGATCTCGGGATGACCAGCGGTATGCGAGCCCCACTGACGGAAGTTCTTCAGGTCGTCCATCGTGAAGGGAAACCCAGCCAGGTGGAGAAGGGCGTAGAGGAGCATCGATCCGTGGCCATTCGAAAGGACGAAGCGGTCCCTGTCGGGCCAGGAGGGAGCATCGGGGTCGACTTTCAAGTATCGGCCCCACACGGTGACGGCGATGTCCGCCATGCCCATCGGCATCCCCGGATGGCCCGAGTTCGCCTTCTGGACAGCGTCCATCGCCAAGCCCTTGACAACTGCGACGGCGAGATCTTCACGGCTGGCGAACGATGTCATCGCCCTGAGAGTACCGACTCGAGCTGGGACCATGGATACCTACCGCAAGCGCGCCTTGGATCCGTATGATCCGTCGAACGTCATCCTCGAGGTCGCTTCCTCCAGCACGGAGCTCGATTCTTGGAATCAATCATCGTTCTCGTCCTCGTCGGGCTGGCCGCGCAGATGATCGACGGCTCCCTCGGCATGGCGTATGGAGTGACGTCCACGACTCTTCTCGTGGCAAACAGAATCGGCCCGGCGATCGCGTCGGCATCCGTCCACATCGCCGAAGTAGGTACGACGCTCCTCTCCGGTGCGGCTCACTGGCGCTTCGGCAACCTCGACTGGAAGGTCGTCGCTCAACTCGGGATCCCGGGTGCTCTCGGTGCATTCCTGGGCGCAACTGCACTCTCGAATCTCTCGACGGAGGTCGCCAGGCCCTGGATGGCCGGCATCCTGCTCGCTTTGGGAATGTCGTTGCTCGTCAGGTTCGCCGCCCGGGGCACCAGCCGCGGCCGTGAGCACCTCGGTTTCAGAGCCCGATTCCTTTCGCCTCTGGGCTTGGTAGCCGGTTTCGTCGATGCAACCGGCGGAGGCGGTTGGGGGCCTGTGGCCACCCCGACCCTCCTCGTCGCCGGGCGCACAGAGCCTCGAAAGGTGATCGGCTCGGTTTCTGCCAGCGAGTTCCTGGTCTCCTTGGCGGCGAGCATCGGCTTCCTGATCGGGCTGACTGGCGAAGGAGTCGACTGGCGCATCGCCGCTGCGCTGCTGGCTGGCGGGGCCCTGGCGGCACCTTTCGCGGCCTGGCTCGTCCGCAAGGTCGTGCCGAGGATCCTGGGGACGGCGGTGGGTGCGGTGATCGTCCTCACCAACTCGCGAACCCTGATGAACGAGGCGAACGTCGCAAGTCCCGCCCGTACCGTCACCTATGTTGCGCTGCTGGCGCTGTCGGTGGGTGCTGTGACGCTCGCCGTACGCGGGCACCGCAAGGAGATCGCCGCGGCGACAGCCGAGAATACGGCGGCGTGATCAGCGCCGAAGCACGTCGAGCACCAGGCGAGCCGCAGCCTCGGGTGACAGCTCGGTCGTGTCGACCGACAGTTCGGGCTCTTCGGGTGCCTCGTAGGGGTCGTCGATGCCTGTGAAGTTGGTGATCTCCCCTGCTCTCGCCCGGGCATAGAGCCCCTTGGGATCCCGGGCCTCGCAGACCTCCAGCGGGGCGTCCACGAACACCTCGATGAACACCAGACCCGAGTCTGAGTGTCGTTGGCGCACCCGTTGCCGATCGGCTCGGTATGGGCTGATGACCGGGACCAAGGCGACCACTCCG
>DATGPZ010000261.1:0-5308 GCA_035304485.1 Acidimicrobiia bacterium | reverse complement strand
GGCGGCGACGATCGGCTCGGACTCGTGGTACCGCAGCTCGGGATCCTCCCGCATCCGCTTGAAGATCTCGGCGAGGTCGGTGGTGCCCAGCACGGGCCCCGCGATCTCCCGGTACTCGTCGGCCAGCTTGGCGATCTGGTCCAGACCTATCTGATGGATTTCCTGGGGCGAGAGCCGCGTCGAGGTGAACCGGTAGATCGACTTGGGGTAGGCCTCTTCGCCCCCCGGCAGATGACAGATGCCGGGGCGATCGTCGGGCCTGGCCGCCGGGACGACGACTTCCCTGACCGTGTCCCGCCAGCGGGCCAGCGCCGGTGCGACGTGCTCCTCGTAGGCCTGCTTCAGGTCCTCACGCCAAGCGTCCTCTCCACCCCAGCCCTCGGGCGCCTGGATCTGGAGCAGCGGGCTCGGGTCCTGGGCGAGCAGGGCGTCGACCTGGTCGGCGGTCTTCTCCGCCGTGGAGCGCATCGGGACCATCCCCTTTCCGACACCCTCCCGCAGACGCTCCGACGCCTGGTCGAAGTACCGGCCTACGGCACGGAGGCGGTCGACCATGGCGAGGGCGTGCTCGGGCTCGGGCAGGGTCATCTGGGGAAAGAACACGGGAAGCTGGGTCTGGATCCCGAAGATGTGGCTGACGCCCCACTCGGCCGCCCGGGTCTCCAGGACGTCCGCCGTGGTGGCAGCTTCGAAGATGAGCACTTCGCGGGTGATCCGCTCGTCGGGGGTCAGCGTGGCCGGGTCGATGGCCTCGGCCGCGGCGGCGAACTCCCGCAATGCGGCGATGTTGGCGTCCTCGGCCTCCCGACTGACCTGGTCGAAGTCGTGGTCGTAGTCGTGAACCCCGATGAGCGTCGCTTCCATCGGGCTCTGGGCGAGGGAGTAGTCCCAGAATTCCCGGGACAGACGGTCGAGTTCGGGGTTCGTCGGCTGGCTCATGGCCGGGACGGTAGCGAGCGGATGCGGTCATCCGCGTTCCAGGATTTCGGGTCAGCGCCCCGGAGGGCAGGCGCTCAGGAGGGCGCTGCCGGAGCTCCCCGAAACGATCGGCTCGAGGGTCATCGGGTCGAGCCTCGAACCGCCCACCTGGACTCCCTGTTCGTCGATCTCGAGGCCCGTGACCTCGAGGGGCTGATCGCTCGTCTGGATCAGAAGACGCTAATGCGCCCTTCTTCGGCTGAGTAGGTCTTGGTGGATAGGCTCACGTGACAGCTCCCCCAACTAGCGATTCTGTTCACTCAGACGCCGAGCGGTCAGACCGTCGTTTGGTCGGCCTGCGTATGGGACGGAAGGCCTGTTGGAATCTGTAAGACGCCACGGGTACGGTGTCGACCCCAATCCAGGCCCCGTGATCGGTTTGGACGTCGTGATTCTGGGGGGTGGCGGATGGACAAAGTCGTTGAATTGGCCGCCCGTTTCACCACCGTGTCATGGTCCGAGTTCCCACACATGCTGAGGTGACGGCGTTTCAGATTCACGGAAGGACTCGCAACTACCCGCATCTGTTCGAGCGCGCCGAGAGTCGAGTGCAGTTGCGGCGTCATGCCCAGTGAGCTGAAGCTGGCCTTCTCTCGTGACTCTCGAAGAGGGAAATGCGAATGAGTCTCACGAGTGAGGCACGAACCCGGAGTTGACGAAAGGTGGGGGTGGTGGCGTTCGTCGCCTGCACGGAGAAGGGCATTGGATGCAGTCCTTGCTGGTGAACGTCGAAGCTCCCATCTGAAGCCGAAACGATGCACTCGAAACCGTCGGCAACCCGATCCCAGGCGGAGCTCGTTCGATGTTGGTGTATACGCCAAGGTTCGACGACTTTGGGAACGGCCCCGACGTCAAGCCTCTCCTACGGACGAGCTGACCCTTTAGTTACAGCGGTGATTCGTCGTCCTCGGTGCCTTGCAGTCTGATTTCCAGGCGCTGGAGGAACCTCGCAATCGCGTCCGGGTTCAGCGTCGACTGGACCTCACTTGCCACCCAGTCGACGAGGGCATCCAAAGCCACGTCCGCAGGTGAGATGCGGGGCGGCTCTGAAGGGGGCGCTACGGACGGGACGGGGTCCTCGTCCGGAGTGGTAGATGGCTTGGACCCGCCGGTTGTCTGGACTTCAGGAGCCGAGTCCGTTGCGGGGGTAGGTGTGTCTTCGTCTTGGCCCGGATGATCCGGTGGGGCGAACTCAGCCAATTCATCGGGAAGCGGTTTGCTGAAGACAATGCTGAGCGGCCCGGTGGTGCGGGTCATGGCAACGAAAAGACCGGCAAGCCCGGAAGGGCCGTCGGCGATGTCGCCAGGCTCCACGACGACGACTGCATCGAACTCGAGGCCTTTGGAGGCTGTGGCTCCCGAGAGAGTGACAGAGCGCTGGGTCGAGTCTTCACTCCGGGCAAATTCCAGATCCTCGTAGCGAAGAGCCGTGGCGATCTCCTCGAGGATCGAGTGGTCGGCGATGAGCCCAACCGATCTCCCCGCTGCGAGATGGTTCCGCACTTCGGTGATGGCCGCTCGAAGGGCAGAGCGATCGGATTCGGCCGGAATGAAGCTGGGAGGGTGCCCGGAGTCCCGGATCGGCTTCGGGAGCGTCACGGGTAGGTCGAGGCTTTCAGCCACGCGATTGGCTACCTCCATGACTTCCCGCGGGACGCGGTAGCCGACTTCGAGTTCGACGTAGTCGAAGGAGCCTTCGGGCTCCAGAATTACCCCGATCTGATCCCAGCTCCGGTGCGGCCATGGGCCTGTCGCCTGGGCCAGATCACCCAATATCGTCATGCCGCCGCGCCTTCTGCGTGCGATTGCACGGAGTTGCATCGGGGAGAGGTCCTGCGCTTCGTCCACCACTATGTGGTCATATGTGGGCACGTCGCTCGAGCCGTTGAGAAGGACTTCGGCCTCGTCGATTAGCGCCATGTCCGCAACGGACCACGGTTCGTCACTGAGACGGGCTTGTGGGGGCCTGGCGATTCTGAGGAGTTCTTCACCCTCGAAGATGCCCTGAGAATGGGCTCGGAGCCGTCGCTCGCTCCCGAGAAGATCCCGGATGAACTCCTGGGGTGAGAGAGTTGGCCACATCCGATCGATGAGGTTGTTGAACTCAGGTGCCGATCGAATCCGTGTGTCGCTCACATTCTGGGTACTGAGCCGATTCCGGATCAGACGAAGGAGACCTTCGCGCAAGAACTCTCTACCTATGTTGTGAGGCCGCTGAGCCTCCAACGCTCTGTTGTACTCGGCTTCGAGGGAATCTGGGCTGAGAGTCACCGACAGGTTGTCGATCATCAGCGAAACCGGAGCGTCGGGCTTAGAACGGCGGTCGTCCAGAGCACGTTTCAAAACGTCGACCATTCTGGAATCGCCCTTCAATCGGGCCACGTCGTTCGGTTCTGGATGGAGCCTCCGAGGGTTGTAGGGCGACAAGCTCGAAACTGTGAGCTGTCGGACGCCCTCGTCCCCGAGGGTGGGAAGCACGCTGCTCACATACCGGAGGAAGCCTGTGTTCGGCCCCACGAACAGAAGCTGGTCTCTTTCATACTGCTCCCGGTAGGCGATCACCGACAGCCGCTGGAGTCCTATGACCGTCTTTCCCGTGCCGGGCCCGCCCTGGACGATCAGTACTCCATCGGCCGGCGACCGCATCACCTCGTCCTGGGCCTGCTCGATCGTCGTGACGATGTCGCGCATGAGACCGTGGCGTGATTGTGAAAGCGATCGGAGAATGGCATCCCGATTGACGATGAACGATGCCCCGTCGTCGGTCAGGTCCTCATCAACGATGTCGAGGATCGTGTTCTTCTCGGTCGTGTAAACCCGCTTGGAGCGGACCCCGAGTCGCTCTTCGCGCGTAGACCGTTTGAACAGGCTCGCCTTGTCGGCCTTCCAGCTGATCACCAGTGGTTCGAGGTCCTCGTCCAGGATCGGGAAATAGCCCACGTAGTAGGTGTCCCCGTTGTCCTCGGTGAAACGCCAGAACGCCACCGCGGAGTCCGGCGCGCCCATGTCGCTCGCCCGGGCAAGATTCGCCTCACGGATCGCGGCCGCAGCAGCCGGATGGATCCCCGCGTTACCTGCGTTGGGATCCAGCGCCTTGTTCCGCCGCCGTTCCCGGTGTTCGGCGGCCAGATCGAAGTAGCGCTGTTCTGTTCCAAGCTCGGGATGCGACATGACGCCGAGGAATCTAGGAATCCTTAGTGACAGATTGCATGGGGTTGGAGCATCAAATGGATTCCGATGCATTGGGCATGGAGCCCTGGTGGGCAATCTGCGAATGGTTCGGTGAGCTCAGTGCCAGGTTCCGACGTAGACGTCGGGAGGGCAGCCGAAGCTGAGGTCGAACGGGAGCATCCTGTCGGGGCCGTCTTCTGAATAGATGGTGGCCGGGTCGGTGCCCAGGTCGACGATGAAGTGGTCGCCGAGCCCGTCGCGGATGAGCACTTGCTCGCTCGACACTATCGAGCGGCACTGTCAGGCGCTGTCATGTATTGGAAACGGCACAAAGCCCCCATCGGTTGACACCCGAATGTGTGGTTCGAACCCTTACGCGGTTGAGAACCGGTGAAGATGTGCCGAAACTCTCTGAACGTTGGCAACCGTCATCCCACCGTCGCTACCGCCGGACACTCCTGGTTCCGAGCGCAAGGTCTACGCGGCGCTGTCGCGCCTCCCTGACCCCTGGTACGTGCTGCACTCAGTTGCCTGGCAGTCGGTCCGCGACGGACGCCCCGGTGACGGCGAAGCCGACTTCGTCCTGATCCACCCTTCCAGAGGCATCCTGGTGATCGAGGTCAAAGGCGGCGGGATTCGCATCGAGGGTGGCCAGTGGGTCACCCAGGGCGCCGACGGGGCCCATCCCATCAAAGACCCCTTCGAGCAAGCCACCTCCTCGAAGCACGCCCTCATCCGCTACTTGAGAGAAAACCATCCCGACATCGGGATGATCCCCGCCGGCCACGCCGTGGCCTTCCCCGACCTGGCCTCGATCGATCGGCTCGGTCCGGCGGCGCCGCCGGCGGTCGTCATCACACGGTCCGAGCTCGACGACATCGAGCAGACGATCGAGGAGCTCGGTCGACATTGGGACCTCTCCGGATGGAAGGTCAGCGAGAAGGAGGCCAAAGGCCTCGTCGCCCTGCTGGCCCCGACCACCCACGTCCGTCGCCTTCTGGTCGACGAGGTAGCCGAGGTCAACGCCCGGCTCATGGCGCTCACCGACCAGCAGGTGGCGATCCTCCGGGCGATGCGCCGCATCCGGCGGGCGATCGTCGAGGGGGGAGCGGGCACGGGGAAGACCGTCCTCGCCACCGAACGGGCCCGGATGCTGGCG
>DATGPZ010000260.1:0-19002 GCA_035304485.1 Acidimicrobiia bacterium | reverse complement strand
GACGTCCTGGAGTACCTGTTGGAACTCGACGCCGCCTGGAGACTGCTGATCAAAGGGCCCCGCCCCGACGCAGAGAGGTGGATGCGTCTCGACGACTTCCAGACGGCACGGTACGCCGACCTGGAGAAGCGAACGAAGAGTATGGCCGATCACGTGACTTGGGAAGACGCCAGTCCGGGCGTGGCCTCTTGGTTCCGACGAGTGGGTCACGTCCTGTCACCCTCGGAAGACGAGAGCTTTCATCTCGCCCCAGCCGAGGGGATGACCTCCGGAACCATCCCCGCGATCTGGCCTTGGTTCGGCGCTGACGAGATCTACGACGCCCGCTGGATCGTCGAGAACGCTGAGCAGGCCGCGGCGGCCATCTCCCGGCGCGGACCCGACGACAGCCAGGCGGCCCGCGAAGAGACGACGAAGTGGGACCGGGCCTCGATCCTCGAGGAGTGGGAGCGTCTGCTGTTGACCCCTCCGTAGAATGCCGGCCGTGACCTCCGACTCCCCCCGGGATCTGAACGACGAGAGGCGACTGCGCATCGGCCTGGAGGAGCGGCTGGCGGCCGAGATCGAGAAGTCCGCCTTGTGGCGGCGCCGAGCCGAGGAGCGCAAGGAACGGATCCGCGAACTCGAGCGGCAGTTGGGTGGACCGAAGGGCGTCAGAGGCTGGCTCCGACCTCTCCGTCGACGGGCCGCACCTTTCCCTCCTGTCCCCGAGCAGCCCCCGGGCCCGCTCGAGGACTCCCGGCGACGAGTACCCGCACTGCCGACTGTGACCGTCGCCACGCTCGTCGACCATCCCGCGATCGAACCCGTCGTCGACGAGGCGAACCGACTCGACCTGAGGGTCGTGGGTGAGGAAGCCGTTGCCCGAGCCGACTTGATCGTCATCCACGGTGGGACATGGCGGGCGACGACGCGGGAAGTCCGGGAGGAAATCGGATCTCTCCTCGAAGGTCCCCGGCCCCCGGTTCTCGTCTGGGAGACCGAGGCGGCGGCTGACGACCGAATCACCTTCGCCGACGTAGAAATCAGCTCGGTGCCGGGGACCTCGAGTCGCTTCGTCGCCGGATCCTTCAGGCCTCACCCGCCCGATCGCGGTACCGCCGAGTCACTTCAGGACTTCTCGCTGGACATTCCGCCTCTCGGAGCGGTGGAAGCCGCTTCCACCGGGGTGCCGATCGAACCGGAAAGATTCCGGACAGTCGACGTCGCTTCGCACAGCGCCCGTCGATGGGCGTATCGATGGCATCGACCCTCCCGGCGCCTGTCGGAGATCTTGTCGCTCGCTGGAGTGCCCCACCCGGACCCTGACCCAACGGTGGCCGCGATCCTGATCTCCAATCGCCCAGATCTCGTCGGCGAGGCGTTGGACCGACTCGGAGATCAGTCCTGGCGCCCCACCGAAATCGTCGTCGGGCTCCACGGTTTCGACGATCCGGGGCTCGTCGCCCCCGCACCCGACATACCGCTCACCGTCCTGAGCCTCGACGAAGGACTCACACTGGGAGAGTGCCTGAATCGGGCCATCTCGCAGTCGACAGCAGACGTGTTCGCCAAGATCGACGACGACGACTACTACGGGCCTCGCTATCTGGAGGACGCCGTCTACGACCTCTACGCGGGCCAGGCGCTGGTTGCGGGCAAGGCGACGGTGTTCGCGTATTTGAGCGGTCAGAACCGAACGGTCCTCCGCCGACCGGGGGCGGAGCATCGCTCGATGACCGGAATCGTGGGCGGCAACACGATGGTCTTCCGCCGCGCCTTCTGGGAACAGTTCCCCTTCCCCCACCGGCCACGTTTCGTGGACAGGATCGTGCTCGAGGCCGCGGTCTCCGCCGGGATCCAGCTCTATTCCGGGTCTCGGTTCGAGTTCTGTGCTGTCCGTCACGGGCGAGATCACACATACGGGGCTTCCGAGTCGCTCTTCGCAGCCGGCGCCGAGGACGCCTGGCCCGGGTTCGACCCCGCGAAGTGCGTCGTCCCGGATCTCGAAGACATCCTGGGACAGTGAACATCGCCATAGTCGCCGACGGACGCCTCGACACCGACCCGCGGGCATCGGCCCTCGGATGGTCGCTCCGCCATGTCGGCAATACGGTGATCGCCATCGACCTGGCGGGAAAGAGCGCCTGGGCAGATGTCCGGGTGTCGGTGGCTCCGCGCGTTCCCGAAGCCGGTGGACCGGTGGGCTCGCTGCTCAGACGAATCCAGCCTCGATCGATCGAAGCTCGGTGGCGGCGACAACGTCTCGCATCTGCCCTCGCCCGGTCCGGCGCCGACCTCGCGTATCCGATGGCGCCGGACCTGCACGAGTTCTTGTCGACGATGACGTCCACCCCCCTGATGCGCCAACCCACTTGGGATCCTTCCGGGCCGGATCTCGTGACTCTCGCCCCTCACGATCCCACCCTGTCCACCTCGCCGGCGGGGCCTGGAATGGACCACCACTCCGTTCTCGACCAGTCGGACGGCTACGAGCCGGAGTCGGGACGACATCGTGGCCGACGGCTGGTGCTCCTCTACCGGCACACCCCGACCACCCCCGGTCGGTATCTCCACGCCGCCCTGGAGAGGGCCGGGGTCGAGGTGCATGCCCCGGGTCCTCATGTCGAAGGCGAGGACGCCGCCGGATACGACGGTGTCGTGGTGGTCGAGAGCCCGTATCCGCCACCGTCGATCGGGGATCCACGCCCCGATATCCCGGTTCTCTTCTGGGTCCACCACGGGGAGCACCATCTCGGAGCGAACTTGCGCCTGGTCGATCGCTTGCGCCCAGACGCGATACTGCTGGCCCACTCGTGGCACCTGGCCCATCGGTTTCCGGTGCCAGTCCACAGGTTCCCTTTCGGTGTGCCCAGAGAGCTGTTCGAACGGACCAGTCGTCCGTGGAAGGGACGAACCTACGACGTGGCCATGGTGGGCGCCGGCCTCAAGGAGGGTGGGAGGCGCTACGGAAGGCGAGCGGCGATGGCGCAGCACCTAGCGGCGGCCTTCGGCAACCGCGCCTTCTTCCCGGATCGGGTACCGCCCGAGGAGTTGGCGCGGATCTACGCCGACTCCCGAGTGGTCATCAACGACGGCGGCAGCAGGCACCATCCGATCACCATGCGAGTCTTCGAAGCGATCGGCGCCGGCGCTCTCCTGCTGACCGAAGACCAGCCCGGGACCGACCTGCTGTTCCACCGTCATCACTACGAAGCTCTGGATTTCGAGAGGATCGTGCCACAGGTCCAAGATCTGGTCGGTGACGAGAAGAACGCCCACCGCGCCAGCGAGGCCAGGGCTCGTGCATTCAGCCACCACACCTACGATCATCGCGTCGACGAGCTGTTCCGGATCTTGGATCACACGCATCCTGGCGCCTGGCAGGGAAGGGACAGCCCTGCGTCGCTGCTCGGTCGGGTCGTCGACGAGGACATCGAGATAGACGTGCTGGCTTCGGACACTCCTGCCCTCGCTTCTGACCTTCCCGACCGGACCGTCTGGGAACTCGAGCGGATCCTCGATCGGCTCCGCAGCGGCGGCCGCGTCGATGCTGCCGTGGTCACCCGACCGAGTCCTGACCTCGACCTCGTCGTGGCCGCCTCCAGACAGTACGTATACGCGACAGAGACCGTCGCCGAGCTCGTACGGGATGCGATGCTTCGGCATCATCCGGACGCCACGTTCGAGATCGTCGATGGAATCCTGCGGGCCGACACCGGAACCCGGGAGCGATACCGATACCCGCCAGAGCCTCCGACATGACACGGCCTCCCGATCACGTCGCTTCCGAGAACGACTACCGCGCCTTACGGCCCGACCCGTCGGCCGGGCCGGCCGTCTCCGTCGTTGTTCCCGCTTATGGACGACCGGACGCCCTCGCCCGGACCCTGGCAGGACTTCTGCCCCAGCTCCGGGACACCGACGAAGTGGTCGTGGTCGACGACGGCAGCGAGCCGCCGATCACTGGCCTCCCTGACAGGGTGAGGCTGCTGCGCCAGGAACGGGACGGGTTCGGAGCTGCCCGTGCTCGCAATCTGGGCCTGGCAGAAACAGAAAGGGACGTCGTCCTGTTCCTGGACGCCGACACGATCCCCGGCAAAGGATTCGTCGACGCCCACCGTGGGTGGCACGCTGTCGCCGCCAACCTCTTGGTGGTCAGTTTCCGCAAGCACGTCGCCGCATCTGGCACCACCCCAGAGGCCATCGCCCGGAACGGCCCGGAGCTGCTCCCCGAGATCGACAACCCGGAGGCGGGGATCGTCTCGGACTGGCGGCGTTGGCTGGCTAGACGAGCCGCCCGGCTGACGTTGGGCGATCACGCCTTTCGAGCAGGACTCAGCAACAACATGTCGATTCGCCGAGAACGCCTGGAAGAGGTCGGTTCCTTCGACGAGGCCTTCAAGAGCTGGGGCGGCGAAGACACGGAGCTGACGTGGCGGGTGTGGAATTCCGGCGCCTTCATCGTGCCGGAAACCGTCGACGTGTTCCATCAGGTGGAAACGGACGAGATGCGCGGCTGGCGGCAACAGGCTCGGAAGACGAACCTCGCTTTGATCGCCGATCGAGTGCCGCACCGGTTCTATCGACCCAGGCCCAACCCCTTCGCGTCCGTCCCCAAGCTGAGCTGGATCGTCCCCGCGTCGACCAGGGACGAGGTGGAGGCGGTATGGAAACGGATGACAGCCACACCCTTCGGTGACGCGGAGCTCATCTGGGTACCGACGGGGGAAGCCGCCGGGTCGCTGACGGCGCTCGAGAGGAACTCGCCCCGAAATCGCATCGCCGCCAGCGTCGCGGCAGCGATCTTGGACGCGAGAGGCGAAATCATCGCATTCTGCGACGCCCGGGTCCGATTCGGGCCGAACGTCGTGCCGAAAGCGGTCGACCGGTTGAACGCAGACCCGCGGGCGAGCGTGGTTCGGTTGCCGTACGCCTTGGGGGAGGATCGCTACCGAAGGCTCGACGACCTCGAGGCGGTCGACGTCACGTACGGACGTGACGGCGCTCCATTGCTGGCGTTGGCGAAACGGCGCGAGCTCTTGAAGGATCGGACGGCTCTAGCCGACCCGTCGCGGTGGTGGGTCGAGACCCTGCGCCGCTCGCGGCATGTCCTCCTGCCCGGTGACGCCGCCTCCGCCCCCCTCGAAGCATTGGGCCGGCCTCGCCTGCCCGGACGCGCCGAACTGACGACCGTCGCATGGGACGAGGCAGCCCGGATCGCGGTTCGCAATGTCCGGTCACGTCTGCGTAGCGAGGAAGCGCCTGACCCTGCGCCTGAAGCCGACGAACCGCGTATCCCGATCGACTACGTGGGCTTCACCGAACGTTTCAATCTGGGCGACGACGCGGTGCTCGTTGCCACTCAGCGCTTGATGCCGTGGGCACGCATAGGACGGGACATCGACGAGGCGAAGTGCCTGATGCTGGGTGGCGGCACATTGATCAACGGCAGGCGCTACTACCTGACGCGGATACTGCGCAGGGACACGCCGACCAACGAACGCGCCGTGTTCGGCGTTGGCGTGCGGGATCCGGCGTTCCATGGAGTGACCGAGCCGATGGAAGAGTGGTGGCGCTTCTTCGATTCGTCTCTCGTCACCACCGTCAGGGGGCCGATGTCGGTGGAGCACCTGCGTCGTCTCGGCTATCGAGGCGACGTGGAGGTGATCGGGGACCCCGCCCTCTCGTTGGAGGTCTCCGGAGTCGAGGTCGATGCGGACAGCGTCGTGGTGTGCCCGGTGTGGACGTCGGGCAATCTGATGGGCGGAGACGACCGGCCCGTATTCCAAGCGCTCGCAGGTCTCATCGAGAGGTTGGTCGCCGAAGGCCGCCATGTGACGATGCTGTCGGCTTTCCCCCACGACGACCGCCACATCATCGAGCTGATGCGGGCGGCGGGACATCCCGATCTGGAATACGTGGCCGGCTACACCGACGTCGACGAGGCCATGCGGGTGCTAGCCCGGGCCGGAATCGTGGTAGCCGAAAGACTCCACGCCGCGATTCTCGCCGCGGCGGCGAGCCGACCCTTCGTGGCGCTGGAGTACTGGCCGAAGCACCGAGACTTCGCCCGTTCGGTCGACGCGGAGGAACAGGTGGTACCGACGGCCGGTATCGAGGCCGACTCCCTCTGGAAGACGTTCATGGAGATCGACCGTCACCGCGACGAGCATGCGGAGCGAGTCGGCCAGCAGGTGGCCCGTCTTCGATCGCTCCAACAGCGAGCCGCTGCGCGGCTGCACGAGCTCCTCGAGGCGGCGCCGGGAGGCGACGGATCGTGAAGATCTGCATGTTCGTCAAGAACTCGTTCGAGTACGACGCCCGGGTGACCAAAGAGGCCAAGACCCTGATCGATTCCGGTCACCACGTGACCGTGATCGCCTACCTGGTGCCGGGGGTCACGCCCGAACACGAGGTTCGGCCCGACGGAATCGAGGTACGGCGGATCTCGCGAGTCAACTTCGGCGTAGACGCCCTGAACAGGATCGCCGCCCGCTACGTCGGCGCCGTCGAGGCCCGCCACTCACGCCTAACTGGCGAGCCCGTGGACATCGAGCGCGCCCGGGCGCGATACCGCATCACCCCCGCCTCCACTGTGGCCCCGGGAACGGAAGAACAGATCGACCTCGAACGACCCGCCCACTCCTCCCAGCCCGCCACCACCAGTCCATGGCGTCGTCTCTGGGGACGAGTGAGCACACCGATCCTGTACTCGGTCACCCCCGTGGCGAGGTTCGGGTTCAGGGTCGTCAAGGCATTGATGGGTCGTCAGGGGCGAGCCCTGAAGACCTGGGCGATCAACCGGCGAATGATCGAGGCAGGGCTCGCCGAGAAAGCCGACGTCTACCACTCCCACGACCTCAACACTCTCTATGTCGGCCACGTGTGCAAGAAGCGAACCGGGGCAAAGCTCGTCTACGACAGCCACGAGTTGCAAACGGAACGCAGCCGGATGGGGTTCTGGTGGAAGCAGTGGGCACTGTGGAACGAGCGCCGCTGGCTCCCATCGGCGGATGCCCTGATCGTGGCGAGCCCGCCGTGGATCGACCACATCAGAGGCCTCTACGGATCGATTCCGGACCCGTCCGTGGCGGTGATCAACGTTCCCGAGCCGACCGAGGTCCGGCGCCGTGACCTGCGCGAGCCGCTCGGACTGTCCCCGGGCACCCCGATCGTCCTGTACCAGGGATCGATCCAGGAGAACCGGGGCATCGAACCCGCGATCGACGCAGTGGAGTTGCTCGACGACGTGGTGCTGGTGATCGTCGGCTACGGCTACTACCGGGATGCCCTGGAGGAGCTGGTTCGTAGGAGGAACCTGGGTGATCGGGTGCGCTTCTTCGGCCCGATTCCCAACCACGAATTGCTCCATTGGACGGCGTCGGCCGACGTCGGGCTGTGCAACATCGTCAACGCCTCGCTCAGCTACTACACCACCCTGCCGAACAAGCTGTTCGAGTACATGATGGCCGAGGTTCCGGTACTCGGGTCCGACTCTCCTGGCATCGGGAAGGTGGTCCGCGAAACCGGAGTGGGCGAAGTGGTGGATCCTGTGGACCCAGCGGACCTGGCCGCAGCGACGATGAAGATCCTGTCGGATCCCGAGCCTTATCGGTCCGCGTGCCGAAAGGCGCGCCAGCGATACAACTGGCGAGTCGAGTCTCAGAAGCTGCTCGAGGTGTACGCACGGTTGGGAGTGAGTCGATGACCGCCGGCGGGCGACGCAACCTCCGCGCCGCAGTCGAAGAATGGCTCCAGGGACCGGAGAGCCACCCAACGCTACGTCTGGCATTCGAAGAGTTCCTCGCCGGGCGCTACGCCGGGCTAGCGCCGCAACTCCGCCAGGTCCATGCTGCTCGGCGCCGCTTCCTGTGGGACGATCGACGGATCCGAGACGTCTACGGCGTCGGCGGAATAGGAGAGAGCCATACTCTCTCTCAAGCGGCCCATGCCAGTGCCCCGGTCGACCAGGGCCGGCTGCTCTTCCAACTGACCCGGTGCGTCCGTCCCGGCCGAGCTCTGGAACTCGGAACCAATCTCGGGATCTCGGCGGCGTACATCGGGCTGGGCCTGGAGGCGGCTGGACACGGCCTCCTCACGACCGTGGAAGTCTCCCCCGCCAAGCTCCGAATCGCTCGCGAGCTGTTCGAGAGTCTGGAGCTCCGTCGGATCGAACCGATCGAAGGCTACTTCGACGACGTCCTGCCCGAGCTGCTTCCGCAGATATCGCCGGTTGCGCTCGCCTTCATCGACGGCAATCACGAGCGAGATGCAACTCTCCGATACTTCGACCTCATCCGACGACACATGCCGCCCGGTTCGACGATGGTGTTCGACGACATCCGCTGGTCCGAAGGCATGTCCGAGGCATGGGAAGCGATCTGCGCGTCGGATCGCGTAACTGTGGCTGTCGATCTCGGGCGCACCGGCATCGTGGTGCTCACCTGACCCGCCACAGCTGAGCCGATCCCAATCGACCGGTTCCCGGGATCTCGATCGGCTCACCCTCGGCGAGGGCGAGAAAACCTTCCAGGCGGTCTCCCTCCGGTTGGCGAGGCCCCTCGTCGACGAACAAGAGATACGAGGGCACGTCGTCGGAGAAGGGCAACCGCGGTTCCCGCGGGAACAGGCGGGTTTCACAGCCCGACAGCCAGGTCATCTGAGGCAGCATCCCGGTCACGATCGCACAACGCTCCCCGCTTTCGGCGGCGACGGCCTCGGCGACCTGCACCAAGACCTCGAGCGACTCGCCTCGAGCTTCGGCGTTGGTGTCGAAACGTTGCCCGTGGAAGGCCAGGGAGCCGAGGAGGGTGAACGCGGCGATCCAGACTCCCGCCTGATACGTCCACAGGGGCAACCGCATCCGGAGTTGGTCGACCGCCAGAGCGCCGGCGACGAGGAGAAGGCCAACGGGAAAGAACACGAACCGGGGTTCGCCATGGGAAAGGAGACCGAGCAGCACGAACTGGCCTATCGCCGGGACGAGCAGGAACACCGCGCGAGCACGATGGACGGGTTCGGTCAGACACCACAGCCCCCAACCGAGCCCAACCAGCAGGAGCAACGCCCCAGCCTGGCCAGCGAGCAGATCCGGGAGATCTCGGGCATAGTCCACGAGACCCTCTCCGAGATACTCCCGACCTCCCGCCCCGGCGGTGTCCAACAAGATCCCCCACGGCGTACCGGTGGCGAACACCGAATGGGCGAAGTGAGGAACCAACAACAGCACGCCCAACAGGACGGCCCGAGCCAGTTGCGGGATCCGATCTCTCACCCTCGGCCAGTAGGCCGCGGCTGCGGCGAGCGCCAACAGCCCGAGTGAAAGGATCGATTGATAGCGGATGTAATAGGCGATCGCCGCGATCCCGGTGGCCGCGTAGAGGAGCCTCCCGGACGGAGTCGTCTGTTCGAGCCAACGCCACACGAGGAGAGCCACGACGAACAGGAGCCCAGCCGAGGGCAGATCGGTGAGAAACTCTGCTCCTCTCCGCAGGAACGTAGGCGCGACGGCGAGGGTGCCGGCCGCCAGCAGGCCGACGCCACTCGAACCGACTTCCCGTCCCAGCGCCCAGAGCGCGACCACGGTTCCCAGCGCGAAGACGACCGCCACACCGCGAAGCGCCAGAGGCGACTGCGAGAACGGCAACACGGCAGCGGCGATCGCGGACTGGCCTACGCCCCGATGCAAGTCCCAACCGGTATCGGGCGTGCCGAAAAGCCATGCCCGAGCTTTCAGCGCGTACGCAGCCTCGTCGTGTCCCAACTGCCCGCTCTCGATCACGATGCGGATCAGGACCAAGGCGACAAGGCCGAGTCCGACGGCCACCAACGAACGGGGCAACCGCTTGGTCACCGGATCCAGGAGGCGTGGGCCCACGACTGCCACCGCCGCTGCCGCGCCCATGGTTGTCAGACGGACCGGAGCCTGACCGAAGCTGATGCCGATCGCCTCCGACGCGATCAGGAAACCGAACGTGGTGGCCGCACCCACTCGCAGTGCCAGCGGCTCGATCGGGTGCTGAGCCGCGGATATCGAAATCAGGGCTCCGACGAGACCGAGAGCCATGAACCTGATCCCGGGGACCTCCACCAGTCCCGGAAGAGAGATCAGAACGAGCACCAGGTAGGCGAGGCCGACCGACGCCCCGGGGCCAGCGACGAAGGACAGGAGCCAGCGGGCGCGCATTCCCGCCACGCTATATCGATTCAGCCGCCGTACAGAGCTCGGTAGAAGAAGGAGGCCATTTCGGCCCGGGTCAGCGGCCTGTCGGGACAGTACCGGTCGTTGTCGGGCGGATTGCAGCCCCGGGTGACGTCTGCCGCCATCAGGCGATCGATGGCCGACTCGAACCGATTCCCATCGTCGTCGACGAAGTAGTCCCGACCCTCCGTGTTGGAGTAGCGGTCGGGGTCACCGGCTGCGAATGCGTTGACGAGCATCTGCGCCATCTCATCGCGAATCAGGGGCGCGTCGGGACAGAAAGCCGTGTCAGAGCAACCGAAGCCGATGCCGGCCGCCATGAGGGCGTTGATGTCCCCGTCGAACACCGAATTGTCGTCGTCGGTGAAGTAATTCCGGTCGGATGCGGGAAGCGACAGCGTCCGACGGATGAATGCGGCCACTTGCCCGCGGGTCATGTGCCGCTCCGGGCAGTATTTGGTGTTCTGGGGAGGATTGCATCCTCGGGTGATTCGCTGCTCGGCTAAGGCGTCGATCGCCTTTTCGTGGGTGTTGCCGTCGTCATCGGCGAAGAACCCGTTCCAGGTCTTGACCACCACCGCCTCGGAGCTGGTGAGGTGAGGATGCGGATCTATGGCAACGGCTCCCCACCCTTCGCCGATCCGCAGTTCGAAGTGGAGATGGGATCCGCTGTTCTCGGCGTTGCCGGAGTCGCCCACCCAACCGATGAGCTGACCCGCCTCGACCGGGTATCGGAAGCTTTTCCCGGCGCCTTCGGCGTTCGCCTTCACCCAGGCGTCGACGATGTCCGGGGCGATCCCGAGACCGAGACCGTCGTCGGTTCCCTCGGTGTCGTTGTTGAGGTGCAGGTAACGAGTCTGCCAGCCGTCGTGCTGGATCACGAGCCATTGATGGTTGACATTCCTATCAGGGGAACCCTTGGCGTCGAGCCCTCTGACTGCTGTGACGACACCGTCGGCGACGGCGACGACCGGGGTCATCTTGGGGCTCATGATGTCGACACCCTCATGAGGGCGGGAACATCCGTCGCGGCATGCCCCGAAGTTGTCGAACCCGGGCGTGTACGGACCCGCAACCGGGAACACGAGCTGGGGAATGGTCACGTGGGCGGGAGGCGCTTCCTGGGCGGCCGCGGTCAGGCCGGGGACCAGAAGAGCGAGCACGAACAGGGCAAAGCGCATTGGGGTGGGCACCCGAAGCCCATCGGCATCCCTTCCAACGCGCTTGAACGCGATGTTGCGAATGAGGCGGGTCACCTTCGTCATCGGGCCGGAGCTCCGTAAGATCCGGCGGCATGGCCGACAGAGAGAGAGCCGAGTCCGGCCGTGCGGATGACACGGGCCTGGGAGAAGACACTCCGGGCACCGAAGCGCTCCTGGAACGGATTCGTACTCTGCGTCTCTGGGCGGATCATCTGGAGTCACTCCTCGCCAAGCGGACGGACCAGGTGGCAGTCTGGCGCGACCGGGCCGAGAAGCGCAAGGCGGCCATGGAAGCACTCCGGGCCGAACTCGATCGTCCGAAGCTCTCTCGAAGGCTCCGTCGCCGTCGATCGAGGCCTTTGGCGGCGGCGAACAGCGGTGCCCAGAAGACGTCCACCCCCGCCCCTCTTGCCGAGCCGAGCCCGGCTCCCACCGAGGCTCGTCCGGTCCATCCGACAGTGAGGCTGGCGGTGCTGACTGGGGCTTCCACACCGCTCCCTCCGTTGTTCAGACGCATGAACTCGAGAGTGGTCACAGACGACGGAGACCTCGAGGAACTGCGCCAGGCAGACGTCCTCGTCGTGCTCGGCTCGGAAGGTCGTCGGCTGACAGAGTTGGACGAGATCCGCGAGTGGATCTCGCAGCGCCAGCCGACCGTGATGGTGGGTGAGCCGAACGAACGAATCGAGGGGCACGTGACTGTTCCCGCTTCCGACCTCGACTACTTCGATGAACGAGACGACGTCTTCACGCTCGAACCAGTCGGTCAACAGGTAGACGACCTCGATCCCGACCTGCATCCCACGTTGATTCGGCTGCAGAATCGCCCTCATCTGCTGTCGCGTCTCTCCTTGGCCGGAGCGTCGGCGGATGCCGATGAACGCCTCGCCGTTGCCCGGCTCCGCGACTTGCGCGCCGGGCGCTCGCCGGGTGCAGTGGCCGGGAGACTCATCCGGGCCGCCGGACTGACACCGCCTGTCGGGCGAACCGAGGCGCTCGCAGTGATCACCTCGCGACGACCTGACTTCATCGTGGGGGCCGTCGAAAGTCTCTCGGCACAGACATACCGGCCCCTGCGAATCGGCGTGACGCTCCATGGGGAAGCCGCTTCGGCGGAGCGCCGGGTTCGCGGCCTGCTCGAAGGGGCGGAAATCCCGCATCAGGTGCTCCTCCGGGACGCCGACCGACCGCAGGGAGCGTGTCTGAACGATCTCGTCGGATCGATGCCGGGTGACGTGGTCCTGAAGATCGACGACGACGACCTCTACTCGCCGGTCTATGTGGAGGACATGGTGACCAGCCTCGAGTACTCCGGAGCCCCGATCCTGGGCAAGGGCAGTGCCTTCTACAGGCTCCGGAACGGCAGACAGGTATTGATGCGAGGCGGCTACTACGGACCGACGAATCATGTGATCGGTTCGACGATCACCGTCCGGCGCCACGTATGGGAAGCCGTCCGCTTCCCTCACCGGCACGAACGCGTCGACTCCAAATTCTTGCAGGGGGCGACGGCGGCCGGCTTCGGGATCGTCTCCCAGCATCCTTGGGACTTCTGTGTGATCCGCCATCCCGAGAACACATGGGGCGCCTCAGACCGGTATTTCGAAGCCACCGGTCGGCCCGTCGAGCTCGAGTGGGACGAGATGCACACAGCCGCGCTCGCCTGACCCCATGTGGTCGACGGCGACGTGGTGATATTCGAGCGGGGAGGTAACCTCGTTTCGAGTGGTCCATCTCATCCGGGGGAGTTCGGTGTGACGATGCACGTTGCCAAGCGCCTCGCTAAACGACTACTCCCCCGCCATGTCCTGGGGTACCTGAGACAGAAGCGCCAGGAGTCGGCCCGAGTCCGCCCAGAGCATCCATCGCCGACACCTGGCCGAGTGCCGACCGGCGAGCTCGACCGCCTCGAAGCAGTCCTCTGGCTCGGTTACGAGTCAGCGGCCCGGCACGAGCTGGCGGCGCTGGGGAGCGCTTCGAACCCCAACAAGACCGAGCGGCTCGAGGCGCGGGCGGTCCTCGCCCGTTGGCATGCCCTGCACGGAGACTACGAGTCGGCTGTTGAACTCCTCGACGACGCCGACGAGCAAATCGTGTCGATCGAGCAGGAACTGGCTGCTGTCCGCGCCGACTGTCTCGTCCGAACCGGGGAACCGCGAGCCGCCTTGTCCCTGCTGGCTCCGTTCGTTCACCGCCGATCCGCTGATGCGAGCACATTGATACGGGTGGGCTGTGCCAGAGCTCGAATCGATCCACCCAAGAACCACGGGTCGGGACGACTCGTCGAGGCGTTGAACCAGATATATGCGCGGGACGGATTCGCTCTGCTGCGTAGACACGACGTGGCCGCCGCGGTCGATTTTTCGAACGTCGAGGCGCCGGTTCCCCAGTACGAACCCGTCGATTCCGTCCCTCCAGTGACAGTGATCGTGCCTATCGATCGACCGACGAAGGCGCTGAACGCGGCCCTCCGAAGTCTTTCCGCACAATCGTGGCCCCGACTTGAGATCCTCCTGGTCGGAGACACCGGCGAACCGTCGTCGAGAAGGGCGATGGAGACGTGGATGGAAAAGGACGACCGGATCCGATCGATCGACACAGAAGTCGGCGCCGACTCACTCAGCCGCCTGAGCGCGGGACTCCGAGAAGCGGGCGGCGAGTACGTCATGTTCCACCAGGCCGATGAGTGGTCCCATCCGCAGCGAGTGGAACTGATGGCGACCGCATTGAGATCGGATCCTTCCGTGATCGCAGTCGGCACGTCCGTAGTGGAACTCGGTGACGACCTTCTGCCGCGATGGCCAGACCCGACTTCGGCGGCGTCCTTCTTGGCACCGAACTCGCATTCGATGATGCTGCGACGCTCGATGCTCGCCGAAGCCGGATTCGATGACCTCGCCCTCCACCCGACCAACGACGAGCTCGTCGCTCTTATCGAATCGAGGTGGGGGCCCGATGCGATCCAATGGCTCGAGACCGATAGTCCCATGTCGCTATTCGTCGGCGAACCCGCCGATCCTCGCCGGCCACTCGCTGCCCGAACCACGGATCCGATGCACGCGCTCGATCCGCGAACGATCCAACGGTGGGGGCCCCGTAACGTCGCCTCAGACGCCGCGGATCCACTCGACGTGGTGATAGCGGGTGACTTCGTCGACGGAGACCCCTTCACCGAAGACGCCGCCACGGCAATCGCCGACCGCGCCAGCCGAATCGGGATCCTCCTCATTCCGTCGTTCGACTCGCCGCATCGAAATCGAGAACGCTTCCTCAGTGTGTGCAGAGGAGGCAACGTGGCGTTCCTCGCCAGAGACACGGCGATCCGCTGCAGCACTCTGGTCATCGGTCCGTCGGTGCTGGAGTCACCACCGTTCGACGCGCTCCCGGAGGTGAGAGCCGAGCGCGTGGTGGCCATCCCACCACCACCTGGACGAGCGTTCCGGGGGACCGTGCAGGCGGTCGAGACATGGGCTCGGTCTACCCCCGTGACGGTCGAGAGCCTCACCGAAGTATTCCTCGATACTGGTTCCAGAGCATGACTCGGCGACCGCACTCGGATGTCTTCGTGGGCATCGCCTCTTTCGGGCGACGCGCCCGCATGTTGGAGGCTGCTGTCGAAAGCCTCCTTCCGCAGGTAGACCGGATTGGCGTCTACTTGAACGACTACCCCGAGATCCCTTCGTTCCTCGAGCACCCGCGTATCGACGTCGAGATTTCGGCCGACTACGGGGACCTGCGGGACAACGGCAAGTTCTTCTTCCTGGGTCGAACCGACCACCGGTTCTACGCCGCCGCCGACGACGACATCCACTACCCGACCGACTACATCGAGGTGCTGAAGGAGGCGTTGGTAGACACCGGCCCGAATTCGGCGGTCGCTGTCCACGGCGCCGTCTACCCCACGCCGATCCTGGACATGTTCACTGCCCGCCACGTCTTCCACTTTTCCGAATCGCTCCAACACGTGATGCCTGTGCATCTCGTGGGCACGGGCACGTTGCTCTTCGACCAGTCCGAGTGGAACCTGGACTTCGAGGAGTTCGGGGAGCCGGGCATGGCCGACGTCTGGTTCGCCCGCAGCGCCAAGAAGCGGTCTGCTCGCCTCTTCGTCGTCAACCGTGACCGCGACTGGCTGCGCCCGGTCGACTCGGCTGGTGTCGCCCACTCCGGTGGGGCCATCCCGACCTTGTACGCAGAAGGGCTCTTGGGCCGAGGCCGTCAAGCCGAACTGTTGGACGAGGCGAGGATCTCCGAGGGGGGCTACGGCGAGTTGGTCGCCGCGACCTTGGAGAGTGGTTCCCTCAGCGAGCGGATCACCGTCTCCCAGGCGATCGCTTTCGACCGGATCCGGGCCGGACTCGGATGGGCACCGCTCGATCCTGAGTCCGCTCGGCAGATGGCGGATCGGATCGCCGCGTCGCGCACCGACTGGGACGTTCCCTCGACGCCCAGAGACGACCTCGCCGCGTACGAAGAAGCCATCGCCGGGGTCCTCTGCCAACGAGTTTCGGGGACCACAGCGGTGAAGACAGTCGAGTTTCTCGAGCGGCTCGCCTCATGGGAAGAGAACGACCGCGCGACGTGGAAGTCTCTGCCGTACGCTCTCCGGTTCGACACGCGTCGCTCACGGCTCGACCTCGTCCGCCGCGAGTTGCTGACGCTCGCCGCCCGATCAGGGCCCGACCATGCCCGCGCCATCTGGCCGCGGTTGTCGCGTTCACGCGATGACGTCACCGCTGACGTCGCCTTGGACTTGGAGCGCGCCGGAATCGACACGGGATTCCAGAGATCACCTGCGCTCGTCCGCGTCGGCCGGGCGAATTGGAAAAGAGCGGGAAACCTCCTGCGGGAGTTCCTCGAGATTCGAGACTGGAAGCCCACACCCGACCTGCTGGCGTGGCGAAAGATCTTCCGCGAGGAGTTCCACACCAAGGGGATCCAACTGCTCCTCGCCACCACCGCATTGCGTGGTGGTGACCGAGACCTCGCACGACGCCACGCGGAGTCGTTGAAGCATCGATGGCCGGGCGACCCCGACGTGCGGCTGATGCTGGCGATGCTGGAGAGCCAGCCGGAAGGAGGCATCCGAACGCGGATCGAACCCGTTCTGACGTTCCTCGACGACCTCGTCGGACCTCTGGGATTGGCACCTTTCAAGGATCTTCTGACCGAGGATCCCGGCGCGACGCACTGGATGTCCCTGCTCCGTTCGAAGCCTCACCATCCGGAGCCTCCGCCGGGAAGCGGTGCTCCGGACGTGAGCGTGATCATGACGGTTCACAACAACAGCGACACAGTCGTTGCTGCCGCGAGCTCGATCCTCGCCTCACGGGGGGTAGGAGTCGAACTCCTGATCGTGGACGACGCCAGCACGGACTCGACACCGGCCGAGCTCGCGGCGGTCGACGACTCCCGCGTGAAGGTCTTGACGAATCCCCAGAACGTAGGCCCTTACGTCTCCAGGAACCGAGCGCTCGAACTGGCATCAGCGGAATTCATCGCCATCGCCGACGCCGACGACTGGTCGCATCCGGACCGTCTCGCCTATCAGCGCGACCGCCTGGAAGCCGAGCCCGATCTGTTGGCCTGCACCGTGTCCCATCTGCGTATCACCCCTGAGGGCACACCCGACCTCGAGAACCATTTGATGTTCTTCGGCGACGGTCCGATGACGCTGATGTTCCGGCGCGACGTCGTGGACCAGATAGGGGGCTTCGACCACATTCGCACGCGGGGCGACATGGAGTATCTGTCTCGACTGAGGGCCAGGTTCGGATCCCAAGCTCTCAGATCGTTCGGTGCGCCCTTGGTCCTTTCGACGTCGAGCCCTTCCTCGAACTCGAAACGGTTCCCACCGGACGCTCTCGACCGATACCGAGCTGCTTTCCGGGACTGGCACGAGATGAACCAGTTGTCGGACGAACTGTATGTGCCTCTCGCCGGCACCGAACGGGCACGTTTCATTGCGCCGCAGGAGCTGGTCGTCGACTTCAGCTGAGTCAGCCGGTTCGTTGCTTCGGAACTCTCGCTACCTCCATCGCCGCAGGTTCCCTGTCCCCGCCCTCATCCGCGAGCAGCTCCCCTGCAAACCTTCGGGCATCAGTCAGCTCTTCGCAACCCAACGCCACAACGCTCAGAATGCTCGCACTCTCAGCAATAAGCCGATAGCCGACGGCAAACCCGGGCTCGACGTGGTCGTCCTTCTCGCTGACAAACCCCTGCCAAGCTGCTGTGTCGCCGCGATGGATCACGAGCTCCGACTCTTCGCAAGTGGTTTCGATCCAAAGCTCTTTGTCATCGGGCCCGCGGAACATTGCGCCGCTCCTGTATGCGCGAACGAACTCGTGTCCCAGACCGACGTGAAACCATTGGGTCGCCGTACGCCGACGATTGAATGAGAGTTGATCGGCAACAACAATCCACTTCCCTGGGTTGAGAAACAAGCGACGTAGGTGGCGAATCGCTCGAAAGTTCAGCTCACCTCGCACTTCACATATCCCATTCGAATCGACGGCACAAGACCGCACCGCCGATCCATAGGGCGACATACGTAGTATGTCTAGCCCTTCGATTTCTACCGTATTA
Organism: Acidimicrobiia bacterium; assembly: GCA_035304485.1. Lineage (GTDB taxonomy): Bacteria > Actinomycetota > Acidimicrobiia > Spongiisociales > ZC4RG35 > ZC4RG17. Next base: position 1,032 of record DATGPZ010000260.1, on the reverse strand, counting down.
TGAGCGCGCGCGCTCAATACGTACCGACGGATATCATCGGCGAAGTAACCGTACTTACCAGAGTCGACGAGCCGCTTATGCCCAGCCTCGAACCATTCGAACGACAAGCAGTCTCGATGCTTGTGGGTCTTGGAATGGTACGCGCCAGTGAAGAACAGATACGTCGCTTCGTCTGCTGGAGTAGACCATTGCGACCGAATGACCTGATACCCAGCCGAGCCGAAGGCGGACACTAGTAGATCCGCATCGACCTGATCCGCGGGAACTTCCACATCTTCCTGCACGGTCGCCGTCGAATCCCCGACGGCGGCGGGTCGCTTAAGCGGATCGACCAACCATGGCGTCACTTTCCGAGCTGACCGCAGCACCTCCCGAAACCCGTCAACGTCGTCATACCAACCGGACGCGGCGACATCTTCGAACGTCTTTACAGCAAATATGTGATAATGCGGCGAGTGCTCTCGATGAACGCCAGTCCCGTCGAATTGCTGCCTCATCAGCGATGCCATCGCCTTTTCGGCATATTGCCGATCCCGCTGATTCTCGGGATAGTCCCACGTTTCCGCCAAAGCTCGCAGACCGTGCAATTGAAAGATTCCGTGGTTGTTCGGATAGAGCACCTTCGGATTCCGAAGATGACGCACATGCTTCATGCAGATCTCACGCAGTAGCCCCCATTCCTCAGAGGGCAAGTCGATGCGGAAGTAGCTGATACGGTTTGAGAAGAACGCCAGAATCAAGGCGCGAACTCCGACGGACATGTCATACCACGCGTAACTATCGGGGGTACGACTAGTGACGACGTCATCGGGGTCGTCGCGATATCGACTCCACCAGTCCGCCGCGACCTCAAGCAAATAGTCGACAGCCGCACGCTTGTCTCGCAAACTGTCGAATACGTTCATCACCGGATGGAACATCGTCCAGCCGTGCAACTGCATTCGAAAGTTGCGATCTCCTCCGGCGTCAGTCTCCCAATCGAGTGGCGTCTGAATTCGAACCGCCTGGCTGCCGCGTCTCGGCTGAAACATT
>DATGPZ010000259.1:0-34821 GCA_035304485.1 Acidimicrobiia bacterium | reverse complement strand
TCCCAGAGCCCAAAGGCAAAGCGGCTCGAGTTCCGCTGCCCCGACCCGTCGGCCAACCCCTACCTCGCCTTCTCGGCGATGCTCATGGCCGGGATCGACGGGATCCAGAACAAGACCGAGCCGCCGGACCCGGTCGACAAGGACATCTACGACCTGCCGCCTTCGGACCTGGCCAACCTGCCGGCTGTGCCCTCCAGCCTCACCGAGGCTCTGGACGCACTCGAAGAGGATCACGAGTTCCTCCTCCAGGGCGGCGTGTTCACCGAGGGCCTGGTGAAGGCGTGGATCGACTACAAGCGGGAGCACGAGGTCGATCCGATTCGCCTGCGCCCGCACCCGTACGAGTTCTCGCTCTACTACGACATCTAGGTCGGCGATAGCCGGGCCGGCTGCTCACGCCGAGCGACCACACAGAAAGAGGCGGCACCCAATTGGGTGCCGCCTCTTCTTGTTCGTCGAGAACCCTTCTCCGAACTGCAGCCTCCTGGGCGACCCCCAAAAGGTAACATGTATGATGACTCGGCAGCTCAGGAGGCGATGATGGCCAGCGAACCTTGGACACCCGATCAGCGCATCGACGCATTGCGCCGCATGATGCTCATCAGGAGATTCGAGGAGAAAGCGGCGCGCCTCAGGGCTCGGGGGTTCATTCCGGGATTTCTCCACCCGTGTATCGGTCAGGAGGCGGTGGCGGTGGGGGTTTGTAGCGCGCTGGGGCCCAATGACGTGCTCACCTCGACCCATCGCGGTCACGGCCACATGCTCGCTCGGGGAGCGGACCCGGCCCGTATGTATGCCGAGCTCTATGCCCGCACCACCGGATACAACCGAGGTAAGGGTGGTTCCCTCCACATGATCGACGTGGATCTTGGTTTCCTCGGAGCGAACGGGATCGTCGGAGCTGGGATTCCACTGGCGACGGGTGCGGCGCTTCAACTCAAGCGAAAAGGGTCCGATGGCGTGGCGGTTTCGTTCTTCGGAGACGGAGCCACGAATCAGGGCGCCTTCCACGAGAGCCTGAACCTGGCGGCCCTTTGGAAGCTCCCCGTCCTCTTCGTATGTGAGAACAACCTCTACGGCGAATTCACGCGACAAGACAGACATCAGGCGATCACCGATATCGCTGATCGGGCGGCGGCCTATGGAATGGTCGGGACGGTCGTTGACGGCAACGACGTGGAAGCCGTTCACCTAGCCACGAGGGAGGCGGTGGCCCGGGCTCGGAACGGGGAAGGCCCGACCCTCATCGAAGCCAAGACATATCGCCATCGAGGGCACTTCGAAGGTGACATGGCGAGGTATCGACCGGAAGAGGAAGTGGCCCACTGGATGGAGCGGGATCCCATCACCACTTACGCCAGTCGCCTGGCGGACGAAATCGGCTTCACCGATGCCGATCTGGAGGCGTTGCAAGAGTCGGTGGAGGAACAACTCGACGCTGCTGCCGCCTGGGCCGAGAGACAGCCCCATCCCGACCCCTCCGACTCCACTACCGACGTGTTCGTCGATGACTTTGCAGGAGTGGCTCTCCGATGACTCGGTTCACCTACGCAGACGGTATCCGCCAGGCGATGGCGGAAGAGATGGAACGGGACCCCGATGTGTTCCTCCTCGGCGAGGACATCGGGCCTTCGGGTGGCGTGTTCGGTGTCACCAAAGGTCTGTGGGAACGGTTCGGGGAAAACCAAATCTGGGACACGCCTATCTCCGAAGAGGCGGTCGTAGGAGCCGCGGTGGGCGCGGCGCTTCTGGGTGCGAAGCCGATCGCCGAGATCATGTTCGGCGATTTCGTGACCTTGGCCATGGACATGCTCGTCAACCAAGCGGCAAAGCTCCGGTACATGTCCGGTGGCAAGCTCTCGGTTCCCATGGTAGTTCGCATCGTCACCGGCACAGGCGGGGCGACGTCGGCACAGCACTCCCAGAGCCTGGAGGCCTGGTTCACACACGTCCCCGGGCTCAAGGTGGTCGCGCCAGGTACACCCACCGATGCCAAGGGCTTGATGCTGACGGCCATTCGGGATCCGGATCCCGTGGTGTATTTCGAACACAAGCTGCTCTATGGAGGCCGGGGCGGGCCGGCGGGCGATGTCGTACCGGTAGATCCGATCCCGTTCGGGGAGGGACGAGTGCATCGCAAAGGAACCGACGTCACCATGGTGAGCTACCTGCGGACTCTCCAGCACTCACTGGAGGCGGCGGAGAGATTGGCCGAGGAGGGCATCTCGTGTGAGGTCTGGGATCCCCGGACGCTGGTTCCGTTCGATTACGAAGGCTTGGCCGCATCGATCCGACGCACAGGACGCCTGGTGATCGCCCATGAAGCGCCGGTGCGGGGCGGATTCGGGGCCGAGATCGCGGCCTGGGCCGCACGAGAGTGCTTCGGGGATTTGAAGGCGCCGGTGGTTCGTATCGGCGCCCAGAACGCTCCCATTCCTTACGCGCCGGAACTCGAGAACACCGTCTTGCCGGGAGTGGATCGGATCGTCGCCGAAGTCAGACAGATCGTGGACGATGGAAGGAGCGACTAGGTATGGCGACCACGTATCCGATGCCGAAGTGGGGGGTCACGATGGAGAGTGGCACGATCGAGGAATGGCGGGTAGAGCCAGGCGACAGGGTGGCTGAGGGGGATGTGATCGGAGTCGTCTCGTCCGACAAGATCGAGGTGGATCTCGAAGCTCCGGCGAATGGGATCGTGGCGGCGCTGCTCCACCCCGTGGGAACGACGGTCGACTGCGGGGCCGACTTGATGGTGCTGGCAGATGATGAGGACGACTACGCCCAGTATCTCCAGCAAAATTCGTGAAAATTACCTGGCAAGATGTCTTATCTTTGCTTGACGCTCTTTGCGAGCGAATCGTATACTCCGAAAGGTATGAGGTCATGCCAGTTGGTCGATACCCGTGCGTACGATTGATCGCGGGCAGGACGTGAGCACTAGCCCTCCCAGCACGGCCTCGGAACCTGTTCTCTCCTTTCAAGGCGTCTCCAAAGTGTTCCCTGACGGGACCGAGGCGTTGAGGGACGTTTCGTTCTCGGTTTGCCCTGGGGAGTTCGTGACGGTGGTGGGGCCGTCGGGATGCGGAAAGTCGACGTTGCTGCGTATTGCTTCAGGCCTGACACGTACGACCTCGGGGGAGGTCCACCGAGCACCCGTCAATCTCGGGTACGTGTTTCAGGACGCGACCCTCCTTCCGTGGCGGACCGTCATCCGCAACGTGGAGCTGCTCGGAGAACTCCACGATCTTTCGAAGGAGGAGCGTCGCCGGGCCGCCAAGGAGGCGCTGGAGCTGGTGGGGCTCGAGAAGTTCGAAAAGCACTATCCCAAGTCGCTGTCGGGCGGGATGAAGATGCGCGTCTCCCTGGCTCGGGCCCTCACCTTGAAGCCGCCCCTCTTCATGCTCGATGAACCATTCGGCGCGCTCGACGAGATCACCCGTGAGAAGCTGAATGAGGAACTCCTGCAGCTCTTCATGCGCCAGCAGTTCGCGACCGTATTCATCACCCACAACCTGTACGAGGCGGTCTATCTCTCGACCCGGGTCCTCGTGATGAGCGCCCGTCCTGGTCGGATCGTGGCCGAGTTCGAAGTGCCCTTCGACTATCCCCGCGATACCGACATTCGATTCGATGCCGCATTCAGCAATCTCGCCGGTCAAGTCTCCGACGCCCTCAGGAGTGCCTCGTGACTCGTCCGGCCCTCGACGACACCTCTACCGCGGACCCGACGGTCCGGACCGTGCCTCCGGGGGACGCGAAGCCCGCCACGACTTGGGGCAGGCGCCTGGCCCAGGTCTTTCCGCCCCTGATCACCTTCTGCGTGTTCCTGGGGCTCTGGTACTTCATCAGCTACGTATTCCTGGATCCGGCCCGACGTTTCTTGCTCCCGCCTCCGCATCGTGTGGTGCAAGTCGGTTTCATGCAGTCCGAGAACCTCATCGAGCTGTTGGCTGCGTTGTGGGACACCCTTCGGGTCTCGATGGTGGGGCTGGTGGTCGCGATCGTCATCGGTATGACACTGGCCATCCTCATGAGCCAGGCGAAATGGATCGAGCGGTCGCTCTACCCCTATGCCGTCGTGGTCCAGACCATCCCGATTCTGGCGCTCGTGCCTCTGATTGGATTCTGGTTCGGATTCAACTTCAACAGCCGCGTGATCGTGGTGGTGATGATCGCCATCTTTCCGATCATCACCAACACTCTGTTCGGCCTCCTGTCGGTGGATCGCTCACTCCACGACCTGTTCTCGCTCCACAACGCCGGGCGGTGGACGCGCCTGGTCAAACTCCAGCTGCCCAACGCTCTGCCGGCGATCTTCACGGGCTTCCGGATCTCGGCAGGGCTTTCGGTCATCGGCACGATCGTCGCTGAGTTCTTCTTCCGTCAAGGAGCCCCCGGAATCGGTCGGTTGCTCGATATCTATCGAGCTTCTCTGCGTTCAGAGATGCTCATAAGCGCGATCTTCTGGTCGTCCTTGCTGGGAGTGGTCGTGTTCTGGGGTTTCAGCTTCCTCGACCACGCCGTGACTCGAAAGTGGCTGGACACGGGACGAGGGACGACATGACCCACCTGTTCACGCGGGGAAGGAATCGCCTTCGAGGCAATGCAATAGACAAGGAGAAGCCATGCGGCCGAAACTGATACTGATCATCGCTTTGTTGATGGCGTTGGTCGCCTGCGACAGCGGTGGCGCGACTACGACGACCGGAGCAGAGGCTCCCGAAACGACATCAGCCTCAACATCCGACACCGAGGCGACCGAGACCACGGCATCCAGCCCCGACGAAACGAGCGCACCTGACGAGACCGGTGGCGAGGAAGCCGAAGCCGATTGGTTCGCCGCTTGCGGTGAGCGCATCGTGATCCAAACCGACTGGTTCCCCCAGGCCGAGCACGCGGCGGCCTACCAGCTGGCCGGAATCGGCGGCGAGATCGACGCTTCGACAGGCATTTACAGCAATGAGATCGGTGACACGGGTGTGACGCTCGAGATCCGTGCCGGAGGCCCGTTTCAAGGATTCCAGCCGGATGTTTCGCTGATCTATCAGAACCCCGAAATCGATCTGGGTTTCGTCGATCAGGACGACGCCGTCCAGAACTTCGGCAACTTCCCGGTCGTTGGAGTCGTGTCGGTGATGAACAAGACCCCGCTGATGCTGATGTGGGATCCCGCCACCTACGACTTCGAGGAGTTCTCCGACATCGGTGAGTCCGATGCCACCGTCCTGTATTTCGAAGGCTCCGAGGGCTATATCGACTACCTGGTGAGTATCGGGGCTCTACGCGAGGACCAGCTGGACGGTTCGTACGACGGTTCACCCGCCCGTTTCGTGGCGGAGCCGGTTGTGCAGCAGGGCTTCGTCACCAACGAGGTCTACCGGTACGAGAACGTCATCTCCGAGTGGATGAAACCCGTCGACTACTTCCTCGTTCACGACTCGGGCTTCGAGATCTACCCGCAGCTGTACGCGGCCCGTCCCGAGAAGATCGAGGAACGTCGGGAGTGCTTCGAGCTTCTCGTCCCGGCCCTCCAGCAGGCTCAGGTCGACTACTTCAACGATCCCGAACCACTCAACCGGGAGCTGGTTCGCATCGTCGAGGCCCTCGACAGTTTCTGGGAGCTCTCCGAAGAGCTCAATGCCGAGGCCCATCGTCTCAGCCTCGAGCTGGGCCTGGTCCAGAACAGCCCCGACGGGACGCTCGGAAGTTACGACTTGGAGCGCGCCCAGAGGGTCATCGACCTTCTCGTTCCGCTCTTCGAGGGCTCGGAGAACTTCGATCCCACCGTGACGGCCGATCAGATCGTGACCAACGAGTTCATCGACCCGAGCATCTCGCTCGACAGCTGACCGAAAGCGTTCGCTCCTCCGAGGTCCGCCTCGGAGGGGCGAGTACCGAGAGGAAGCAATTGGCTGAGCAACTGAAAGGGCAGGTAGCCATCGTCACCGGAGGCGCCCGCAACATAGGGCGGCGGATCTGCGAGGTCCTGGCCGAACGAGGAGCCACGGTCGTCTCGTTCGATCTGGCGGCGTCGACTGAGACGGTGGCATCGATCGAGAAGGCGGGAGGTAAGGCCTCCTACCGAGAGCTCGACGTCATAGACGAGGCTGCAGTGGAATCCGCTGTCGGTGAAGTCCTGACTGAGCACGGACAGATCGACATCCTGGTGAACAATGCGGGGCTGTTCGCCGGCATCGAGCGACGCCCCTTCTGGGAGATCGACGCCGCCGAGTGGGACAAGGTGGTTGCGGTCAACACTCGATCTGTCTTCCTCATGACGCGTGCTGTGTCGCGGCCGATGCGCGAGGCCGGCCGGGGCCGAATCGTCAACATCGCGTCCAACGTCGTGACCTTCGGAATGGCCGACCTGATGCACTACGTCGCGTCGAAGGCTGCGGTCGTCGGTATGACTCGCTCCATGGCTCGGGAATTGGGTTCATACGGAATCGCCGTGAATGCGGTCTCGCCCGGTCTCGTCACTACCGAGCTGACAGCGGCAACCATCGCCGATGAGTACCGCCAGCAGGTGGTACAAGGTCAGTGCTTGAAAGAACCGTTGATTCCCGACGATATCGCCACTGCCGTCGCTTTCCTCGCCGGCCCCGAGGCGAGGCTGATCACTGGCCAGACGATGTTGGTCAACGGCGGCGCATCTATGGGTCCTGCCTAGGTGACTGATGCTCGTTTCGATCTCCATACAGCTGATGTGGGAATCCCTCCCGTTTGCCGACCGGGTGAGGGCAGCTGCCGACGCAGGGTTCGACCTGGTCGACCTGTGGGACTGGCGCAACAGCGACATCGACGCCGTCCATGCGGTCTGCTCCGAGACGGGGATCGGCATCAACGGGTTCTTCGGGACGCGCGACACGGCGCTGTGCGATCCCGAGGCACAGTCCGAGGTTCTCGAGGAGTTCAAAACCAACCTGGAAGTAGCGGTCGAGAAGGGAGCTCGCCACCTGCACGTCTTCTCCAATGCCATCCGGCCCGGCGGGGTCGTCGTGCCGGCACCCCCTCTCTCCCACAACGCCCTGATGGGAGCCTGCCTGGAGGCACTCGACAAGGCTGCCGACCTGGCGAAGGGAACTGGTGTCCAGATCGTGCTGGAGCATCTCAACAACGTGTTCCTTCCGGGTTACCTCTGGGACGATGTCAACAAGACCGCTGCTCTAGTGCGTGAATTGGGTCGCGACGAGGTGGGAATGGTGTTCGACACCTTCCACCAACAACTCAACTACGGCCGGCTGACCGACAGCCTGGTGGGTTGTCTCGACCAACTCGTGCGGGTCGACCTGGCGCAGGTGCCAGGTCGGTTCGAGCCGGGTGTGGGCGAGATCGACATGGGGTTTCTCCTGGGAGTGCTCAAAGACGCCGGATGGGACGGCACGCTCACATTCGAGGTCGTGCCGAGCGATGGAAACCCCGACAACGCCGTAGGCGCCATCCACCGTCTGTTGGACGAGTATCGATGGTGGTAGACCTCATGGACCTCTCGGGCAAGGTCGCCTTGATAACGGGGGCGGGTTCGAAGGGTGGCCAGGGGGCAGCGGAGGCCCGCCTTTTCATCGAGCACGGAGCCCGGGTGGTAGTGGCGGATCTTCCCTCGTCACAGGGTGCCGAGGTGGTTGCGGACCTCGGATCGGAAGCCCTGTTCGTCGAGCTAGACGTCACTGACGAAGCCTCATGGACCAATGCTGTCACCGCGGCCACGGAAGACTTCGGGAGTATCGACATTCTGGTCAACAACGCAGGCGTCTGGCTCGCCCGCGGTCTTCTCGAGACCTCGAAGGCCGACTATGAGCGAGTGGTAGCCATCAACCAGACGGGCGTCTTTCTGGGAATGGCGGCGGTGGTGCCCGGGATGAAGGCGGCGGGTGGGGGATCGATCGTGAACATCTGTTCAGTGGCGGGCATGAAGGGTGGAGGACAGCCGTTTGCGTATGCTGCCAGCAAGTGGGCCGTCCGCGGGATGACACGGGTGGCCGCCTACGAGCTCGCCCCTCACAACATCCGGGTCAACGCCATATCTCCGGGGGTGGTGGACACCCCGATGATCGAAGGTGGCCGCGAGGCGTTGAAGTCCTTGGCGGCGAACATCCCGATGGGCAGGGTCGCTCGACCAGAAGAGATCGCTGCCATCGCATTGTTCCTCGCCAGCGACGCCTCGAGTTACATTTCCGGGACGGAGATCACCGCCGATGCCGCCCTCACGGCGTGACGGCGGGGTGGAGGTCACGGTTCCGATCAGCCCACCACCCAATCAGCTCGTTCTTCGGCCGGCACCGTGACACAGCGGCCGCGTCCGTAACGGAACTCACGGTCGGGTTCGTCGGCCGAGAAGACCACCTCGCCTCGGGAGATGGTCGTGACCGGCCAGCCGCGGGTCTCCCAGCCCTCGTACAGGCATGTTCCCTTGCCATCGTGCTCGATGCGTGCGGTCTTGTCGAGATCGACGATGACCAGGTCGGCATCCGATCCGATGCCGAGCGTGCCCTTCTTGGGGAACAATCCGAATCGCTTGGCGGGATTGGCCGAGTTCAGCTCAGACAGCCGGGACAGAGAGAGCCCGCGTTCGTGGACCCCGAAATGGAGCATCAATGTCAGCTCCCAGGGAAAGGTGACCACGCCGGGCTTCTCGTGCCAGATGTCGCCGCCAGTCTTACGGAATGGGACGTGATCGGTGCCGAGCGAGCCGACTCCACCGTTGAGGACTCCCTCCCATAGGCCATCCAGCTGCTCGCGGTCACGCAGGGGCGGTGAGATCTTGGCGGTGTTGTCCAGATCATCGTCGTAGGCGGTCCGGGTCAGGTAGTGAGGACACGTCTCGATAGTGACGTCGACCCCGCGAAGCCGCGCCTCGGCCGCCATGCGCGGGCCGTTGGCAACGGTGGTGTGGACGACATACAGCGGGCACCCCGTCACCTCCGACAACCGGATCATGCGGGCGATCGCTTCCTCCTCCACGAACGGAGGGCGCGATTCGGAGTAGGCGGCCAGGCCTTCCCGCCCCGACTCCATCGCTTCCTCTTTGAGCATCCCGACGAGGTGGGTGTTCTCACAATGCACCGAGACGACGCCCCGCTCGAGCTTGGCAGCCTCCCGCATCGCCCCGAACACCCAGTCATCGGTCGAGGAGACGATGCCGATCGAATTACCGGGCTCGTAGCCCATGTGGCACTTGAACGATTGGACACCCGTATGCTCGGCGATCTCTGGGATCTCGTCCACGTGCTCCGGACGCTGGATGCCGAAGTGAAAGCCGAAGTCGATCACGGCGGCGGCTTCTCCTCGTTTCCGCCGGTCGGCGTAGTAGGGGACGTAGGGGCCGTTGAGGTTTCGGGCGTAGAGGAGGATGGTTGTCACGCCACCCCGAGCCGCGGCAGCGGTTTCAGTACGCATGTCCTCGTCGTAACCGAAGTCGACGCCGAGGTGACAGTGGGGATCAACCACACCCGGCATCACCACCATGCCTGTGGCGTCGATTCGCTCCGAGGCATCGGGCATGGCGGACTCGTCGCCGATCGCGACGATACGCCCGTCCGCCACCGCGATCGCTCCATACTGATCAGTCCGGTGGTCGACTAGTCGGCCACCGGTGACAACGAGATCTGCCTTCATCGGGATTTCTCCAGCTCCTGGATCCGCTTCTCGATTCCTCCCCATTGACTCCTCCCCACCGTCACCGGCGCCCGCTGTCCCAGACCTCGCGCCCAGATGGCCCGGTGACCGAGCCGGTCGGCCGCTTCCAGGTCGATTCCCCCTGGAGGGGCGGCCAGGTCCATGACGAGACTGCGGGCGGGTAGCAAGGCAAGGGTCGACTCGTCGATGAGCCGGGTCGGCACGGTCGAGAAGAGCATGCTCGTGTTCGGTGCGATCGAAGGGATGTCCTCGAGCGGGTGCGGGATACATCCAGCCGTGAGCGCGTCGGCACGCTGCACCGGATTACGAGCGGCTACCCGGACCCGAGCACCCAACAGAACGAGAGTACGGGCCAGGAGGCGGCCGATGTTTCCGTGACCAACGACCAGGACGTCGCTGTTGTGGATGGTGACCTCGGTATTGGCGATCGCCAGGCCGATGGCGCCCTCGACGATCGCCGGACCACGCAAGAGCATCAACTCGGTATCACTCTCGTACTCACTCAGGGAGATGCCGAGCTCCTCGGCAGTCGCCTTGAGCTCATCGTTTGCCCAACCGAGGATGATCGCGGCCGGTCGGGCCATCACCGAGAGCAGTTCGCGATTCGGGCGGATCGGTGCGGGAGCGTGGGGAGCGAAGAGATCGCCGTTGTCGGCTTGGCCCGGAATGGGAAAGAGGGCATAGTCGGCTCCTCGCATCGCTTCCTCCGGGGAGGTCGCCAGCTCCACCCCCGGGATCCCCTCTGCGGGCCACGGAAAGCCGTAGGCGGTGACGGTCGCTCCGGTGGAGGCTGCCAGCCGTGCGATCTCCTGCTCCCTAGCGTCACCGCCGACCACGGCGATCTTGCGATGGGATAGATCCAAAGTCATGTCGTCTCCGTACGTACCGATGCCATGAGCGCAGTGCGGGTGAGCCCGTCGATGCCGAGACGTTTGGCGTTGAGGCCCCTCTCGGTCAAATCGCTGCCGAGAAGCACCTCTCCCACCTTGAGGAGGGATTCGGCGACGGGCACATCGACCCCAGCGACGACCGCCAGTGCAGTGAAAGGCAACAAGCCGAAAGCGAAATCCTCCACGTAGTACCGGTGTTGGAGCGAGTCGGGCGCCCGAATGGCCTTGTTCGCCTCCCCACCTCGTATCGCCTCCAGGGTGTGGCCGGAAGCCGCAGCCTCGGGGTCGACGGTGCCCACGGAACTCATCTCTTCGAGAAGAGTGGGTAGGTGGTGCCCGAACGATTCGGCCACCTGCAGGCGCTCCGCATCGAGTGCTTCTATGAGACGTGCCACTCCCGGCGTCACGCCGTCGACGTAGAAGGTGAAGTCGCCTCCGGTCGCCTCGACCCATGCCGCTCCCAGGATGGCACCCGGGGGATGGAGCACGAGGTTGATGTTGGACAGGCTCGACGCCAGCACATCTGGAGCGGCCTGGGCCCCCGGGAACAGCCTCTTGGCCCAGTCTAGGGCCTCGGTTCCTCCCGGAAGCGCACCTGCGTGGACACGGCCGGCTCGCGACGTCACGTTCACGGTCCCATCCCCGTCGACTCTGGCGACGTAGGTGAGGGTCGAAAACTCCACGACCGGTGGCACCGGAGCCCCGACCGAGGCGAACGCGGTGCGCAGGTGGAGCGCGCCGCCGGTATGGCCGGGGTTGAGGACGATCGGAATATCACACCTCTCGGCAGCGAGATCCGCAAAAAGGCGAGGATGCGCAATCGAAGGCAGGGACACGACCACTGCCTCCGCTCCTTCGAGGGCAGTTCGCAGGTCGTCGGTCATCAACGCCGGCTCCACCCGGCCGGATCCCAACACTCCGCGGTACGGGATGGCGCATTCCGCTCGATAAGGATCGAAGCGGGCCAGGTTGCGGTTCCAGAGGTGGACGGTGTGGCCTGCCTTCACCAACTCCACGGTGCTCGAGAGGCCTCCGGCGCCGCCGCCGAGGACTGCGATCATACGGCGTACTTCTCGAGCTTTTCTCGGTCGACTTCGATTCCGAGACCCGGCCCGGTAGGCGTGTATACCCGCCCGTCCTCGAAGCGGAATGGCTCGGTGATGAGGTCGTCGACGTAATAGACACCAGCGATATCTGGACCGTCGGAACCTTCTGGCTGTGAAACGGGGCAGACGCTGGGAAGAATGGCGGCCGGCGTGGCGGAACCCAAGTGGAGATTGGCAGCGTTGCCGATTCCGGTCTCGATCGAGCCGCCTATGTCGCAGTACATACCCACGCTCTGGACAACATCCCCGACCTGCCGAGCCCGATAGAGTCCGCCTGGCTTGGTGACGTAGAGCGATATGCAGGCGGCAGCATCTAGCTGGTCCAGTTCGAGTACGTCGTGCACGGTCCAGGCCGACTCGTCCGCCATCACGGGGGACTCGATCCGGGCGGCAACCCGGCTGAGCCCGACCGTCCCGGCCACCGGCTGCTCACACAGGAGGATGTCGTGCTCTTCCTGTCGTCGGGTGGTCTCCACCGCCTCGTGCACCGACGCGTACCCTTCGTTGGCGTCGACACGGATCTTGATGGAGGGGCCGAGGATCCGTCGCAATTCCCGGACTAGGGTGACGTCGCGCTCGGCATCCAGTCCGGTCTTGCATTTGAAAGTGAGGGCACCTTCAGCCGCAGCCGCTTCGGCTTCGGTGTAGCACTGCTCGAGATCCATGATCCCGAGGGAGTGCGTAACCTCGATGGAATCACGGTGCGCGCCACCGAGCAGAGTGCTCACCGGAACGTCCAATGCCTTGCCGGTGATGTCGTGGCAGGCGATGTCGATGGCGGCCTTGGCGTAGAAGTTGCCTTTGGCGACCTTGTCCATTTTGGCGTGGACCACGGAAATCTGGGTCGGGTCCATTCCGATGAGATTCGGGGCCAGGTAGTTGTCGATCACCTCCCGAACCGTCTCAGGAGACTCCCCGAAGTAGCGCCCGTGTGCGCCACCCCAGGTGAGTCCGGCCGGTGCTTCGCCCCACCCGATGATGCCCTCATCGGTAACGACCTCGACGATTGCGTGGTGCCCAATAGGCGTGTTCATCTTCGATGCCCAGTTGTGATCGCGTCGGGGTGGGAGCTTGACGAGGTGGACGTTGATTTCCGTTATCTGCATTTCTCACTCCCTGTCACGTCGTCTCGAACAGCTCGACCTCGTTGCCATCAGGGTCTTCGATGTACACGGTGTGTCCGTACGGTCCCGGACCCGGTCCACGGACTATTCGGTGGCCGGCTTCGCGTGCCCGTTCGGCGATAGCGTCTACGCCCTTTGCTGCAAAGCAGAGGTGCTCCAAGGTGCCTCTGGAAACGTCACCGGCAGCTTGGACCAAGCCCAACCCCTGCTCGGTGTTGAGGAAAGGGCGACCGTCACGGAACGACTCCCGCTTTCTCAACTCGAAGCCGAGAGTCTCGAGGTAGAAGCGCTCTGACGCGGCGAAGTCGTTGCACTCGAGGAGCAGGTGGTGGAGACGACCTACCTCGGGCTGATCTCGAGAATCGAGCCAGGCCGTCACCTCCTCTTCGTTGGACAACGTGGTCAGGTAGTGGGCCCAAACGGCCAGGGTGGTGTCTGTCCACTCGGAACGAACCGCCGCTATGGCGTCGGTGATGGCGACGGTGTCGTAGTCCCGCAGGTACGCCTCACGTAGGGTCGTCTCTACACACGCGTTGGCAGTGACTCCGGTGACGAATAGAGTGCGGGTTCCCAGCATCGCCAGGAGCGCGTCCAGACGGGTTTCATAGAAGGCGCCGAACCGATGCTTTACGATCACGTAGGTAGGGTCGTCGGCCAGGGGCGCCAATTCTTCGACGAACTCGGAATCCCAGGTGTTGGCGAGAGCGGATACTCGCTTACGTTTCTGTGTGTGCGACCCGAGGACCTTTCTGGCTCGCGAGGCATCCGGATCGATGTGGACTTGACGGGTCCAGATCACTGGCAGCCCTGCCGCCTTGAACCGCTCGACCAGACGACGGATGACCGGCACCGTTCTCTGGGCCGGCTCGACGTTCACGCCGGAGATGCCGAGGGTGCCATCCGGATGGATGAAAGCGTTCTGGGGGTCGATGACGATGAGGGCGGCGTTCGACTTGCGGACGCCGTCGAGTGCGCTCATTTGTCCTTCCTGTCCACGCCGAGGACCCCGGCGCGTGCCCAGTTCTCGAGCGGATACTCGGAGATGGCGATGTGGAGCCCGTCAGGATTGGCGCCGGCGTGTTCCACCATGGCGTCGGTGATCGCCTTGGTGAGCTGGCGTTTCTGCTCGACGGTCCGCCCCTCCCACATGTGGACGTGTACGAACGGCATCTGTGACTGCTCCTTCCCTTCGCCGGCTAGACGGCAAACGACGAGCGCGCCCTCATGGTCTCGGACGTTTGCTACCCTATCAACATATAATACGTCAGTCCAGTGGAGGAGAATCCGCTCGTGGTCAGTTCCGTCACCCGAGCCGCCTGGCAGCCGCTCGACTTCGATTCCCGATCTCACCCTGTTCTGATCGCCTCGGCTGGTGACGAGCTCGAATCCTACGATCCCGCCACCGGTGAACTCGTGGCGAAGGTCCAGCTCTCGACAGCTGACGATGTCTCCCGTACCTGCGAGATCGCTCGGCGAGCAGCCCATATAGGGGGCTGGCGTAACGATGGAGCTCGCCGCGCCCGGGTGCTCTTCCGATGGGCGGAACGGATCCGAGCCGACTCGGAGCGATTGGCGGAACTCCTGACCCGCGAGCAGGGGAAGACCATCGGTCAGGCACGGGGCGAAGTCGCCAGCTGCATCAACATGATCGAGTACAACGCCGGCCTCGCACGAGCGATCTACGGTCGCTCCATGGCCCTGAAGGAAGGCGTGCACGGGGTGGTGCTTCGCGAGCCGGTGGGGGTCGTCGCAGCGATCACGCCCTGGAACTATCCCTTGAATCTCACGATCCGCGCCATCGCACCAGCGCTGGCGGCAGGCAACGCCGTGATCGTCAAGCCCGCCAGCCTCACCCCGGCGATAGTGCTGTCGGCGCTGAGCCTCATCGGCGACGACGAACTCCCCGAAGGGATCGTCTCGGCCGTGGTGGGTCCCGGTTCGACCGTAGGCGAAAGGCTCGTCACCGATCCCAACGTCGACATGATCGCCTTCACCGGAGACTCTTCGACGGGAGTGAACGTCATGAAGAGTGCCGCCGAAGGTCTCAAGAAGGTCTCGCTGGAGCTAGGGGGCAAATCACCCAACATCGTGTTCGCAGACGCCAATCTCGAGAAGGCGATCGCGGGAGCGGAGAACGCCATCTTCTCGGCCGCGGGTCAGATCTGCACCGCGGGAAGTCGTTTGCTGGTCGAAGACTCCATCCACGATGAGTTCATCGATCGCATGGCGGCGCGGGCAAAGGACTTGCGGATCGGCGATGGCCTCGATCCATCAACCGAGATGGGTCCGCTGGTCTCTGCCGACCAGAAGCGAACCGTTCTCGATTACATCGAGATCGGCCGGCGCGATGGAACCGTCGTGGCCGGTGGAGTAGCACTCGAGGATGCGCCTCACGACCGCGGTCACTTCGTGGCTCCCACCATCATCACCGACGTAGCTCCTGACTCACGCTTGCTCGCGGAGGAGGTCTTCGGGCCGGTGTTGGCTGTGCAGACGTTCTCTTCCGAGGAAGAGGCAGTCGAGTTGGCCAATGCCACCACCTTCGGCCTCGCCTGTGGGTTGTGGACGAGCAACCTGGATCGCGCTTGGAGGGTTGGGCGAGCGGTGGAAGCCGGCACCATCTGGATCAACACCTATCACCACTTCTATGCCGAAACCGAGGTGGGCGGGTTCAAGCGCTCGGGCGTCGGTCGCCAGCAGGGGATCGAAGGGCTTCTCGAGTTCACCGAGACGAAGCATCTCAACTTCGACTCGAATCCGACGCTTTGGTGAGCCGATCAGGCTCGGATTCGGTAGAGGTGGTCGGTGTCCGTGACGTCCGAGAGGAGGCGAGCTCCGTCGTCTTCGATTGCGATCATGTCCTTGATCTGCATGCCGAATCCGTGCCCGCTTTGATACACGAGAGGCTCCATCGCCAGGACCATGCCAGGTGCCACCGGTTGGTCCGAGTGGGGTCCGAAGTAGGGCGGTTCGTGGAGGTTGACTCCGATCGAATGCGCCACGAAAGAGATCGCCGGCATGCCCAGGGCTCGGAAGGTGGCCGAGAACAGCTCGTAGATCTCCCGAGAGCTGGCGCCCGGTTTCATGGCAGCGAAGACCTCGTGCTTGCACTGGACCAAGTTCGCGTATACCTGCTCGGCGATGGGGGATGGCTCTCCGACCACGGCCGTTCGACAAACACCGGCGTGATAACCGTCGATCACCGAGAAGATCTCGACCCGGCAGATGTCTCCTGGTTCGAGTACCCGGGTGGTCGGGCCCACATTGGGCAATTGGCTCCGTTCCCCGGTGGCCACGATCATGAGCTTGAACTGTTGGGCACCCTGCTCATAGACCCTCCTGGTGAGTGTCGCCGCCAAGTCCATCTCGGTGGATCCGGCGCTGACCGAGTCGAAGGCGTCGCGGATCGCCGTGTCGGAGATGCGGGATAGCTGCTCGAGCAGGGCGATCTCGCGTGGTGTCTTGATCCGACGCGCCGCCTGGAGCAGGGAATCAGCCTCTACGAGGCGCAACTCCGGAAGGTTTTCGAGGAGATAGTCGTGGTCACTCACGGGAAGGTAGTCCAACTCGATTCCCACGCGTCCGTCACCGTGGCCCCAATCCCGCAGCAGACCCACGAGCGCCGACATTCGGTGGTCGATGAACTCGCGCCATACCCGGACCTCGGTCTCGGTGTCACCGAGGGTGTTGCGGACGGTCGTCTCCTCCATGTCGACGCAGACCACAGCCGTGCGTCCTTCCCCGTCGATGACCGTCATCGCGTGACGCCAGCGCATCAACGGCTGCGAGGGAACGACGAACCCGGCCGTGTAAGCCACGTTCTCGGGCGAGATGCACACGATGGCGTCGAGGTCGTGGTCAGCGAGTTCAGGGCGCAGTCGGGAGACGACTTGAGATTGCATGGGTCTCCTGATCGATCTGGTAATACAACTGACGTCAGATTAGTAGGCTGAAGCTGGGCCGGAAAGCGGAAAGCAGCGAAAGGGGACGGATCCATGGACAGGACACTCATAGAGCACTTGCAATTCGCCATTACCGCCGACGACCGGGATCGAGTGATCAAGGATGCGGCTCTTCTGATCGAGGGGGACGAGATCGCTGAGATCGGGACGACGTCGGAGGTGCGCGAGCGCTTGGCCGGAAGGGTCCCATCCGTGGTGATCGACGGCAGTCGTCTCGGAGCGACACCGGGCTTCATCGACACCCACGTCCATCTCTCGGAGTCACTGAGCCGAGCGGTATTCCCCGATGTCCTGGCGACGCGTGCCTGGGTGTTCCATTGGGCGAAGCCTTTCTACGCCCACGTGGACACCGAAGACGAAGAGGTCAGCGTTCTGCTTGGAACCGCCGAGATGCTCCGGAGTGGCACCACTTGCTTCCTGGACATGGGGGCGCAGAACGACGCCGGGCTCACGGCTCGGGCCGTCGAGAAGATCGGAATTCGAGGCATAGTTGGCCGTCACGCCGCTGATGTTCGGCCTGCGGAGGCTCCCAAGGGCTGGTCCGAGGAGATGATGGATCACCACTTCTTCTCCGACTACCGCGAGGCGCTAGAGGTATTGGAGGACACGGTCGTCAAGTGGAACGGCTACGCAGACGGACGGGTCCGTTGCTGGGTGAACATAGAGGGCAAGGAGCCCTGCAGCCTCGAACTCCATGTCGGGTCCCGGGAGCTCGCAGAGCGGCTCGGTGTCGGCACCACTTATCACATCGCCTCGAGCTGGGAAGAGTCACAGGTCAGCGAGAAGAAGCACGGCGTGTGGCCCGTGACCCGGCTCGCCCAAAACGGCGGATTGGGACCCAACCTGGTGCTCGCCCACGCCGTCGCCCTGAGAGACAGTGAGGTCGAGCTTCTCGCTGAACATGGCACGTCGGTGGCGTTCTGCCCCTCGACTTCGCTCAAACTGGCGAAGGGCGCGACCGATATCGGGAAGTACCCCGAGATGATGGCCGCCGGTGTGAAAGTCGGGCTCGGCACCGATGGAGTGTCCGCGGCGGGCAACCTGAACCTGCATCGTCAAATCCACCTCGCGGCGGGCCTGTTCAAGGACTCTCGCCGGGACCCGACGCTGGTGGGCGCGACCAAGGCGATCCGGATGGCGACCATCGAAGGGGCGGAGGCGATCGGGTGGGCAGACGAGATCGGCTCGCTGGAGGTGGGCAAGCGGGCCGACTTCAACCTCTTCGATCTCGACCATCACGAGTGGACGCCGTATTCCGATCCCGAGCAGGCTCTCGTCTGGTCGGCGAGTCCGGCCAGTCTCTCCGAGACCTGGGTGGCTGGCCGGCGGGTCTTCGGCGACGGACGGGTCGCCACCATCGACGAATCGGAATTGCGCGAGGAGGCGCGGACTCGAGCCGCAAGGATCGTCGAGCGTGCCGGCCTCTTGGGCGACGTCCCCGTCACCACCTCTCTCTACGACTGAGAATTGCTGTCTGCCGGGTTGGGGTAATCGATGGGCTTGGTGCTCTCGAACGTCTTCACCCAGCTCCACATCTTCTCGACGTGAGAAGTTGCCTTTCGCTGGGCCTTCTGAGGTTCGTTGTCGAGGATGTAACGGAGGATCTCCTCATGATCCGCTAGCGAGCGCTTCGGCTGGCCCGACCGGGCGAACATGATGTGACGTGATTCCACCAGGAGGTTGTTGAGCTCTCGCAGCAGGTTCGGTAGGAGGCTGCCTTGGCCCGCGTCGGCGATCGCCTGGTGGAACGCGATGTCCAGGACGGTCAATTCCTGAGGCGAAGCGTCTTCTTCGACCGCTCTCGCGAAAGCCTCGTGCTTGGCCCTGATCCCTTCCCGGGCCTCGTCGTCGGCATGCTGGGCCGCTCCGGCTGCTGCCAAGCCGTCCAAGGCACCACGCACCTGGAGTAGTTCGGCGAGTTCGTCTCGGTGGGCCTCGATGTAGAGCCCGAAGGGTCCCGCGTACTCGTCGGCGACCCGCTTCCGCACGAACGTGCCCTTGCCTTGCTGGATATCGATGAGCCCGGTCGCTGCCAGCCCAGCGAGGGCCTCGCGAACACTGACGCGACTCACTCCGAAGGTCTCGCAGAGGACGCGTTCGGATGGAAGCATCGACCCGGGTGGGTAGATCCCGGAATTTATGGCCTCGAGCAACTTGGTTTGAACCTGTTGGGTCGGTCCAAGACGTGAGATGGCTTCGAACGCATTGATCGGTTCGGCGGTCATTTCGAGTTAGTTCCTTCGGTTCGCTCGCATATCGCCCATGGGTCCCGACCTCCTACCCACCACGATGTTTCGAGGGGTGATGCTCGAGCCCGACCGGATCGGCGGCTGTATCGAGCCTCGACCAATATGATGTCTTGCCAGTATATGTCGACGCTGGTTTCCACCGCGACCTTGACAACCGGAGATGTCGTAGACATTTTGATCTCCGATGGCGTTGTTGCCGAGGTCGTCGACGCAGATCCTGTGCCACGCTCGACTCACGGAATCCGTGAGGTGATCGCCGCCGACGGCTATCTGCTGTTCCCCGCACCGGTCGAGCCTCACGCCCATCTCGACAAGGCCTTCCTCTCGAACCGGGTACCCAATCCGACCGAGGATCTGGCGGGAGCCATCGCCGCCGTTCGGAGTGCCTATCCATCCATGGATGCAGCCGATGTGACGCGACGTGCGAGCCACGCCATCGGGTTGGCGGTGGCGCACGGCTACGGAGCCATCCGCACCCATGTCGACTGTCGGGCCGAGATCGGACCCGGCAACGTCGAGGTGATCTGTCGCCTCCGTGACCAGGTCAGGGAGGTTGTCGACATTCAGGTCGTGGCGTTGGGCGGTGAGATCACCGCTCCGGACGGTCCCGCTCACCGAAAGTCGTTGATCGCCGCCCTCGAGGCAGGAGCCGACTTGGTGGGGGGATGCCCCTGGTTGGAACCCGAGCCCGAACGCGCCATCAACGACTATTTCACTATCGCCGGTGAATACGGCCTCGGCATCGACTTTCACATCGATGAGACGACGGACAGCGACAGTCGTACGCTGCGAATGCTGGCGCGGGAGGTCATCGATCGGGCGTTCGCGCTTCCCGTGACGGCCTCGCATTGTGTGAGCCTCGGTGTTCAGTCACCCGAAGAGATCCGAGAGACCGCCCAGTTGGTAGCGGAAGCAGGGATCACTGTCGTTGCGTTGCCGCAGACAAACCTGTACTTGCAGGGTCGCCGGGCTGGCAGTGCCGGGCCCCGGGGCCTGACCGCGCTCGACTCGCTAGAGGCAGCAGGTGTGGTGGTAGCGGCTGGTGGTGACAATTGGCGCGATCCGTTCAATCCGCTAGGTCGAGTCGACCCGATGGAGACTGCCTCTCTCTTGGTGAGTGCCGGTCACCGCAAGTTGGCGAGCGCACTGGAGGCGGTCACGGATCGCGCCCGCTTCGTCATGGGCCTCCCGCCCATCGAGGTCGCCCCGGGCTTCGCCGCCGACCTTCTCCTGATCAGAGCCGATTCCCTGGCCGACGCCATCGGGGGTGCTTCCGAAGAGCGGATCGTGTTGAAAGGCGGGCGAGTCGTGGCGCGCACTCGGCTCGACCGCACGCTGGCGCCGCCACTGAGTGGTGGTTCCTGAGAAACAGAAGCCTCTCATTCCACCACCGGGTTAGTCTCCGCACGAGAGAAAGCCGAAAGGACCTTCGATGCTCGGGGACGCAGACATCTTCTCCAGCTTCGCCGTGGACGACGTCGAGCGAGCCAGGCAGTTCTATTCAGAGACTCTCGGACTGGACGTCGTGAAAGTGGAGCTCGGGACCGATGTGCCGTCAGGACTGGAGATACATCTCGACGACAAGGCCCGGATCCTCCTCTATCCCAAGGACAATCACGTTCCCGCCGAATACACGGTCCTCAACTTCCGGGTGGCGAACATCGACCGGGCGGTCGATGAGCTGTCCTCACGGGGTGTGGAGTTCGAGCACTACGACACGCCACCTCGCACCGACGAGAAGGGAATCCACCGCTCTCCCCAGGTGCGGCCGGTGGCCTGGTTCCGCGACCCAGCCGGAAACATCCTCTCGCTGATCCAGACCTGAGCTTCAGCCGGTCGATCCCCGTTTGCGATCGAGCAACTGGATGAGATCGTGAGCGGCCAGCTCGATCTCCTTGTGGTCCCACTGAGTGGCGCGGAAGCGGCAAGCCATGAGCCCGCTTCGGTGCACACGGCGGAAGTCACCGAAGACGAACGCGTACCTGGCCTTGGTCTCGTCGGCCGCCCCGACTGTGAGGCCGAGATGCCATTTTGCGTACTCTTCCCACGAGTGTCGCTCCAGGAACTCGTTCTCTTCCTGGGCGGTCGGCTGGACCTCCGACCATTCGCTCCGCACGACGTACTGCCGGGCTTCGATCAGCTCCTCGGCTCGTGCCACCGCCTCCGGGTTGACCTCGTACTTGGCCATGTCGAAGACGCTATATCGGAACGCGCAACTGAACGGTCACTCCGGCACTCCGTTCGGCAGGAGGAAGCTCCCGTCCGGCTGGGGAGGGAAGGGTAGGACCGCCACCACCGAGTCGATCGGGATCGGACCGTATACGTGGGGAAACTCTTCGCCGGCCTCGTAGCAATCTTCCACCGTCACCGGCAAGCCGCGGTCATCGATACAGAGCAGGACCAGGCCCTCCCGGCCACGATCCAGGTCGGTGGCGGTCCGCTCGACCTGGTGCCGGAAGGAACAATGCACGAATCCGTCTGCGTCGAAGGTCGCGGGGCGGTACTCGTCGCCTGCCGCTTCCCAATCCGTCTTCGGGCACCAGTGATAGATCACGCCACGACCCTACAGGCGCAGCTGGCCCACTGGTCGACTCCGGTTCGAGGTGGATCGGCGAGCAGGTGACAACGGCAACCCGGCCTGGAGCATCCGACGACTCTCCTGGTCGCGCCTTGCGTGGCTCAGGCGCCTCCCAGGAAACTCGCCACCTGATCCGCTGCCCAGAGTCCGGTTTGGTAGGCCGCGCCGGCGGACGGCATCGACAGATAGTCTCCGGCAAAGGCGACGCCCGGGATGGGATCGAGGGCGTGGTAGGCGGCGAGTTGGCGCAGCCGTCCAACGGTGTACATCGGGATCGCGCTCGGCCAGCGTGAGATGAAGCGATCCTCGACCAGCGGGGGGATGTGGGGAGCGACCTCGCCGACTCGCTTCATGATCTCGGCCTCGAGGACCTCGTCGGGCTGATCGGCGAGCATGGTGGCGAACCGGCCCTTCAAGGTGGCCCGTAGGACCCACCGCGATGGGTCGGTCGGGACTTTCTCCATCCCGTATTGAGCGAGTTCACCATGCTCGAGCCGCGGGAGGAAACCGCTGCGGCCAATCTCCTCGGGATCGGTGCCGTCGGGGACCTTGAAGAAGCAGAGGTCGTGGGCCTGATAGCGGGTGCCGGCGAAGAACTCTGCCCGGGGGCCTTCCAGGCCCGAGACGACACCGGCCACCCGGTCTCCGGTGAGTGCCACGATCACTGCTCCCGGCTGCATCGTGTGCCGGGAACCCGTCTCCAGATCGGTGTATTCGACCCGGTGATCGGCGATGTCGATCCGATCGACCTCGCTTCGGGTCCGAACGTCCAGTAGGGAGGCGAAGGCCCGGGTGACCGCCCCGGTCCCTTGCCGGAGGGTGATCCCCTGCGCCTTGGCGAACGCGGTCATCGTGTAGACGAGGAACGCCCGGCTGATGTCGGCAGGCTCCCATCCCGCGACTATGTCCCACAGCGGCTCCATGGCGTACTCCAGGAAGTCCGGGGAGATGCGGTTGAGCCACTCTTCGATGGACATGTCGTCGATCGGTGCTGCCCGCCACGGTTCGAACGTGGTGCCTCCATTGCGCCGATACTGGGCGATCAACGTCGGGAGCAGCCTCACCAATCGGAGCTTCTGGCCGAAGGGAATGGCACCGTACCCGAGGAGTCGCTGTGGGCGGGCGGCGTCGAAGGTGTGCAGTTTCCCGTTCCGAGCGATCTCGAACGAGGTGCCGCCCCCCGTGTCGCCCATCCACGGGATCACCTGGTCGGCGAATCCGAGACGGTCAGCGAGATAGAAGAAGGCGTCGGCGGTGGTCAGGTGTTCGGCACCCCTGTCGAACCAGATGCCGTCCCAAGCCTGGGCCGATCTCATGCGTCCGCCCGCCTCCGCCTCACGCTCGAGGACCACCACTTCGAAACCGCGGTCCTGGAGGGCGAGGGCCGCACCCAACCCGGCGATTCCCGCCCCTGCGACTACTACGTCCGGCTTCCTCTCTGGCATGGGGGTACGGATTGGGACTGTAGTCGTCGGTCTCAACCCTCGGCCGTACAAGTGACGGGCCCGCTCGGCCGAATATGCTCGAAAGACGGCGAGGCCGTCCTCACTCAGGGCGGTCCCAGGAGGAGGACGGAATGGGCACGCACCACGCCATCGACTACATCGAGTTCGGGGTCACAGACTTGGCGGCCACGAAGGCCTTCTACGAAGCCGCCTTCGGATGGCGATTCAACGACTATGGCCCGGACTATGCCGGCATCCAGTCACCGGACGGAAACGGTGAGGTCGGTGGGCTCCATCCCGGCTCCCCACCGAGCGCCGACGGCCCACTGGTCTTGCTCTACTCAGACGACCTGGACGCCTCCATTTCCTCGGTCGAGGCAGCAGGCGGCATCATCACGGCCGGACCCTACGAGTATCCGGGTGGCCGCCGATTCGAATTCACGGACCCGAGTGGCAACCGTCTCGGCGTGTACTCCGAGTCCTGATCCGTTCGTCGGCGTCACGCTGGGACCACGTCGCTAGCCGAAAATCAGCGAACTGCCGGTACGCGAGATGGGCCCATCTCCACGATCGCCCACCGCACCCATCGCCGGGGACGTCCCATGGCAGCCACCATCGCGCCTCCCCACACCAGCGCCCATGGGAGCATCGGTTCGACCGTCGGGGGCCCGTAGCCTTGCCTGACCGAGTTGAGAGTGACCCCGAGCCCGTAGAGGTGGGCCAGTAGACGGCATCCGAGGTGCTGGCAGGACTTCAGCAGGTTCTGATGGAACTGGCGGTCGATCGACAGGCGGTGTGCAGGGCTCACGGGCTCGCCCCGCGCGGCCGAGAACCTGAGCAAGTCGTAGCCGAGGTCGTGTTGGCGGCAGGCGGTTTCGAATGACGGGGGATGGATCTCGATCGGGAACGAGCAGCTGCCCTCCGGCTTCAGCCAGACTCCTCCCTCCTGCTCGGGCGTGTATCCCATCACATCCGAGAAACCGTCTGGGATGTCCTCGGTGTTCGAGGCGGTCGAGGGAGTCGGCGAGGCGGATGCGTTGTTGACCAGGTGACCGAAACCGCTCAGAACCAGGACGGCGGAAACGATCGCCACGACGCGAACCACGAAGGGGAGGGGGTGGATGCCCATGGCCGGGAACGTATGGATCGGAACCGGCCGGCACATCCGGCGCAAGCGGGGTTCTGGACCTGGCTCTCAGGTGCCACTCCAGCCGAATGAATGGCACGGAGGACCGAGCTCGGCGCCCCCAATGGGGTTCGGCTCGCCGGTTCGCGGTGTCGGCGAGGTCGACGGCTAGCTCCGAGGGTGCACTCCGATATCACTCTCGCGGGGGACGAATCCGGGAGGAGAGGCTCGTACCATCGTCTCCGTGACCGAGACTTGGAGCAACCTGGCGGAGAACCAGGTCGTGACCGCAGCGCGCAGAGGGTTCCGCACCACCTTCATGGAACCCACTCCTGAGCAAATCCTGCAGTGGGACTTCGCACCGCGCTGGCCCACCTTCCTCCACCGATTCCTCCACTGGGAGGTCACCCAGTGGTTGTTCCTGATCGCCGTGTTCGGGATCGCGGGGGCGGCGGCCAACGACCAGTTCAGCTGGCCGGCGCTGGTCGGCGCCCTCGCCGTCGTTCCGTTTCTCGTCGCCCGATGGAACCTCCTCATGGGGTGGAGGGTCGGTCTGGCCCTGGCTCTCTGGGCCGGCTTGGCTTGGGGCGGCGAGCCCATGGGCGGGATCGAGGCCTTCGCGCTCATCGGAGCGGGAGTGCTGACCATCCTGGTCAGTCTGAGCTACTCCCGGGAGGTCGGGCTGTGGGCGTGGGCTGCGGCCACCGTGGTCGTCGCCATCCTGATGGGCGGGGGTCTCGAGGGAGTCGTGCCGCTGGCGGCCTTGTTCGCCCTGCTGACCGACACCATTCGGAGCCGGCGGCTCGCTGCCATCGCGCTCGACGACCAGAGGGAGTTGACGGGATTGGAAAGGGCGCGCAGGGTGGGCGCCGAGGAGCGGTCCCGAATAGCCCGTGAGCTGCACGACATCGTCGCCCATCACATGTCGATGGTGGCGGTCAGGGCCGAAACCGCTCCCTTCCGTCTCGACGGCCTCGACGAGAAGGTCAAGGCCGAGTTCGCGGAGATCTCCCAGGCGGCTCGGGATTCCCTCAACGAGATCCGAGGTCTGCTGTCGGTCTTGCGCAGCGACGAGGCGCCGCGCGTGCCTCAGCCTGGCCTGGATCAGATCGACGAGTTGGTCGAGGCGACCCGTCAGGCGGGTGTGGAGGTGTCGCTCACAGTTCGAGGCGAACCCAGGCCCCTCCGGCCGGCAGTCGAGATCTCGGCCTTTCGGATCCTCCAAGAGTGTCTTGCGAACGTGAGCCGCCACGCCGCCGGAGAGAGTGCCGAAGTGTGGGTCGTCTACGGTGCCGATTCGCTCGATCTGATGGTGGCGAACCCGGCCGAGAAGCCAGCCGGTGCGCCCGGGCACGGGATCACCGGGATGGAGGAGCGAGCGGCGGCGGTAGGAGGCAGCGTCGACTCTCGGCTCAGGGCAGATGGACGGTGGGTGGTCGAAGCCACCCTTCCGGTCGAGCAATGATCAGCGTCCTCGTGGTGGACGATCAGGCGATGGTGCGCGAGGGCTTCAGCGCACTCCTCGATGCGGATCCGGGGATCCAGGTGGTGGGCAACGCCGGCGACGGCGCCGAGGCGGTGGAACTGGCCGCGGAGTTGCGCCCCGACGTGGTGCTCATGGATGTGCGTATGCCGAAGATGGATGGCCTGGAGGCGGCTCGTCGGATCCTGGCTGGCGACGAGGTTCACACGCGAGTGGTGATGCTCACCACCTTCGACCTCGACGAGTACGTTTACGAGGCGATCCAAGCCGGTGCCAGCGGGTTCTTGTTGAAAGACGCCCCGGCGACCGTGCTGGTCGACGCCGTCCGGATCGTCGCATCGGGCGATGCCTTGCTGGCCCCGTCGATCACTCGCCGCCTGATCGAGGATCTCGCCCGCAAGCCGGTCAGTCGGTCGAACCAGTCACTCGACATGTTGACCGACCGGGAAAAGGAGGTCATGCGGGAGGTGGCCCGGGGATCGTCCAACCGCGAGATCGCCGAGTCGTTGTTCATCGCCGAGCAGACGGTCAAGACCCACGTCAGCCGGATCCTGACCAAGCTGAATCTGCGAGATCGCGCTCAGATCGTCATCGCTGCCTACGAATCCGGCCTGGTCGGCTGAAACTGGATCTGGTTGGCTCCTCGTAGCCAACCGGGTCAGCACACCGAGCCGAGTTTGCCTGATCCCGACGTGGGTAGGGGGCGCCCAGGAGGGAACAGCGATGCAGATGTTCGAGTTGGAAGGTCGGGCCATGCTTCGATCGGCGTCAGGTGAGGCTCTCGGCGAGATCGAGAGCTACGTGGTCGACCCGGCCGCCAAGGAGGTGACCCACATCGTCGTCGAGGCAGGTGTGGTCTTCCCCGAGAGGCGACTCGTTCCGACCGACCTGATCGACCACATCGGAGAGGACGGTCCGGTCCTCGCCGAAGCGGTCGATGTCGAGTCTTTGCCACCTTACGAGACCGAGCACTTCGTACCGATCGACCAGGTGACCCGAAACCGGATCGATCCCCGTCTGGGCGAGGCCTCGATCTGGCGATATCCGACTCTCGCCACCGGTTGGTATCCGGATTATCCCGGCGAGCCCATTCCCTACCGGATCGAAGAGGAGTGGACCACCGTCCAGGAAGTGAACGTTCCGGCGGAGAGGGCGTTCATAGACGAGCACACCCCGGTGGTGTCAGCGGAGGGCGATCTGGTGGGGTCGGTGCGGGAGCTCACGATCGACGGTGCAGGGAATCTGAGCCATCTCACCGTACGGGTCGAGGGTCTGGACGGGGATCGGGTGGTTCCCGGACACTGGATCGAGTCTGTCGACGAGGATCAGATCACGTTGGCCGTCGGTCGTCTTGCGCTGGAGGGTTTGGAACCTGCTCGGCGGTGAGCGTCCGAGGAACGGGAGTCAGCGCAGGACCAGCATCAGACCGGCGACCGCGAGCAAGGCGACCATCACCCGTTGGAACAGAACCGGGTTGATCCGGTGGACGAGCTTCCGACCCAAGAGCGTGCCGATCGGTATGAGCGGCAGCACCCACCAGAATTGCAGCTGGAGATCCCAGTCGAAGATCCCCGCTGCCGCATAGGCCGGGACCTTGATCAAGTTCACGATCGTGAAGACGAGGACGGTCGTCGCAACGAACGCCACCGGTTGCAGGCGTCGAAAGAGGAGGTAGATCGTGACCGGAGGGCCTCCCGAATGAGCCAGTGCCGACGTGAGCCCGGCCGCGGAGCCGGCCAGCCAGCCCGGCCACCTGCTGTCGACGGATCGCGTCGAAGCCGAGAGCAACGGGCGTACTAGGAAATAGACGACGAAGCCGAGCACGACGATTCCCATCGACAGGCGCAGACCTCGAGGCGAGATCGACGAGATCAAGTAGGTTCCCGCCGCCACACCGATCACCGCACCGGGCATCAAGGCCAGCGTCTCGGCCATCCCCCACTTTCCCCACAGGGCAGCCATCGAGAACGCGTCGCCCACGATCAAGATCGGCAGCAGGATGGCGAGGGCGACCTGCGGATCGAAGACCAGGGCCATGACGGCGGTGATGAGCGGACCCAGTCCGCCACCGATCCCGACTTTGGAGAACCCGATCGCGAACGCTGCCAGGGCCACCACCACTGCTTCGATCGTCATCCCGACTCCGCACGGTACGGACTCGTCGAAGGGCTAGAAACCATGGACCGGATGTGGAAGTCAGAAGACTTCCGGGCACCAGGGCGCGGGCGACCAGGCGAAGGCTCGCTCGAGGGCGGCGATGTTCGACGGCTCACCGTTCAGCCTGCCGGCCAGAGCTAGTTGCCGGAATCGGGAGCGACCCATGAAGCAGGCGCTGAGATCTTCCAGATCGAGTTCGACCTCGGCGTCGGCATCGGTGGGGGTCACCTGAGACCCCTCGGGAGAGAGGTCGAGGCGCCACTTGGTCAGGGAGGCATCGATTGGATCGTGTACCTGGATGACCGTGCCGGCTGTGTCGGCATACGAGCGGCCTTCCAGGGCGGTCTTCACGTCCATCACCCGCACCCACAGGCTGTCGGAGAGTGTGACGTGAGCCCGGCGAGGAGCGGACAGGAGGCCGAAGAGAGGGTCGTCGACGGGTCGTTCTGACGCTTCGATGCGAGCGGTGAGATCGTGATCCAGCACGAATCGCCAAAGCCCGGCCCAGGACTCGGCGGTACTTCCCAGCAACTCTCGGATCCGGACGTCGCCGGCGCCGTGCCCTTCGGTCCAGTTGCTCTTGAAGCGATACTGGACGTATCCGGTCACCGCTCCGTTCTCCTCCGTCACCGCGTAGCGGAACGCGGTGGCACCGTCCCGTTCCGATTCGGGGTCACGGAGGCGACGGTTCTTCCACCACTGGTCCGAGCGGGCGAAGAACCCGGGCCGCGACATCCGGACCCGTTCGTAGAAGGGCGGCAGGAGTTCCGCGGCCTCCTCGGCCGTGACCAGCCGAATCGGGGACGGCCGAGCCGCCAACCGATGGAATGAGCCATGGTCGCGAGCCACCCTCACGTCCGCGCCCAAGGCTGCCTCTCCGTAGCCGAACCGTCCGTAGATTCCCGAATCCGAGGCCCACAGCGCAGCCAGGGGCTCGTTCCTATGACGGGCGTCGTCGAGATGGGAGTCGATCATCATCCGGAGGATGCCCCTGCGACGGTGAGTGGGCATGACCGCCACGACGGTGGTGCCGGCGCAGGGAAGAGTCGATCCCGGAACTGTCATATCCAACGAGAACGCACCGATCGTGCCGACGATCTTGTCACCGTCGTAGGCGGTCCGCATTCGGTCCCACTCGAAGGTGTTTCGGAATCGCTCGACCCGATCGGCCTCCGGGTCGAAGCCGAAGGCGGTGCCCATGGCGAGCGCTACTTCCTCGGCCCTGTCGGGAGTGACCGGGCCGACGGTCACGCCCATCAGGCGTCTTCTCCCTCGCCCTCTCCTGCGGTGGTGTCGGTCGTGTCGTCGGGAGCTTCGGTGGTCGGCGTGGTGGCCACACCCGCCGCCGACCGGGCATTGCCCACGGCGGTTTGGAGATCGGAGACGGCGGTGTCGAAGGCGGTCACGGCGTCCCGCCGCTGGGAACCGTCGTCGTCCGACTGGAGGCCCGCCAGAGCTTCGTCGGCGGCAGCAGCTGCGGTCGTGACGGCGGTGCGAATCGTCTCGTGGTTGGTCGAGAGCGAGTCGGGAGGTGTGAGGGCATCCAGGTCTTCGACGAGGCCGTCGGCTTGTTCGGCCAAGGCGGTGAGCCGGTCGACGGCGTCCGAGTATTGGACCTCCCGGGGATCGGCATCGAAGCCACCGTTGACCGCGGCCATTTCTCGTTGTAGCTCCTCCATGCCGGAGAGGATCGCTCCGACGCCGTCTAGGTACTCGGCCGTCACCGGATCCAGTGCCGCGCCCGAGTCGTCGGGTGTCTCGGGTGTGGTCCCGTCGGTCTCCCCGGCGGGGAACGTCGTATCAGAAGCAGCAACAGTGGTGTCAGAGGCCTGCTCATCGGAGCCGGAAGGAAGCGCGCGTACGAAGAAGTAGGTGAACGCGACCATCCCCAGCACCACCAGGGGCAGGATCCAGCGTCCCGGTTTCGGGTCAGCGTTGAGAGCCATGAGCGTTCAACGATAGTGATCGTCATCCAGTTTCCGGGCACTTCTCCACACGACCCCCTTGATGACCCCAGCGGCACTCCGTAGGTTCCGAGGCGTGGACAAGTCCGACCCGCCGAGTGAGGAAGAAGTCGAGATCTTCGAGCGGATCCCGTGGGATTCAATCGATTCGAGACCCGATCGGCGTTGGGTCGCCTACTTGGTGGCAGGAGTGATCGTGCTGGCCTCCATAGGAGTGTCGATCGGACGACAGATCGGGCCGACCACCAGGGAGGCGGGCGACTCGACTCTTCCACAGAGTGTTTCCATCCCTCCGGGGACGCTTGCGCCTTCCACGACCCTCGCCGTCGCTACGACCACGCCCACCACCGTCGGTGAGGAGTTGTGGACCGAAGCGGACCTGATGGCGCTCCCCGAGGGGACCGTGGAAGCCACGGCCGCCACCCTGGCAGAGTGGTATGTGACCGATTTCTTCACCCGGGATCAGGTCGACCGAGAGCGATCGTTCGTCGAGTGGGTGGGCGCGTGGGAGGTCGAATGGATGAGTCCGGCATTGGCCCGGATCACGGTCCTCGTCCGGCGCCTCGCCGCGGTGGGTGACGACCCGTATCAACGGCTCGACGTGGAAGCCTGGGACGTGATCACCCGCTTGGATGACACCGGGTGGACGGTGGCCGGAGGTCCGTTGGTCGCCGAAGCGCCCGAACTCGCCGTCGATGTGGACGACGATCTTCTCGAGGATTCGCGTCGTGAGGCTCGCACCATCGAGCCGATGGAATGGACCGACCCCGCTGGAGTCATTTGGTCGGTCCAGACCTGGGACGACTGACATCTAGCCTGGCGGTCCGTGCATCCGAGTCTCCTGACCGACATCGTGACCACCCTCCGAGCCATGGAATCGCCGGAAGCCGGGGAATGGCTCGCTCTCACCCGTACGCCCGATGCCCTGACCCGCGAGGGTGCCCCCGGACACTTCACGGCCTCCGCTCTGCCGATCTCCCCCGATGCGAGCCAGGTGTGCCTCGTCCTCCATCGGCGTATGGATCTCTGGGTACAGCCTGGCGGGCACCTGGAATTCGGCGACACCTCGATCGCCGGAGCGGCCGCCAGGGAGATGGAAGAAGAAACCGGACTGCAGGGCAGGGTGGATCCGAGGCCCGTGCTCCTGTCGCGCCACCCCGCTCCCTGTCGACCGGAGACCTGGCACTACGACATCCAGTTCCGGGCGGTGGTGCCGGTGACCCGACCGGTCCTGAGCGACGAATCGAACGACGTGGCCTGGTTCCCGATCGACCGCTTGCCACAGGACATAGCCGATGGTGTCGACGGCCTGGTGGAGGCGGCCGTCAGCCGAAGCGCTCTTCCAGGATCTCGGTAGCGGCGGTTTGGATCTCCGACCAATCGGCATCCGGGGCTTTGGTCAGAGTGACGAAATCGGCCGTCATGAACACGCTGACCACTCCCGCCAGCTCGAGCAGGCGGGCCGCGGTCGGATCGTCCACCTCGCTTCCGGAGGTGTAAGTGGCCGGCCCACCGACCGGCTGGCCGACCGTGAACTTGAGAGCGTTCGGATTGGGAGTCGGTTCGGGGGTGACTGGCATGGCAGTGATGAGGGTAGCCCGCTGAAGCCTTACGATCCCGGTGGATGGATTCAGCGGTAGTAGCGGTCGACGTGGGCGGAACCTTCACCGACTGCGTCGCTTGGACTCCCGACGGGGTGACCATCGCCAAGTTGTCGTCGACCCGCGATCAGAGCCGGGCCGTGATCGAAGGCACCAGGAAGCTCGCTCCATCCGGGGCAGGTTCTCTGCTCCACGGCTCGACGGTTGCCACCAATGCGCTCCTCGAACGCAAGGGAGCCGAGACGGTTCTCGTGACCGACCCCGGTTTCGAGGACGTGATCGAGATCGGCCGTCAGGATCGACCCTCCCTCTACGACCCGTTCATCGACCGGCCGCAACCACTCGTCGACCGCGATCGGCGTCTCGGCGAGACGGATCCGGAAGCCGTCGCCGCGTGGGTCGCTGCCATGAGACCCGAGGCGGTGGCGGTCTCGTTTGCCTATTCCTTCGCCGACCCCGAGGCCGAGGAGCGGGTGGCCGCGGCTCTGGCCGACTTGGATCCGGAGGTGAGTGTCTCGCATCGGGTGGCGGCGGAGTTCCGGGAGTTCGAGCGCACCTCGACGACCGTCCTCAATGCCTATCTGACCCCGGCCGTGGGTGGCTATCTGGCCCGGCTGGCGGCCTCGGCGGAAGGGCTGGTGGGCCGCGTCCAGGTCATGCGATCGTCGGGGGGCCTGATGGAGATCGGCCAGGCCGCGGAACTGGCCTCGGGCCTGCTCCTCTCAGGCCCGGCGGGAGGGGTCGTGGCGGCGGCCGAGATGGGACGCCGGCGTGGATTGCAGCGGATCATCACTTTCGACATGGGCGGCACCTCGACCGATGTCTGTCGGATCGAGAACGGCCGGCCCGAAGTGGCCTATGAGCGGACGATCGACGGTTACGTATGCCGGATGCCGTCGGTCGCCGTCCACACCGTGGGCGCAGGAGGCGGGAGCGTGGCCTGGGTGGACCCCGGAGGGTCGTTGCGGGTCGGGCCGCGCAGCGCCGGCGCCGATCCGGGCCCTGCCTGCTATGGACGGGGAGGCGACGAGCCTACGGTCACCGATGCACATCTGATCCTGGGGCGGATCGATCCCTCCAACCCTCTCGGAGGCAGTCTCCGTCTCGATCCTGATGCGGCCCGGAGCGTGTTGGAGCGTTTGGGAAGTCAGCTCGGTTTCGATGCCACCGGACTCGCATCGGGGATCCTGGAAGTGGTGGAGGCCCACATGGAACGGGCGATTCGGGCTGTGTCTGTCGAACAGGGAGCCGACCCTCGCGAGGCGGCGTTGGTCGCTTTCGGTGGGGCGGGTGGGCTCCACGCCACCTCTCTCGCTCGTCGGCTGGGGATCTCACGCGTGGTGATTCCCCCGCACGCCGGAGTGTTCTCGGCGCTGGGCATGCTGATGGCGCCGCCCCGGGTCGAGAGGGCCCGTAGTGTCGTCGGATTCGGTCTCGATGGGATGGCGCGTGAAGTCGAGGCCATCTCCGCTTCGACGAGTGGAGAGTATGAACGTCTCCACGGGAGCCCACCCGATCGCGTCGTCCTGCGGGTCGATCTCCGTTACCGGGGTCAGTCCCACGAGATCCCTGTTCCGTACGAGATCGGCGAACCCTCCGATACCGTCGTCGAGCGGTTCCACGGTCTCCACCGCGAGTTGAATGGCTTCGCCCGGCGAGGGGATCCGGTGGAGTTGGTGACCGTCAGAGCGGCAGCCGAGGGGTCACCTCTACTCGATTGGTCGAACATGCCCCAGGTCCGGGAAGGCCGGCCGCCAGACCCGAGTCGGAAGGCCATCGGATCTGCCGATCAGCCCGTCGAGGTCGACATCTGGTGGAGACCCGATCTGCCGGCGGGAATGACGTTCCGAGGCCCGGCACTGGTCGAGGAAGAGGCCGGCACCACCTACTTCATGGAGGGTGATCGGGTCACTGTTGCGAGCGATGGGGCACTGGAGGTCGACGTCACATGATCGACCCGATCACCCTGGAGGTCGCTCGCAACCGCCTGGCATCGGTGGCGGAGGAGATGGGAACCGTCCTTCGTCGAACCTCGTTCTCGCCCAACATCAAGGAGCGGGCCGACTGTTCGGCCGCCCTCTTCACCCCGGAAGGCGAGATGCTGGCGCAGGCCGAGCACATACCCGTCCACCTGGGAGCGATGCCCGCATCCGTGGCGGCGGTGTTGGAGCGTTTCGATCCCGAGCCCGATCTGCAGTACGCAGTCAACGACCCGTTCGCGGGTGGCACTCACCTCAACGACCTGACGATCGTGCGTCCAGTTTTCGTCGATGGGGCTCATGTCGCTTGGGTAGGAAATCGGGCGCACCACGCCGACGTCGGTGGTGAGGCACCGGGGTCGATGCCTGCTCATGCCGTGCGGCTCGAGCAGGAAGGTCACGTGGTGTCGCCTGTCGTGTGTGCATCCGGCACCGAGTGGCGAGAGGAGTTCCTCGAGCCGTTTCTTCGAGCCACCCGGACCCCGAACGAGAGGCGAGGCGATCTGGCGGCCCAGATCGGGGCGAACGAGGTGGGGGCGCGGCGCCTCGTCGAGTTGGTCGAGAGCGAGGGGATCGACCGGTTCCGAGCCGTTGCCCGGGCGCTGCTCGACTACGGCGAGAGGCGGATGCTCGCCGCCCTGCGCTCACTTCCCGACGGCGTTTACCGGTTCGCGGACGTGATGGAGTGGGGCGACATCGACGTTCCCATCCGGGTGGCGGTGACGATCGATGGGGAACACATCCGGGCCGACTTCGACGGCACCCACCGTCAGATCGAAGCCAACTTCAACGCTCCCGAGGCTGTGACCCGGTCCTGTCTCTACTACGCCGTCCGTGTCGCCACCGATCCCACCATCCCTGCCAACGGCGGCTGCTACCGCCCGGTGGACTTCCATGCCCCCGCCGGTTCGATCGTCGCCGCCCAACCCCCGGCGGCCGTAGCCGCCGGCAACGTCGAGACCAGCCAGCGCATCGCCGATGTCCTGCTCGGTGCCCTCGCTCAGGCTGCCCCCGAGCGTGTGCCGGCTGCTTCCCAGGGGACCATGAACAACTGCTTGATAGGGAACGACCGCTTCGCCTACTACGAGACGGTGGCGGGTGGTCAGGGGGCACGGCCCGGGCGCGACGGCCAGTCGGGGATCCAGACCGGGATGACCAACACCAAGAACACGCCCCGGGAGTCGATCGAGACCCACTACCCGTTCCGCATCCTCCGCACCCGCTTGCGGAGGGGAAGCGGTGGCCGGGGGCAGTTTCGAGGGGGAGAGGGGATCGAGCGTGAGATCGTCTTCGACGAGCCCGCCACGCTGTCGTTGATGGGTGAGCGCCGGCGACATGGCCCCTGGGGTCTGGCGGGAGGGGAAGCGGGCGCACCCGGCGAGGACTGGCTGATCCGTGACGGGGACCGGATGCTCCTCGATGCCAAGACGACGGTGGAGGTGCAGCCGGGTGATCGTCTCCTGATCCTCACACCGGGCGGGGGTGGGTGGGGGAGATGATCAGAGGGGGGGTGGGGGG
>DATGPZ010000258.1:0-2482 GCA_035304485.1 Acidimicrobiia bacterium | reverse complement strand
AAGGATCTGGCGATCTTGGTCTACGACCCCTTTTCGCTCGACTCGTTCACCGCGTCGACCGATTTCATCGAGCTGACCTCGCCCCTGACCCCCGTGACGCTGAGCTGGGAGACGACGAACGCGACGTCGATCACCATCGTCGACTCGCACGGTGGCAGCTACTCCGTCCCGGCGACGGATTTCGACAGCGGCTCGCTCGTCGTCACGCCCACCCTGACGACCACGTACACGATCGACGTCGAGAGCTACGGTCGGCATCAGACCGCCTCCGTCACGGTGAAGGTGCAAACGACCTTCATCGATGTCTTCGAGGCCAGCGCGATGAACGTCATGCCGGGCCAGAGCGTGCAGCTCACCTGGCAGACCCGTGGGACGGGCACGGTGACGATCGACGGCCTCCCGCGGCCGCCCTCGGGAACGACGACCATCACGCCCAACAGCTGGGTCTCCTACACCATCTGCATCGACGACGGTAACTGGAAGGAGTGCCGCACGGTCGAGGTCAACGTGATCCGACCGGGTGACCTGGTCATCACTGAGCTGATGATCTCGCCCTCCGCCGGTAGCCCGCAGTGGTTCGAGGTGGTCAATCTCACCGGCGGTGTCGTCGATCTCGAGGGCTTCGAGATCCGCATGGGCAGCCAGAGCCACGTCATCCAGACGGGCGGGCCCTTCCTCCTGGAGAAGGGCGAGGTGGCCGTCTTCGCGCAAGCATCGGCGACCGGCCTCGCGGCTGATTACCTCTACGGAACGGGCCTGCAGATGACCACGCCGAGCGGCAACGTGGCTCTCTACTGGAACGGCACCAAGGTCGCCGAGACGATCTGGAACAACTGGACGATCCCGTCCGGCAGCTCGCTGGAGATGTCGGCCGACGTCCTGAAGACCGGCACGGTGAGCTGGACGAATTCGAGCGCGTACGCCGCGACGACGTCGCCGTACGACGGCACGCACAACGGGACGCCCGGCTCCTGGGGCATTCTCGACACCCAGTACTACGTCGTCGACCTCGTGGCTCCGGATCGCTTCATCGACATCCGGTCGACGGGAACCCGCGTGACCGGGGTGGAGAGCGATGGCGGAAACGCTGTGATCCCGATCTCGTTCTCCCTCCCCTTCTTCGATGGAGAGGTCGACGAGGTCACGGCCAGTGCCAACGGCTGGATCCGCTTCGGGACGCAGTCTACGGGATGGCATTTCGCGCCGAGCTCCCTGCCGCGTTCCACGACGGCGAACCCGGCCGCGCCGTTCTACGCGGTCTTCTGGGATGACTGGGGCTGCGCCCAGTCGCCCGATCCCATGCAGTTCCACTACGAGGAGCGGGAGATCGGAGGGCTGCGCGTCCTCATCGTGCAGTGGACGAATTACAGGCGCTGTGGCTCGACGGGTGGCATCACCTTCCAGGCGCAGCTCTGGGAGAACGGCGACCTCGTGACCGCATTCAAAGACATCTGGACGGATGGAACCACGACCTCGATCAATCGATACGCGGGAGCTGAGACCTGGATCGGGATCGAACCCGTCGGCAGCCCGAGCGCCCACGTGACCGCGCAATTCCGAAAGCCGGTCGTCTTCCCCTTCCGCTCCTACCTCTTCCAGCACAAGTAAGCGCACCCACCACCGTGTGATCGGGGCAGGTGGCATCCGCCACCTGCCCATTTTTTTGCCGGGCTCCCGTGGCGATCTCGCCCTGGAGCCGGACCTTGCGAACGAGCGCATCACACGATTCTATAAATCAATTCTGTAACATCAGGTAGAAGCAATGGCAAAAATCACCGGCCAGCGCGTGACCATCGGGGAATTCTTTGCCGAAAATGGCTCAGACGGAGCTTCGGACGCCCCGTAGAGGGCATCCTCTTTTACAACGTCATGCTTCGGGGTTTTGATGGAAGCGCCTTGGGGGCCCCGTAGACGTCGAGAGAGTTTCTGGTGTCGAGCTTCTCTGTGCTCGGAAAGTCGTTCGGAGGGGTTATGGCGCAAATGTCGGCCGCGGTACGTAGTGGCGGGATCGCACTCGCGCTCCTGGTGCTCTCTCTTCGGTACCGCCTGTGGGGAAACGGAGGACGGAGGCGACAGAGGTTCCGAGGCGAGCATCCGGAGCTTCACGGTGGAGCCGGAGTCCATCGTGGAAGGGGAGGCGGCGCTTCTCCGATGGTCGGTTACCAAGGCCAAGACGATCCGGCTCTTGGCCGACGGGATCGCGTTGGGCTCCGCCGATCTTTCCGCCGAGGGCGAGCTGGAGGTCTGGCCGAAGAGGGATACGACCTACCGGCTCGAGGCGGAAGACGCCGAGAGGCGGTCCGTCCACGCGGAGGTCACGGTTTCCGTGCAGCCGGCGGCAGCTCCCCAGGTGGTTCTCTTCGAGGCGTCGGCCGAGACCGTCGCCCCCGGCCAGCCGGTGGTGCTGAGCTGGAAGGTGGAGCGGGCCCAGTCGGTGCGGATCTTCGAGCGTGAAGGCACCTTCGAGGAGCGGAGCACGGCG
>DATGPZ010000257.1:0-17848 GCA_035304485.1 Acidimicrobiia bacterium | reverse complement strand
TCCACATCCGCCCACCCGTCGGAGTTCGAGTTCCTCAGATACACGAACCCATCCGACTGGCGATACAAACCAGGCGTATCGACACCATCCCCATCCCAATCTCCCATGAACGGCACATCACCAGGACGCCCATAAGTGAAGCTCTTCAGAAGGCTGGTCCCGTTCCACAGGAACCAATTGCCGGAGCTGGAGTGGATGGTGGCGATCTTCGTCGCGTTCGCCGGTAGCACAGCGCAACTGCTCCAACCTTTCGACACCATCTGCCCCAGGGCACTCATGGCCCGTCCCGCCTGGACCAGGCCCCAGCCGTAGAGGTTGTCCCACCCCGGGTTCCCGAGATCCTGCGCCGTGCACCGCATTGCCTCGCGGATCTGGAGGGCGCTCGCGCTCGGGTACCCGGACTTCAGCAAGGCGGCCACTCCGGCGACATGCGGCGCCGCCATCGAAGTGCCGGCGTACCCGGTGTACCCCGCACCGCTCTCGGGTGGGGACTCCTGCCAGATGAGCCCTTCCGCACTCCCTCCCGGAGCGACGAGATCCAGACCCGAGCCGCGCGCCGAGTAGTCGGTCACCCGATTGAAGAAGTCGACGGCGCCGACCGCAATCACGTTTGGATGGTTGGCCGGGTAGTAGAGAGGACCGGGTTCGTTCCCCGCTGCAGCTACCACCACGATCCCCGCGGCCACAGCCTCGTCGATCGCGTCGTCAATGGGCGCTATCGACGTGGTCGGGAATCCCAACGACATGTTTATGACGCCGGCCCCGTGATCGATCGCCCAGAAGATCCCGAATAGCACGTCGATTGCCTGGGCGTCCTCTCCCAGGAAGACATTGATCGGCATGATCCGCGCCTCGGGTGCCACACCTGTGCCGAACTTCCCGTTCCCGCCACATTGGGCGACGGTTCCGGCGACATGGGAGCCATGACCGTGCCAATCCCGTCCCGTCCCGGGCCCATAGTCGCCGAACACGATGTCGGCTTCGTCGACCAGAGCGTGACAAAAGCCGTCGAGGGCACCATTGGTGACTCCGGTGTCGATCACGGCGACCTTCACCCCGGAACCGACCGACTGCTTCCAGGCGTCCAGAAGGTCGATTCGATGCATGTGCCACTGCCGATTGGCCTGGTTCGACGCACCGGTCCACCACGGGTCGTTGGGCACGAAGGGCGGACTGGCGAAGATGCGAGCGATGTGGTTGAGCGATGCAGCCTCGACCTCGGGCCTCGTCTCCAGCGTTGCTACGAAGTCCGCAGCGTCCACTCCGTCAGGCACAGGGACGGCGACCCATCCCCTCCCGATCTCGCGGATCTCGTTCGGATCCGAGTGGAGGCTCCGAGCACGCGCTCCGGGGACGAGTTTGACGAGCACTCGATCCTGGGCGTACTCGCCACCGTCTTCGCCAACCTGTGAATCCCGGGGGCCCGGTTCGCCGGCGAGGGCGCCGGCCGGCAGTCCGAGCAGGATCAGCAGCAGCGAGACGACAAGACAACGGCGACGACGCGAGACCATGCGCCCCTGATGCTACGCAGGGCGAGGTCGGTTGCCATGGGTCTCGGGCCTCGTAGCGGCCGCGTCGGGACGGGTTAGGATCCGGGGTGGATCGTCTGGGGGGCTGATGAGGTATCTAGGGAGGCTGGTCGTAGCGGCGCTGTCTGCCGGGACGATCGCGTTCCTATTCGCGCCGACCGCCGAGGCCGTGCCGGAAGGATTCCAGCGTGAGTACCTCTATCCCCAATCGCACCTCGTCTATCCCACCAATCTCGAGTTCGCTCCCGACGGGCGCCTGTTCGTGACCGAGAAGCGAGGCATCCTCAAGACTGCCGCCTCTCCGGGCAGCCCGATGCAGGTCGTAGCGGACCTGCGATCCGTCACCCACAGCTACTGGGATCGCGGAATGCTCGGATTGGCGGTGCATCCCGACTATCCGGCGACGCCTTACGTCTACGTCCTCTACACCCACGGCGTCCCCCTCGATGTGCCAGGGGGGCCGACAGTCATCTGGGAGGACGGACCCGAGGCCAATGAGGAGTCTTGTCCTCCAACGCCCGGGGGTACCACCGACGGGTGTGTGGTCTCCGCACAGTTGGCCCGTCTCACCGTGGACTTCTCCGATCTGCCGATCGGGCCCGAAGACATCGAGATTCTCATCCACGACTGGTGCCAGCAGTTTCCCAGCCACTCGATCGGTGACCTGGTGTTCGGCCCCGACGACGCCTTGTACGTGAGCGCCGGAGACGGCGCTTCCTTCGGGGGCACAGACTTCGGAAACCGCGGAGGGACACTGTCCGGGACGCCGACTCCCCGCAACCCCTGCGGTGATCCGCCGGGTGGAGCCGGAGGGGTCATGGTGGAGGCGACCGCACAGGGCGGCGCACTCCGCTCCCAGAGCCTCATGCGGCCCGAAGGACCCGTGGTCCCCAACGGGGCCATCCTCCGGATCAACCCCCTGGCCGATCCCGACGACCCGGAGTCTCTCGTGCTCCCTGACAACCCCGGAAAGGACCACCACGACCCGATCGGAAAGCTCGTGGTGGCTTACGGTCTGCGCAATCCCTATCGCTTCACAATCCGGCCGGGCACGAACGACCTCTATGTGGCCGACGTCGGCTACAACACGTGGGAAGAGGTGAACCGGCACCCCGATGCGACCAGCGACGTCCTCAATTTCGGGTGGCCCTGCTACGAAGGAGGCGACGGCCAATCCCTCCCCGAGCCCGACTACTCCAGTCTTGGAGCGTGTCAGGCGATCGACTCGAGTCAGGTGACCGCCCCCTTCTTCTCGTATCGGCACAACCACGACATCGAACACCCCACAGATGACGATTGCCCCCCGGCAGTGACCGGCCAGACGTCCCGGACCAGCTCGTCAACGACAGGAATCGCCTTCTACGAGGGAGACGCCTATCCGTCGGCGTTCAAAGGAGCACTCTTCGGGTCCGACTACTCGCGGGAATGCCTCTGGGTGATGACCGCCGGGCCCGATGGCGTCCCGGATCCCGACACGGTCCAGGTGTTCCACTACGAGCCCACGGTGTGGGAGTGGGTGGAGGATGACGGCGAGATGAAGCTCCAACCCAAGGTCTACGGGGTCACCCCCGTCGACCTCGAGATGGGGCCGGACGGTCGTCTGTACGGGGTGAGCTTCATGCGCGGCCAGATATTCAGGTTCAACTGGCTGGGCTCGAACCAGGCGCCCGTCGCCCGGTTCGAGATATCGGAAGGCTCCGAGGAGGACCAGTACGTCCTCGATGGCTCAGGTTCCTTCGACCCGGATGAGGAGGGCCTCACCTATGCGTGGGACCTGAACGGTGACGGTCAGTACGACGGCGGGAACGACCCAGTCATCACACACACCTTCCCACCCGGATTTCACACCGTGAGCCTCCGCGTGACGGACTCGTCGGGAGCGTCCAACACCGCCCAGGCCGCCGTGATCAATGGCCCCCAGCCGGAGGCCGACATCGTCTCGCCCTCCGGTGAGATCCATTGGGCGGTCGGCGATCAGATCGTCCTGGAAGGCCAAGGCCGGAATTCGGCCGGCAACCCCATCCCGGGGAACCGGCTCAGATGGAGGGTGTTCTTGAACCATTGCGCCCAGGACAGCTCATGTCACCAGCATCACGTGACGGAGATCCACGGCGAAAGCGGGACGTTCACCGCACCGGATCATGAAGAGTCCTCGCTTCAGATCGTCCTGGAGGTGCTGCACACCGACAGCCGCACGGTCATTGCGTCCGACAGCGTCGTCCTGGATCCAAAGACCGTCGTCCTCACGTTCGAGTCAGACGTTCCCGGAATCGAAATGACCGTGCGCACGATCGGCTACACGACACCGTTCAGCGTGACGTCGACGGTGGGCTCTCAAGTGTCCATCACCGCCCCGAGCGTCGCGACCAGCCAGGGCCGCACCTACGAGTTCGCCGGCTGGTCCCATGGCGGCGGCAGGAATCAGACCCTCACAACGCCCGCCCAGAGCACGACCTACCGGGCTGAGTATGTGTCGGCTGCCGTCGGTGACGGTGTCGCCCTGGTCGACATGTCCACGGCAAGGTGGACGATCATCGATCCGCAGACGGGACATATCACCTCGTTCGTCTTCGGCCGTCCTGGCGACCATCCGATCCTCGGCGACTGGGATTGCGACGGGATCCAGACACCCGGCGCCTACCGACGAAGCGACGGCATGGTGTATCTCCGCAACTCCCTGTCGGCCGGCAGCGCCCACCACGTGTTCAAGCTGGGTCGTCCGGATGACTTCCCCCTCGCCGGTGATTTCGACGGAGACGATTGCGACACCGTCTCGGTGTACCGGGCGCCCGAGCGGCGGATCTTCGTGGTCAACGAGCTCGGAACGCTTGGAAAGCCACTCTACGCCGAACACTCGTATGTCTTCGGCACCGTCAACGACCGGCCGTTCGTCGGCGACTTCGACGGCAACGGCGCCGACGAGGTGGCTATGCACCGGGAGTCGAACGGGACCGTGTACATCCGCAACAGCCTCACCTCGGGCTTCGCCGACGAGACGTTCGTCTTCGGGCGAGCCGGTGATCGCGTAGTGGCAGGCATGTGGGACCCGAACCTGAGCGACACCGACACTGTCGGCGTGTATCGCCCGGGCACGGGGATCCTGTACCTCAAGAATCAGAACGCGGCAGGACCGGCGGATATTGCAATCCCGTTCGGCGGGGCGTCGGTGTGGCCGGTCGCCGGTCGGTTCGAGCGATGAGAGCAAACTACCGGTCGAGACCTATCGAGAGGACGCGCCTGGCGCTCCCCGCGAAGAGCATGTAATCGGCGTTGCCGGCGGAGTTCTCGTTGCGGAGATAGAACATCCCCGTAGAGGGACGGTAGACGCCAACAGTGTCGGTTCCGTCTCCATCCCAGTCCCCCGCCACGATCACGTCTCCGGCCCGTCCGTAGACGAACTCGGCGTCCGCCCAGCCCGAGGAGAGTTTGTTCCGGAAGTACACGAGGCCGGTCGATTCGCGATGCAGACCGATTGTGTCCACCCCATCGCCGTCGAAGTCTCCGGCGAACGGCTTGTCACCCGGACGACCGAACACGAATTCCTGCTCGGCCCACCCGTCCTCGAGAGTGTTCTTGATGTAGAAGGTGCCCGTCGAAGGCCGATACACCGACACGGTGTCCCTCCCGTCTCCGTCGAAGTCGCCCACGATGGGCACATCGCCCGAGCGACCAAAGTAGAACGTGATGTCGGCCCAGCCGGCGGAGTTCGAGTTCTTCAAGTAGACGAAACCGTCCGACTGCCGGTACAAACCGACCGTCGCCGTTCCATCACCATCCCAGTCCCCGCTGAGAGCGATGTCCCCGGGACGCCCGTAGACGAACGTGAAGGTCGATCCTCCCCATTCGATGCCTTCCCAGACCTTGAAGGTGCCGTCGGAGTAATGGAAGG
Source organism: Acidimicrobiia bacterium (assembly GCA_035304485.1). Lineage (GTDB taxonomy): Bacteria > Actinomycetota > Acidimicrobiia > Spongiisociales > ZC4RG35 > ZC4RG17. The sequence continues at coordinate 12,430 of DATGPZ010000257.1, read as the reverse complement.
CGACCGTGTCGCAGATGTCGTCCTCTGAGCACGGCGGCTTCATGTTCGGCGTCGGGAGGGCGGCTCGTAGCGAGGTGTAGGGATTGACGGCAATGCCGTGGCCATAGTTGCTCCCGTCGGGACGCCTCAGCTCGAAATGGAGATGGGGCGCGGTGTTTTCGGCATTCCCGGAATCCCCGACCCATCCGATCAACTGCCCCGCCTCGACCCTGGTGCCCCGCTGGATCCCGGGAGCGATACCCCACCCCTTGCCGTCATCTGTGTACGACCCGTCGGCACGCCGGCTGTCATTGTTGAGATGGATGTACCGGGTGACCCAACCATCGGCATGACGAATGCCCAGATAGCAACAGTCGCCCTGGTTTGGGCTGATCCAGATGACCTCGCCTGCTGCGGCTGCCACAACCGGGACGCCCTTCTTCCCGTAGGTCATGATGTCGTTGCCCTCGTGTTTGCGTCCTCCAGAGCGAGGGGCTCCGAAGGTGTCGCTGTAGTAGTGATCCCCCTGAACGGGGAAGATCAGGGGGTAGAGAACGTCATCTTCCGCCTGGGCCGATGACGTGGGAAACAGAGCCAGGAGAAGCCCCGCGAGAAGGAACCAGACTCGCATCAGTCGGCGAAACCGCGTCGAGACGGACACGAACGGGCCGCGGGCAAGCGACCCGCTGTCGTAGCTCTCCTCCTGCATCACCCTGACATCTTCGGACTGTCCGGTAGCGCTCTTGAGCGCATTCGCCTTCTCAGTTCCGGGGCGCCGTACCCGCTCGAACCAGGTGGCAAACCTCACCGCGTCGCCGCTCCCGCGGTCAGCGTGCTTTTATCCATCATGTGACTCGAGTAGAGCCCCCCGCGGGCGCCTTTGCCAAACTCAGAAGCTGGCTAGCCGAAGACGGTGTCGCCGGGGCGGCCCGGAACGTCGGGAGCTATATCCAATGGCGGCTTACCCGACGAAAGACCGAAGACGAGCGAGACCGACAGCTACGCGCCCTTCGCGAGGAGGCTTGGATGCCGATCCTGGAGCGAGCCCAGAGTGTCGTCTGGAGTGCCGGCGACGACTATTACCGGACCGTCTATCAGTCACATGAGATCCACTATTGGACCAACATCGCCCGATGGCTCTACGAGCTCTCTCAAACCCGCCAGGAAGTCCGTGCCGTCGACGTCGGCTGCGGGTTCGGGACCGTCGCCGTTTACATGAATCTGCTCTTCGACCGGCCATCGTTCGCCAGTGACATGCACCGCCGCGACTCGCTCGATCTAATGGAGCAACAGGGATATCTGACGTTCCGCCGTTGCAACATCGAATTGGATCCCTTCCCCTTCGAGGGGCCGTTCGATGTCATCGTCTTCACCGAGATCCTCGAGCACCTGAACTTCGACCCTGTGCCGACGTTGCTCAAGCTCCGGGATGTCCTGGCTGATGACGGTCGCGTCCTCCTGAGCACGCCGGACGCGGCCTCCTGGGGGAGGGTCACCAGCTACTACAAGAGTCCCGGCGACATGCCGACCCCCGAGGAGGGAAAGGCGCTGATGGCGGCCGGGGAGTGGGATTACATCGACGATCACGTTTGGCAGTACTCATGGGACGAACTGCAGGCCGTACTGGATCGAGCGGGGCTGAAGGTGATCAGATCCGAACACGCCCCGGGCGTCGGACACGCCCACTTCAATCTGGAGCTGTCCAGGGCCTGACTGTCGTCAGGGCAACATCGAGACGATTCCGGACTGCGCGCCGATGTAGGCCTGCGCGTCGGCGTTCCCGGCGGAGTTCTTGTTCCGCACGAAGAACATCCCGGTCGAAGGCCGGTACACACCGACCGTGTCCACGCCGTCGCCGTTCCAATCTCCGGCCACGAGGATGTCCCCCGGTCGCCCGTACACGAACTCGGCATCGGCCCACCCGGACGACAGGTGATTCCTGTAGTAGACCAAACCGGTCGACTCCCGGTGGAGACCGATGGAGTCCCTCCCGTTCCCGTCGAAGTCGCCCACGAAAGGCTTGTCCCCTGTTCGCCCGAAAACGAACTCGAAGTCGGCCCACCCCTCCTTCAGGCTGTTCTTGATGTAGAACTTCCCGGTGGAAGGCCGATACACAGAGACCGTGTCCTTCCCGTCACCGTTGAAGTCGCCCACGATCGGAACGTCACCGGAGCGACCGAAGTAGAAGCTGTGGTCCGCCCATCCGGCCGAGTTCGAGTTCTTCAGGTAGACGAATCCGTCGGACTGCCGATACAACCCGATCGTCTCGTCGCCATCGCCGTCCCAATCGCCGCTCAGCGGGATGTCCCCGGGCCTCCCGAATATGAAGGACTTGCTCACCCTCCCCAGCCCGGAGGCTGCGTACTCGAAGATCCGGAACCGGCCGGACGAGTCGTGTGCCGTCAACGTGTGGCAGCGCTTCCCCTTCCCACAGAGATTCTTCCCGGCGGTATGGCCGAGGACGAGAATGCCCTTCTCGAACCACGAGCTCAAGGGGAACTGATATGCAGTGGACGAACTGCGCATGCCGTCCCGCCATCCGGCGTCGAGGCTCGAACCGTTCCAGATCCGCCAGTCGGTCTCGCCGATGCTGCGATTGTCGAAGTTGAAGTAGATCAGAGCCACGACGTGTGGGTGATTTGCCGCCCAGGAGAACATGTCCCGGATCCACTGCGACTTGCTCGACGAGGGCCACACCGCGGTCTGCGCGATCACGAGGGGCTTGGTCGGGTATCGGACTGCCAGGTCGTTGATGGTCGACCCCATCACCTGGCCGACGGTCCCACCGTCCGACCACCGGTAGGCCGAGATCCCGATGATGTCCACGTAGGAGTCGCCGGGGTAATAGTCGTGGATCGATGCACAGTTTGGATCCGTCCAGCCATTGGGGGCCCAGGCGAATCGGACCTTTGTCTCGTCGATCCCCTCGGATCGGATGATGTCCACAATCCTTCGGAAGGCGGTCTTGAATGCAGATGGCGAGCAGCCGTATGACGTCCACTTCCCGTTCATCTCTTGCATCGGGGCAAGGATCAAGCTGCGGCCACCACCCAGGTTGAGAAACGACTTCAGGTGGTTGACCCACTGGCGGATCTGAGCGTCATAGGCGCCGCCTGCGATAGTCGCGGCGGAAGGCTTGTCCGGCCAGAAGTCGATGTTTGCAAACGGAGTGGCCTTGCCCTTCCAGATCTCGTTCAGCTTGTTGCGGGTGTTAGAGGATTCATCGACCGGCCTGCCGGCATCCTCTTTGAACGACATGAACGTACCCCCGATGCTCACCCGCTTCCCGGTGGCGGAGGCGAGGGCGTTCAGGTCGCCGGATGAGAAGAAGTCGTCGGAATAGAAGCCACCGTGAACCTGCCCGGATCCCTCTGCGGTAGCCGCCCCGGCGGGTATGGCGGCGGCCATGAACAGAAGGACGGCGACGAACAGGGCAACGAGACGAGACGATCCGGGCACGAGTCTGGTATCGGCAGTCTCAGGCCGGACCTGAACCGACGGCGGTGAGCACAGTCCGGTCATCGTCAGCATCCATCGACCTGCTCGTCGCGCACCAGAGACCGAGAACGAACCACAACACTGGCTCGAACAGAACGGTCTGGGTGAGTGTCGCCAGCCCGACTACGACTATGGACGCGGCGACGACTGGCCCCGGGCGCCCATGAGCCGAGGCGAGCAGCCCCAGCATGGCGAGAAAGCCGGCGACCCCGAGGATCCCGGTCTCGGCGGCCAGCTGCAGCCAGAGGTTGTGCGGCTCTTGAAAGTCGGTTTCTGCCCATCCTGCGCCGAGACCCGTACCCCTCAGTGGCGATGTGAGAAACCTCTCCCAATATTGGGGCCACACTTCGAGACGGTTGTCCCCAGGCTCGCCGCCCGGAACAGCAAGGTCGTCCGTCACCTCGATTTCTCCCAGCGTGACGATGTTCGACAGGCGGAAGGCAACCGACCGAGCCATGTCGTTGCCCACCTCCGGCGGATCGGTGATGAAGAGTGCCAATAGCATCATCACGCTGACGCCAGCCGCAGCAGCCACCAGCCGGATCGAGCGGCCCGGGTTGGCTCGAGCGGTCAGGAGCAATGCCCCGGCACCGACCACGAGACCGAACCAGCCTGTCCGCGACAGGGTGAGGACGGTGCTCGTGGCCAACCCTCCCAACACGAGAGCGCCGACCCATCGTGGGGCCCTGACGACACCCCTCAGCCAGGCGTGGCCGGCAAGGACGAACCAGACGTTCGTCCAGAGGGCTGCGTAACCAGGATCCTGGTGCCAGTTGGTGACGGCCACGAAACCGAGGACGTAGGCGGGCTTGTTGACTCGATCCACTATCGGGAGCTCGTTCACCCAGTTGACGACACCCGAACCCATGACTCCGTTGGTGAGCAGCCCAAAGACCAATCCGGTGGCGGCGAGAGCCGCTCCCGACCAGAAGATCGTCCTGAGAACGCGATCCAGGTCCCGGGCGTGAACCCCCGTCACGACCAGGAGCAGAGCGCCCGCCCCGAGCGCGAGCACCAGCCGCCAAAACGTGTTCGGAGCGCCCGGGCCGGGCCAGGAGAGGAGGACAGCCACCAGGAACAGTCCCACCGCGAGGATTTCGCTTCTGCCCCAGCGAAGACCGCGTCGCCCGACCAGATCAACGAGCGTCACACCGCCAAGCAGCACAAGCCAGGGCTTCCACGAAATCCACTTGTGGAAATACACGGTGTGCAGGGGCAGCACGGCCACGAGAGCCAGGAAGAGCCGATCGGAGACACGCTGCACTGATATGGACACGGATGAGAATCGCCTGAGAGGCGATCCAGAATGCTACTTGCGTTGGGTGGCGAGCAACGCCACGGTTCCAGGATTGCCCGACCACTCGTATCCTGCGCACGGCCGCCCGCGGACGAAACGATGAACGAACCAACCTCGATGGACCCGACACAGAGAAACGAGGAACCCGACCTGTCCGCGGCGGAACAACTGGTCGAGGCGAGACGTCAGCTTCGCGAGGCCAAACTCGAGCTGGCGGCGACACGTGAGGATCTCGCTCGAATCAATCAGCGTCTCCTCGAGGTGCTCGATTCGACCTCATGGAAGGTCACCGCTCCGCTTCGAGCCCTCGGCGACACCATCAAGAGACTCAAGGGCGGTGGTCGACCCGAGACAGAGACACCGGTCGGAGCTGCCCTTCCCGCCGCGACAGCCGAAGAAGCGACCAAAGTCCGGCGCCTCTACCCCGAATTCGACGAGCGCGTGGACCGAGCCACACGCCGGGAGAGCAAGCAGTATCTCTTGGAGCACCCGGAAACGGCCGACGTGCTGGTCAGCATCATCATGCCGACGCACAACAGGGCCGATCTGATCGAGGCCGCGATCGACTCGGTGCTCGCCCAGTCTCATCAGAACTGGGAGCTCCTGGTGATCGATGATGGCTCTACTGACAACACCCCGGAAGTCATGCAGGCCTACGCGGCCGACACCAGGATCCGATACGAGCGCCTGGAGAAGTCCGGTGTCGGCCCGGCGAGGAACCGGGGCATCGAGCTCGCCCGGGGCGATTGGTTCGCATTCCTCGACTCCGACAACAGGTGGGATCCCGAGTTCCTGGGGACGATGATCGGCGGTCTTGCTCGGGCGGGGGCGAAAGTCGGATACTCGGCCATCGCGATATCTGAGGGCGGGGCGATCACCGGGTTCAGGGGTGATGACTTCGACTTCGAGGAGTGCCTGCAGGCCAACTACGTAGACATCAACAGCCTCGTGGTCCACCGATCGGTCATCGAGGCCGGACATCGATTCGATCCGGACATCAGAAGGACGAGCGACTGGGACTTCCTGCTCTCGGTGGCATGGGAGTTCGACCCCGCCTACATCCCCTTCGTGGGTGTCAACTATCGGGCGGACGATGACCCGTCCCGAATCACCACGGCCGAGCCATGGCTCTTCAGGTCGATCGTTCAGGAGCGCCATCGCCGTCGGGCGCGAGGAAACCTCCCCCGGCCCGAACCTTTCGCCACGGTGCTGCGGTCCACCCCGCTCGACATCATCATCCGGACGGCCGCCCACTACCACGAACGTTTCAATTGGGGAGACCACTACTTCGCCATGGGGCTTGCCCAGGCGTTCGAACGACTGGGCCACAAGGCGACCGTGCTCTACCGCGAGATCGAGCCCGACCACTTGCCCGACGTCCTGATCGTCCTGCGCGGTCTCTCCTACTACCCGCCCGTTCCGGGCACGGTCAACGTCATCTGGAGTATCAGCCACCCGGATGAGACCGAACTCCAGGAGTGGGCCGGCTTCGACATCGCCGCGGTGGCATCGAGACCGTTCGCTACGTTCCTACAGGTAGCGCTCCAGAAACCGGTCCACACCATTTATCAGGCAACCGACCGCGCCCGGTTCTTCCCTCGTCCGCACATCCAACCTGGCGAGCATCTGCTGTTCGTCGGCAACTCGCGAGAGGTGTTCCGCCCTTCGATCAGAAATGCGCTCGAAACCGGGCACGAGCTGGTGGTGTACGGGTCGGGATGGGAGGGAGTCATCCCCACCTCCTCCCTCCGGGACCGGCTCATCGCTGGGAAGCGGGTCGGAGACGAGTATGCGGCCGCGGGCGCCGTTCTCAACGACCATTGGGACTCGATGCGAGACTTCGGGTACATCTCGAACCGTCTCTACGACGTGATCGCTTCGGGCGGCATCCCGGTGACCGACACCTTCCCTGACCTCGAGCGGAAGTTCGGCGACAAAGTCCAGACGTTCTCTTCGTCGGACGATTTCGGCGATGCCGTGAAGACCGCATTGGCCCGGCGGAGGGACAACGGCTTTGCAGGAGCGCTCGACGTGTTGAACCACGACACCCTGGACGAACGCGCGGGTCAGATCCTCGATCTCGTGTACGGACACATGAGCGCCTCAGCCGGGCAGAGCGAAGATCTCGACGACGCTCCGGTTCGGGTGGCAGTCGTGCGCCCCGATGGGGCCACCCCGGCTTGGCCGGATGACGGTCTTACCCGAGTCATCTCACCCCTGACAGCCGACCTTCCCGAAGCAGTAGTGCAGCTCAGCGTGGTCACGCCCCGCTCTGAGCCCGTGGCCTCAGCCGATGCCCTCGTGATCGATTCCGCGGCGATGACCGACCCCTCGACGTTGCGTCTCGTCGAGCGCTACCGGGCATCGGGCAGGCCCGTCTTCCTCGACGCCCCGGACCTGGACATCGACATCTCCATGGCCGGCGACCTGGCCGCCATATGGACGTCCGACTCGGGCGCGCTCGAAGGGAAGGTCAGGCAGACGGAGCGGATGGTGGTCGTGCCCGACACTCTCGACCCCCGTCTATGGCGCACCTACCGCAGACGGGCAGCGCGTAGCCCGGGCTCCGTGCGCGTTCTCATCGACCTGCTGACCTTGGGCCCCGAATCCCTGGAACGGGTGGAGGAGGGACTGTCTTCGATGCGGGACGCCGTCGACGACTTCGAGGTTTGGTTACTGATGCGCGACCCGCCCCGGAATGCACCTCCGTGGATCCACGCCCTGGCGCTTCCCACCGAGTTCCAGAGCGCCGCCGAGATCGCCAGATGGATCCGGGACAAGGGACGGATGTGCGACCTGGCCCTCCTCATCGACTCGGGTCAGCCCTTGCGGCGGCTTCTCATTGCATGGCTCCAGTACACAGCCCTGGAAGTCCCGGTTGTCGTAGCCGGTTCGCGGGCGCTCCACCACCCCGTCACCGGTGACCCGGCCGGTGGCGACGAGTGGAAGACGTCCCTGGTTTCGCTGCTCGGCGATCCCGAACTGCTCTCGAAGGAGTCCGAGAGGGCTCGGAAACTGAGCGAAGAGATGTGGTCACGCAACTCGTGTTCCCTTGCGGGAAGCAAGATGCTGCAATCGATCCTCGACCACCTCTGAAGACCCGGTCACCCGTCTTGGGACTCGTCTCCCCCTACCATCGCCGCCGATGGAGGACGAGGCGCGGGTGTCCGTCGTGATGACAGTCTTCAACGAAGCCGACAACATCGGTGATCTGATCGACGCGTTGCTCCTCGGAACGGAAAAACCGTCCGAAATCGTCATCGCTGACGGCGGCTCCACCGATGGGACGGTGGAGATCATCAAGGAGAAGATGGCCGTCTCGCCCGAGATCAAGTTGATCGAGAATGCCGGCGACCGTTCATCCGGCCGGAACCTCGCCATCGCCGCCGCGAGTCATGACCGGATCGCCGCGATCGACGCCGGGGGCCGCCCGCGACCCGACTGGCTCGAGCACATGTCGGCGGCATTCGACCGTGGCGCCCGATGGGTGGGGGGCTTCTACGAGGCCGTTTCCGAGCGGCCTCTCACCAGAGCCATCGGCCTGACGATGGTCTACGTCCGTGAAGAGGCCGAGAGACACTTCGTGCCGTCAGCGCGTTCGCTCGGGTTCACCAGAGACCTATGGCAGGAAGTCGGCGGGTTCCCGTCAGGGGTCCAGTTCGCCGAGGACACCCTTTTCGCTGAGCGACTCTTCGAACGCGGGTACGAGCCGACATTCGTTCCCGAGGCCATCGTCGATTGGCACCCGCCCCGCGGCCTCGCCCAACAGTGGAAGACAATGTATCGCTGGGGCCACGGCGATGGTGTCCAAGGCTTGAGACGGCGACACTACCTCCGCCTGCTACTGGGATTGGCGGGCACCTTCGTTCTGGCGATTGCCCTCGGAATCGTCGACCTCGGCCTGGCGCCACTCGCCATCCTTCCCGGACTGCTCTACATGGGGCGAACCATGAGGTTGAAGTTCAAGCACATGGAGGGCGCCTCCAGATGGATTCTCATCCCGGTAGCCGCGCTGAACGGCACCCTGGCCACCCTGGCGGGCTTCATCGTCGGTACTTACCGTCGCCGACGTTGAGCCGGATCGTCTTCGTCACCACTGAGTACGACCCCGTTCTCCCCGGGGGTGCCGGAACCGTCGTCAGCGAAATGGCGCGACGTCTCGCCGACGAGGGTCGCGAAGTCGTCGTGATCCTGGTTGCCGACGAGGTGGACTTTCCCGGTGACGGGATTGTCCAACTGCGTGCGGTTTCTCCAGGGCAACCCGATCAGGAGGCACCCAACCCGGCAATGGCGGCCTCACGGGCCGCGGCTCTCGCTGTGGCCGAGTTGCGTCCCGGTGACGGCGATGTCATCGAATTCATCGACTTCTGGGGCCTCGCCTACTGGACATTGACTCGACGGCCCCAACTCGGGCTTCAGTCCGCCCGAATCGGTGTGAGGTTCCACGGGCCAATGCACCTGATCTTCGAGGCGGTCGGACGGGAGCTGTCCCCGTATGAGCGTCACATGGAGATCGATGCCTATCGCCTCGCCGATTTCGTCGTGGTCCCCTCAAGAGCGATGTCCGAACTCGTCATGGAGCGATACGAGATCCCGCCCGATCGGATCGTCATCGGTGCACCGCCAGTCCCCGATGTCGGCTTCGCTGACTACTCCCCAGGAACGACACCGGAGATCCTCTACTTCGGGACGATCTCCGAGCTCAAGGGAGCCCCGGACTTCCTCGCCGCGGTGGTCCCGATCCTCCGGCGGGATCCTGACACGAGGGCAGTTCTCGTCGGGGGCGACGGATGGAGCATCTCCGAAGGCGCTTTCATGACAGCGATCCTCCGCGACTCCATCCCGCCCGAGGTCGCGGACCGCATCGAGTTTCGTGGTCGCGTGGGCAGAAGCGAGCTCGTCGACGCGCTCCGATCGGCTTGGGTGGTCGTCTTGCCGTCGAGGTTCGAGACCTTCTGTCTGGCCGCCCACGAGGTACGCCAACTGGGCCTGCCGATAGTCGTCCCGCAAATTCCTGCACTCACCGACTTCTTCTCCGAGCGGACAGGCGCCGTCATCTACGACGGGACCGTGGAGGACCTGACGTCCACGCTCGAGGACCTGCTTGCCGATCCTGCCAGGTTGGCCGATCTCGCGGTCGCAGCCGCCCCGGTGGTAGAGGACCCGCTGACGCCCTACTTGGGACGACTACCTCCACCGCGCCATCCGAGATCACAGCAGGGTCTTGCCGAGAAGAGCATCGCCGACCTCCGGGTCCTCGAGATTCCCCAGGAGGTCACGCCGAGCTTGAAGAGACGCCTGGCCTCCCGAGCGCTCCGACTCCTTCCGGAACCAGCGGCTCGACTCGCCGTTCGGATCCTGCCCCAGCGGATCAAGGATCGGTTTCGGTCCGTGGCCAATTGGCGGGTAGAGGCACACCGACGGACAGTTGAAGACCGATACGAGGAGATTCGGTCACGCCGGAGCGAGTTCCCCGAGCTCCAAGAGCCCGAAGTCTCCGTCGTCATTCCTTGTCACAACCAGGGAGAGTTCCTCCCGGACGCCATCCTCAGTGTCTTCGACCAGACATTTCGATCTTTCGAGATCGTCATCATCGACGACGGTTCGACGGACCCCGCCACCCTCGACGTGCTGCAGACCATCCAATTACCCCGGACCAGAATCATCCGACAGGAGAACCGGGGGTTGCCGGGTGCCCGGAATGCAGGAATGGAAGTGGCACGAGGAAAGTATCTGGTACCCCTCGATGCCGACGACGAGCTCAGGCCCACTTTCATGGAGCGTCTCCACGCTGCGATCGAGTGCCGACCCGATGCCGCCTACGCCCACTGCTGGGCCGAGCTCTTTGGGAATACTTCCTTGCTCTATGCGACACGCCCCTGGAACCCGTTCTGGTTGACACGGGCCAACTCAGTGATCGGATGCGTGATGATGCGTCGTGAGGCCTGGCAGGCGGTCGGCGGATACGACGAGACGATGGTCGGCTTCCCCGAGGACTGGGAGCTCTGGATCAGGTTCTACGAGGAAGGCTGGGACCAGGTCCTGGTTCCAGAACCTCTGTTCCGCTACCGACGTCACGGAGTGACCCTCAGAGTGTTGGGCGAGATCAATTACGAGCGTGGCGTCGAGGCCATCGAACAACGCCATCCTGCCCTCTTCTCACCTCAATCGCTGGGCAAGCTGCGCAGCGAGTGGTATCCCCTGTTCACATTCGTGGGCGACCGGAATCCTCTGCCAAAGGTCGCCGAGCTCGTTCCGGCGATCGAGGGGCTGGACAACACATGGGGAAAGTACGTGGTTGACCTCCGCCGCACGCCCGAAGTGAGGCCGGACACCCTCCTCTTCATGGCGAAGATCCTGGAGCAGAATGAGGAGTTGGCAGAGGTGCGGACTTCCTCGGCTACACCGCTGGTCGTCTTGCGCCGCTGGAATCTGCACGACCCCGATGCAGCCCCGACTGGCGAGTTGGTGATAGACGATCCCACACCAGGCTCGTCCGACATCCACCGCGGTTCGATGCCACGCCACGGCTGGGTCGTGCCGGACCAACTTCGCAACGCTGAGATTCCCTTCCACCGGGAGCGTCCGGAAGAGGCTTGGCCAGTCGAGGAAGTCGTCTCATGAGGCGCCTGCTCTTCATGCTCAAGAAGGTGATCCGGCCCCTGATCCCCGACCGGCTCATGGCGCGGATCAGGATGCGTCAGCACTCGAGACACGTTCGCTGGAACGTCGACATCTTCACTCCCGACCGGCGAGTGGCGAATCGATGGAAGGATTGCACTCCCGACACCTACCGCGTCCGCCTCGTTTTGCCGTCCGGCGACCCGTCACCGGGAGTGACTGTCGTGACTGACGACGACCGTCCCACACCGGCCGGACTGAGCGACGAGGCCATGCGTCTGCTGAACGATCCGTTTCTTGGGGCGGTGATCGCCGGCGAGACCGACCCGCCTCGCATCGTCAACATGAGGCGGTCGGAGCCCGAAGTCGGCCCGAGGTTGATCGCCATCCGGGACGAGGTTCTGAAGGAGGTCGGGGGCATCCCGGAAGGAGACACACCCCTCCCGGTGCTACACGACCGGCTTCGGCAAGCGGGTCATCCCGTCGGCCTGATTCCTCTCCCTCGAACCGGAGCGCCGACGAGACGGGCAGATCGCATCACCTTGCCGACCGTGATCATCTTCGCACTCGTGCCGATGCACGACATTGGCGGAGGAGCACGGAGCACCCAACTCGCTTTGGAGTTGCTCCGCCAGGGCTATCACGTGGTCCTGGCCACGGTATACGAGTCCCAGGAGTCGCTCGATCTCGGCCTCCGCTTCATCCACCCGGAACTGGAGCAGTACTCGATCCCGAAGTTCGACCTGCAATCCATCCTGGACAGGGCGGCCCAGCCAGGGCTGGTACTCGTCGAAGCTCCGACTCCCGACCTGGTCGAGTTGGCCCGAACCGCCAAGAACAGAGGCTGGGAAGTCATCTACGACATCGTCGACGACTGGTCAGATCCGTCGCTGGGCGGAGAATGGTTCGAGCCCGAAATCGAAGCCACGCTGGTCGGCGTCTCAGATCGGGTCGTGGCATCGGCCCCCGACCTGGTGGCTCGTGCGAAGCGCCTCGGCGCCGACGCCGAGTTGATCCCGAACGCGGTGAATGCGG
>DATGPZ010000256.1:0-3173 GCA_035304485.1 Acidimicrobiia bacterium | reverse complement strand
AGGAGTTCGAGCAGGTCCAGACCCGGTCGACCGAGCACCTGGCCGAGCAACTCGAAGAGCTCACCGGCCTCGAGTCGAGGGTGACGATCCTGGGTCACGTCCAGCGAGGAGGAACCCCATCCCCCGCCGACCGCATGCTCGCCACCCGGCTCGGAGTGGCGTGCGTGGACTTCATCGCCGAAGCTGTCCACGGCGTGATGGTCGCCGCACGGGGGGAAGGTGTTGAAGCGGTGGACCTGAAGGAGGTGGCAGGAAAGCGGCGTTCCGTCCCGCTCGACCATCCACTCGTCCACAGTGCTCGACAGTTGGGCATCTCACTCGGCGACCGCGGCTGATCGGGGACCCGGTAGAAGGTGCCAAGCTGAGGTCATGGCGGTTCCGCGCTCTATACTCTCGCCGCAGCTGCTCCCCGCCTCGATCGCCATCTTCACCACGCTGGCGATCGTCGCTTTCGAGGGCCTCGCCATCACCGCCGCCCTTCCCGAGGTGGCAGGAGACCTGGGCAACGTCGAGTTCCTGCCCTGGGTCATCACCTCCTTCTTGCTCGCCTCGGCGGTGGCTACTGCCATAAGTGGGACGCTGATCGATGCGATCGGCACCTCGACCGTCTTCCGCTGGGCGACGACCCTGTTCGCTGCCTCCTCGCTGGTAGCAGCGGCGGCCAATTCGATGGCGATCCTGGTCGCGTCGCGAATCGTTCAGGGTGCGGCCGGCGGGGCGATCATCTCCGTCGGCATCGCCGCGGTCGCCCTCGTCTATCCGAAACATCTCACCGGACGGGCGCTGGCTGCCAACTCGAACGTCTGGGGTGTCCTCGGATTCGCCAGTCCTGCCATCGCCGCCGCCCTCCTCGAGATCGGCTCCTGGAGATGGATCTTCCTCCTCATGGCTCCCATCTGTCTCATCGCATTGGCGGTGGGATGGCGAAGGCTGCCCAAAGCGGTGGAGCCGACCCCGCTCGTGGTGGACTGGCTGTCGGCAGGCCTGCTGGTGCTGACGGTCGGATTCCTCCTGGCGGCCGTCTCCGACGTCTCGACGACTTCGATCATCCTGGTAGCAGCAGCAACGATCTCGGGCACGGTGTTGTGGCGGCGACTGAGACGCACGGACTCTCCACTGGTGGACCCCCAGTACCTGCAGGCGGCTCCCTACGCCCACCTGGCGGCCAGCGCCTCTCTCGCTCTGGCCGCGATCGGCGGCCTGTCCGCCTATCTTCCGGTCTACGTGCGAGGAGCCCGCGGCGGCAGCGCCTCGCTGGCGGCTTGGTCGGTCCTGTGGATGACGATCGGATGGACCTTCGCCGCCAACATCGCCGGACGAGTCACCGACCGGATCGCCGAGCGTACGGTGATGGCCGTCGGCGCCGTCCTCGCCCCGGTTGGTGTCCTGATTGCCTGGCTCACCGTGACGGTGCCTGCGCCATTGCCGGTCGTGTTTGCCGCCTATTTCTTGATGGGCACAGCGGTTGGGGCGGTGACGAACTCGGCCCTCCAACTCGTGCGGCGTGTGGTTCCGCCGCCCCTGGCAGGACGTGCCACCTCTGCGCACGCTTTCCTCCGGACGATGGGGATGTCACTCGGGGCAGGGCTCGCCGGAGGAACCATCTTGGCGGTCACCGCGACCCGGCTGTCCGACGTCTCCGAGGTGGAGGCCGCCCTCACCGGCACCGGCGACACGCTGGCGGGGTCGGCCGCCAACGCTCTGGCGAACGGCTTCCAGGTCGCCCATCTCGCTTCACTGGTGCTGGTCGTGGTGGGGGCGGTCGTCACCTGGCGCATCTACGAGCGGCTTCCAGCCTCCGGTCATGACCGGAATCCGGCATAGTCTTGAGCAGGTTGACGAGACGGGGAGGAACGCAGGATGCTGAAGCTCGCTAGGAGGCTGGTGAAGAACGTTCCGCGTGTGGCCACCCTGGCTGCCGGAGCAGGTATCGCTTGGTCGGCGCTGGCGGTCGACCACGACATGCGTCTGGCACCGGCACTTCCTGGAGAGTCGAGCCGGATCGGGGACGGGTCGGGCGGTGAGGTCACCGTCTACAGCGACCGAACCGGCGAGGGCACACCGGTTCTCCTGGTCCATTCCGCGAACGCCGCCGCCTCGGCCTATGAGATGCGACCCATCTACACCCGGCTCCGTGGAGAACGCCCGGTGTGGGCACTCGACCTTCCGGGTTTCGGCCACTCCGACCGAGGTGACCGGCCGTACAGCCCGCGGATGATGGCACTGGCGATAGGCAGCGTCCTCGACACGATCGGCGAGCCGGCTCACGTCGTCGGCCTGTCGTTGGGAGCGGAGTTCGTCGCCCGCGCTGCCGTCGATCGCGATCACCAGATCCAGAGCCTGAGCCTGCTCTCCCCAACTGGCTTCGGCGAGCGACGCCAGAACTCGGCTTGGCTGGCGGCATTCCTCCGATTTCCTCCCTGGTCTCAGGCCGTCTTCGATGGAATCGCCTCGCGGCCATCCATCCGGTACTTTCTCGACAAGACCTTCGCCGGCCCGGTGGACGAGATGATGCTCGATTACGCATACCGAACTTCCCATCGACCGGGAGCCCGATTCGCGCCGATCGCCTTCCTCAGCGGCGAGTTGAACACCCCGACGGCCATCGAGACGCTCTACTCCCGCATCGAGCGCCCGACCCTCGTCCTCTACGACAAGGACCCGTTCACGACCTTCAGCCGACTTCCGGAGTTCCTCTCCGGACGCGAGGGCTGGAAAGCGATCCGAATTCCCGGGACGAGAGGACTGCCCCATTGGGATCGTCCCACTCAGACCATGGCCGACCTGAACTCCCATTGGGACTCGACGGGACTCTGAACCTTGGCGCTCTACGAACGTCTTCGAGTCGAGACACTGTCGACCGGCGTCACCGAAGTCGTCCTCGACGACCCCGAGACCCTGAACGCCGTCGACGAGATCGGCCACGGGGAATTGGCAAACCTGTGGCCCGACCTCGACTCGGACCCGAACACGCGGGTGATCCTGCTCAGGGCAGAGGGAAAGGCGTTCTCGTCCGGCGGCTCGTTCGAGCTGATCGAGAAGATGATCAACCAGCCCGACGTCCATCGTCAGGCCCTTCGAGAGGCCCGGGACCTGGTCCGCAACATCATCGAGTGCTCGAAGCCGATCGTCTCCGCAATCAACGGTGTGGCGGTGGGAGCTGGTCTGGCAGC
>DATGPZ010000255.1:0-13492 GCA_035304485.1 Acidimicrobiia bacterium | reverse complement strand
GCCTGGAACGAGGTCATCGCCCACCCGTCGGCGGAGACCGTCGTCGACCTCGGCAGGACCGGAATCGTTGTCTTCGCTGGCATCAATCCCGAAGACGCCAGATCTCCACGTCGCCGATCGATCCTTCGCCGTCGATCCTGACGGGCTCACCCGAGGCCAGGGCCACGTAAGCCGCCTCCAGTTCCTCGTCGGGTTCCCTGGGACCTCCCTCGGACAAGAGGAGAAAGCGATCGAACTCCGGACCGAGCCGTATCTGGACTTCCTCCAGGTCGTATAGAGCAGTGTGGCAACCCGAGAGCCACGTCATCTGAGGCCGCATGCCCGTGATCACGCCGCATTGCCGCTCCGACTCAGATGCGATGACAGCCGCCGCCTCCTCCAGGGTGGCGAATTCGGCACCCCGAGACTCGGCGTAGGAGTCGAAACGCGCGCCGTGCAAGCCCAACGATGCGATCACCGCCACGGCCACAGTGAACGTCCCCGCCCGATACGCCCAGTCGGGCATGCGGGCATGAACATCGTCCACGGCCAACGCCGCCGCCACCATCATCAGGGCGACAGGGAAGAACACGAACCTCGGCTCGCCGTGAGAGATCAGGCCGAGGGCGAGGAACTGGCCCAACGACGGAATCGCCAGGAACAGGGCGGGACGCCGGTCATCGTGGCCGAGAGTGCGCCAGACGAACCAGCCGACCGCGACCAGGAGCGCCACCGCCCCGAGCTGGCCGGCGAGCAAGTCGGGCAGATCCCGGATGTAGTCGACGATCCCTTCGCCCAGATAGGCACGCCGCCCCGCCTCGGCCGTGAAGGTGATGACCCCCCATGGCCTTCCGGTGCGCAGGGTCGCCCACACGAAATGGGGCAGGAGGAGCACCAGCCCCAGGCCGGCGGCAGTCGCGACCGCCTCGCCCCTCTCCTGGATACGGCCCCATCCCACGACGAGAAGGGCGACCGTCAAGAGAGCCAACGAGAGGACGGACTGATAGCGGATGTAGAAGGCGGCAGCAGCGACCGCCACTGCTATGAACAAGTAGCGGTCGGAGGCCGACTCGGAGGTCAACCACTTCCAGAGGAGCATCGTCACGATGAGCAGCAAGCCCGTGGAGGGAAGGTCGGAGAGGAACTCGGCCCCGCGCCGCAGGAAGCTGGGCGCCACCGCGAACATGGCAGCGGCGAAGATGCCCACACGGTCGGAGCGCATCGTCCGTCCCAGCGCCCACACCGCCACCACCGTGCCGACGGAGAGTACGACCGAAAGGAGGCGCAAGCCCAGCGGCGACTCGCTCAAGGGGAGAACGGCCAGGGCGAGCACCGACTGGCCGATGCCACGGTGGAGCTCCCAGCCGGTGTCTGGCGTGCCTTCGAGCCAGGCACGTGCCTTTAGCGCATAGGCGGCTTCGTCGTGTCCTAGCTCTCCCCCGCCGACGACGATCCGCACGAGGACGGCGGCTAGCGCGATCAGGCCCACCACCGCCAGCCATCCCGGGATGGGCCTGACCACCAGGCGTCCCAATGGCGGGCCGATCACCGCCACCACAACGGCCGCGACGACGGCGATGACCACCAATTCTCCGATGGCGCCGGCTCGTAGGACGTCGAGGGCATAGGCAGAGGCGCCGGCGGCCAAAGCGCCGATGCGGAACGGAACAGATTCGAACGGCGCCCGGGCGAGGACTCCGGCAAGGGCAGCCGCCACCACACCAGCGGCGACGAGGATCAGGGCCGGCCGGGGGTACAACCCGGCGGCAGCTCCGGCTGTATAGACGACCGCGGTGAGGGCAGCCGTGAAAGCGCCACCGGCGACGAGCGATCTGAGTCGGTTCATCGCTCTCAGGTGATCGGCCCCAACTGCTGGTCCTCTGGGGTGAGGAAGATGGTGCCGGATGCAAAGCCGTCACCGACCAGTCGGCCGTTGGCCTCGTAGTGAGATTCGTCGACGTGCCACGTGTGGTCGGTGGTGCCTCTTCCGTATGAGAACTCGAAGCGGGAGGTCGAGTACACCGACATGCCCAAGGCGGCCATGCCACGCATGAAGATGGAGTCCACCCGAGCGCCCCTGTGGGGAAAACGGACCTCCTCCCAGGTGTGCCGTCTGCCGACGAAGGTCGGCCCCGGGACGTAGTTGGTGAACCGGTACTCGTTTCCGGTATAGAGGAGGAAGGTGCGGTCGAGCTTCGCGTCGTACAGATGGTGGGTGAGCTTCCCAACCATGTCGGCGCCGGTCCTCTCGAGTTCGAGCAATGCCTCTTCCATATAGAGATGGCCGTAGTAGTAGTCGTCGTCGTCGATCTTTGCCCAGGCTTCGGTGGTCGTTTGCTCGAGGAGAGCGTTGAGGCAGCGCCCCAGAGGCCACTCGTCGGGCATCTCGAAGAAGCGGATCCGCGACCCCAACATATTCTCACCTGACGTCCGTTCGGCGCCCGAAGCTTCGAACCCGTGGGTGGCGAGGAAGGCGTGAAAACCGGTCGTGTCCATCCGGCTGAGGGTCTCGATCAGTCCCTGGACGCGATCGGGTCGTTTGGTCATGGCGATCGCCGTGACGCCGAGATGTCGACGGGGTGGGTCGATGCCGGCCGCCTCCAGCAGGGTGATCGCCACATCTCGCACCGTGCGTCCCCGGGTGCCGACGATCCGGTCCCGGACCGATTCCGCCTCGAGGCCACCTCCGGGCTCGGACAGGGTCATCGGCTCCGGTAGAACGAGATGCGTGAGGCCGGGCACCGTTTCCTCGCCGACGACCACTTCGGGTCGATGACCGCTCAGGGCCTGGGCGAGGCCCCCGGAGGGCGAGAAAGCGACGAGCGGCTGGCGGGTCGGCCATAGCAGCCATTCTCCGAGGTTGGCCGGCGCCCTATCGCCTCCGACCACGACGAGGTCGAGCCCGGCGAGAGCCGCCTCGTCGATGCCGTCCAGGTCGACGGCGTCCACCGCGAGCCTGATCCAATCGGGCGCACCGCTCACGCCAGCCCTGATCGTGGGGAAAACGAGCCGAGGGCGACCCTCCGCCGGCACCGGGGGTGCCGCCGCTTTCGATTCCTTGCCCGGCAGCCGGATAGAAAAGCGGGCAGCTGCTTCGGCCTTTCGGGCACGACGTCTCCACTTGGCCGTCTCCAGGCGTTGGGCGGCCAGTTCCTTCTCGGCGTAGGCTCGACGGGCCCGCTCGTCGTTGACGAGTTCGGTCAAACGTCGACGTTCGGCGTCATCCACGGCCCGGATCCGCAAGCGAGAACATCGCTGGAAGTGTAGGAATCGTCCGGTCGAGGCGACCGTCGTCCGATCAGCCGCGCAAGGCTCTCAGAAAGAAGGACGCCATCTCGGCCCGGGTCAGGGGCCGGTCCGGGCAGTATTGGTCGTTCGCCGGTGGGTTGCAGCCCCGGGTGACGTCGGCGGCCATGAGGACGTTGATCGCCTCCTCGAATTGGTTGCCGTCGTCGTCGACGAAGTAGTCGGTCGTGTCGGGATTCGAGTAGCGGTCCGAACTCTGAGCCGCAAAGGCGTTGACCAGCATCTGAGCCATCTCGTCGCGTCGCAGTGGCGAATCCTGGCAGAAGGCCGTCTCGGTGCACCCGAAGCCGATCCCCGCTTCCATCAGGGCGTTGATGTCCTCGTTGAAGACCGACGAGTCGTCGTCGGAGAAGTAGTTCGTCGACGCCGCCGGCAGCTTCAGCGTGCGCCGGATGAAAGCTGCCACCTGGCCTCGCGTCATGTTCAGCGAGGGGCAGTACTTCGTGTTCTGGGGTGGGTTGCAGCCTCTGGTGATGCCCTCGTCGGCCAACGCGTCGATGCTCGACTCGTGGACGTTGCCGTCGTCGTCGGAGAAGTGGCCGTTCCAAGTTTTCGTCAAGGTGACGCTGGACCCGGTCAAGTAGGGATACGGGTCGATGGGAACCGCTCCCGACCCCTCGCCGACGCGTAGTTCGAAGTGGAGATGGGAACCGGCATCCTCGGCGTTGCCGGAGTCGCCAACCCACCCGATCACCTCTCCGGCCTTCACCGGGTGGGCTACGCCACCCCAGTGCGGCGATCCGGCGGCGATCCAGGCGGTCACGATGGCGTCGCTGATGCCCTTGCCGAGCCCATCGTCGGTCCCCGGAGTGTCGTTGTTCAGATGGAGATATCGGGTTTGCCAGCCCCCATGCTCGATCACGAGCCACTGATGTCCTCCGGGGATCGGCGTGCCATCACTATTGAACCCTCGCACCGTGGTGACGATCCCGTCGGCGGCGGCCACCACAGGGGTCATCTTGTCGGCCATGATGTCCACGCCTTCGTGGGTGCGGCTACAGCCGGACCGACAGTCGCCGAAGTTGTCGAAGTACTCCGAATGGGGTCCCGCTACGGGGAAAACCAGTTCGTAAGTCGACGGTTGATCGGCCGGTGCTTCCTGGGCTTGGGCTGGGAGCGTCAGGAATATGACGGCGGTCGCGGCGAGCACGAACCGCAATGAGAGTCTCGACATTGGAGAGAGAATCGGTCGGGGACCCGAGCGACCTTAACCCCGCCTTCTTCGACCGCGCAACCCGAGCATGCCGCTGGGTCGAAGGGCGGGCACCGGAGCGGCGGTGCTCAGCCCCTCTCGATGAGGATGCGGGCGATACGGTCCCCGGCCAGACCGTCCCACAGCGGAGGGGCTTCCCCGCCTGCGCGATTGGGAGCGTCGAGGGCACCCTTTTCGATCGCGTCGGGATCGGTGCCCACGAGCCGGTTGGTGCCCATCGTGATCGTGATGGGCCGTTCGGTGTTCTCCCGCAGCGTCAAGCACGGGATCCCGAGGACGGTCGTCTCCTCCTGGACCCCACCCGAGTCCGTGAGGACGAGCTTCGACCCGGTAACGAGGGAGAGGAAGTCCACATAGCCGAGGGGTTCCAAGACCTGGACGAAGCGCTCGATACCAGCATCGACGAGCTTCTCCCGTCCCCGCGGGTGAAGCGGTGCGACGAGCGGCATGAGCTTCGAGACTCGCTGCAGCCCTTCGACCAGGCGCTCGACGGTTGTGTCGTCGTCCACGTTCGACGGCCGGTGAACCGTGACGACGCCGTAGCTGTCGGGGACGCCCAGGCGACGCTTCGTCGCCTCGACATCGACGAGGTCTTGAAACCGCCGCAGCGTGTCGATCATCGGGTTGCCCACGAAGTGCATGAACTCGGCGGGTATGCCTTCCCGAGCCAAATGCCCCATGGCTTCCGGGCTGGTCACGAAGTGCATGTCGGCCAAGGCATCCGTCACGACGCGGTTGATCTCCTCCGGCATCGTGCGGTCGAAGCTCCTGAGGCCCGCCTCGACGTGGGCAATGGGGATGTGCAGCTTCGAGGCGCAAACGGCAGCGGCCAGAGTCGAGTTGACGTCGCCATACACGACGACACGGGAGGGACGCCGGCGTTCGAAGAGCTCCTCGAGAGCTACCAGCAAGGCCGCCGTTTGTGTCCCGTGAGAGCCGGAGCCGACCCCAAGATTCTCCTCTGGTTCGGGAAGCCCGAGCTGGTGGAAGAAAACGTCCGACATCGAGGGGTCGTAGTGCTGGCCCGTGTGGATGAGGACAGGACGCTCCCCCATTCGCTGCAGCGCGCCAACCACAGGCGCAGCCTTCATGAAATTGGGCCGAGCGCCAACGATGTGGATGTGATCGCCTGGCACCGTCACATCCTACCTTGCGAGATGGTCAGCCCTCCGAGGGAGCAATCTCCAGCGGCCGGAGGACGTCGTCGACACCTAGCCCTTCCACCGCGTACACCGAGATCTCTCGTCGCCCTTGCTCCAGGTCTTCCAATCGGGTCAGCGCCGAATACATAGAAGCCCGTTCCTGGTCGAACGTTCTCGTAACGGCGGACACCCGGCCATTGACGGCGATCACGAGATCCACCTGCTCATCGCCTGGCAGCCCCTCGATGTAGCCCGTGACCATCAGAGGCAAGACGCCAGAGTCGAGGTCCGCCGCCTGGTGCTGTTCGAGATCGTCGACGTAGGCCACCCAGCCGAGCGGCAGCCCGACCGTGAGATCGTCGATATCCGCTCCCAGCAAATGTCTACCCGAACCCGCTCGAAACACCTCGGACCATCCGCCGGACATAGGAACGCGGCGGTGGAGATACCCCAAGTAGGCACTACGGGCCGCCGACAGCTCGTCGAAGTTGACGGCCTCCCCAGCGAACCACAGAGCATCGGCACGCCGAGCCCCGGTGAGCGACGCTCCATCGAACGACCAATCGCGTACATCGGCACCCGACAGGTCGGCCAGCGTCGGCAGAACATCTACCAACTGCACAGGATCATCGATCACCTGGCCCTCTCTGCCAGGCATCGTGATGAACAGGGGCACGGCGAGTATCCCACCACGAGTCGCCTCGGTGACGGCCCTCAAGCGCTCCCCGGGGACGAATGAAATCCCGTGATCCGCGGTCACCACGAGGATCACAGAATCCATCAGGTCGAGTTGCTCTAGGCGATCGAGCAACCTGCCTATCAAGGTATCGGCCGCACCCACTTGCATGAGGTGCCGCTGGAGACCCTGGTCGACGAGCCATTGCTTGTCCGAGTGCCACACGCCGTCGGAGATGCCGGGGACCCTTTCGATCTGGATGTATTCCTCGCCTGTCGGCGCGTGCGTCCAGGGGCGATGTGTCAACAACGAGTGGAGGAAGAACATGGTCGGGCGGCTCGAAACGTCGATGGAATCGATGAAGTCCTCGAATACGGCCACCCGATTCTGACGCAAGAGCGGAGTGATGCCCTCTTGGAACTCGGAACGGGTGCTCGTGAAGTAGCCCCAGCCCTCGTCGATCGGGGGAAGGCCGTCGGTCATCGATATCGGCAGAATGGTGTGGAGCGCCAGAATGCCCACATCAGTTGCCAGCGCTCTGTAACGAGCTCCAGCCGGACTCGGTTCAGTCGATCCGCAAGCCTCTTCGGGGCACAAGCGCGTGATTGGCTCTACCGCCTCGATGCGATGACTCCCCATGAACATCGTGAAGAGATTCCGGGGATGGTTGCCGAGCGTGGGAACTCCCTCTTTCGACGGATCCGGGTAGCGACCGGTCAGGACCGACGGCACCGCATCGATGGTCGTAGACGACGAGGTGTAAGCGTTTCGAAACCAGGTGGTGTGCTCGGCCAGGCGGGCGAAACCAGGAAAGCGCTCTCGGTTGAGGTCGCCCTTGGCGTCCATCAAAGAGACGACCGGCAGCTCGTCGAACACGATGAAGACAATGGGGCGCTCACTGCTCACGGATGTGGTCGCTACCGGCCCGGCCGCTCCCATCGCCGCCCGGATCGACGAAGAAGCAAAGAAGAGCACGGCCAGGACCACTGGAAGAAACGCGGCGTAGCCCATCAACTGCCGGAACAAGCCGGATCGCATGACCCCAGCGACGGCGAGGGCAGCCAGTCCGAGGGCAGGTCCTACCGTCAGAATGGGTGGCGCCGTATCGAGTCCAGGAATCGCCTTGGCGAGACGCAGCACGAGAGCCGCCACCAGTCCACCGAACACGAAGGCGTGCAGCCAGGGTCGGACTGCAGCTGGCGAGAGCAGCACCAACAGCGAAAGCAAGCTCGGCGCCAGCAGAGTCAGAGCCAGGAAGAAGAGAAAGAAATCGATTGGCGGTGAAGATCGAACCACGAAGAAAGCCGCTTGGTTTCTGAGGATGTCGATCAAGGGCAGCGAGACAGCGAAGGTGTACGCGGTGAAGACGCTGGCTATGACGTCGCGAGGAGAGAGGGTCCACTTTCTCCCGAATCGGTCTGCAGGGGTGGCAGAACTCGCTTCCGTCACGGACCGTGTCCCTCGTTACGCATTCAAATGCTCACGGGCTCCCGAGTGGCTCGCGCAAGGACCGAGAGGGTTCGTGACCAGGGCTTGGCCGAACAGAGCACCGCGCCGTTTAAGTTAACATCCTGTCCTCGTTGCCTCCACCCACCGTACCCTTGGCACCATGACCGATGGCGAAGCCACGCCCAAACTCGCTTTCCTGATAGCCGGGATGGCTCGCTCGGGGACGACACTCGTCCAGAGGATGGCGTCCGAGCTCGAGTCCGTCTGGGTGCCGGCGGAAACCCATTTCTGGCGACACGCACCGGCACTCTCCGAGAGATACACCTGGCCGCTCGACCGTGATGGAGCGTCGGATGCGATAGCGTGGCTCCGCTCGAAGGACCACTTTCGTGAACTGGACTTCGATATCGATCGAGCACTCGACGCGATCGGCCCGGAAGCTTTCCTGTGGGACCTCTTTCGGGGGATAGTCACGGCGCTCGCGCCTCCGGACTACGAAATCCTCGGCGAAAAGCCACCCGATCATCTCCTATGGGCGGAGCAGCTGCTCGATGGGGTCCCCGAATTGAAACTCATCGGCGTCGTCCGCGACCCCCGCGAGGTGCTGCGCTCGCACCGGTCTGTTCCTTGGGGCATCCATGATCCCGCTCCGTTTGCCGAGAAGTGGGTTCATCACGCTCGTTGCCTAGACGATTGCCGTCGCTTGTTCCCAGACCGTGTCCTCGCTTTCAGATACGAGGACGTCGTCGCATCGCCGGACGAAGCGCGCTCGGTGATCGCAAAGTTCCTGGGGGTCACCGAGTCGTTCGAAGACGTGACAGAGCTCCGAGATTCTCTTTTCTCGAGCTCGGAATGGTGGAAGGCTCGCTCACTGGGGCCCATCGAAAAGCAACCTGACACCTGGCAGGAAGAGCTGTCGGAGAGGGATGTGCAGATCATCGAGCAGCGCGCGTCCAGTGAGATGCAGACCTGGGGATACAGCCCTCAATCGAGCGATGGCGTCGATGTCGTGCTCCCAATTTCGGCACGCGAGGTGCGCCAAGCGTCCCGTCGAGCTTCTCTCCAGACTGCACCCCTTACAGCCGCCCACTTGGAGGCCTGGAACCGCAGCGACAAGGTGCGGGCGCGAAGCTGGCAGAACCGCGCTACCGAACTACAGGAGTCGCTTCGCAAAACCGAGGCCCAACTCCGGGCCGCGGGGGATTGGCAACACCAGGCGAAAGAACTGCGCGAATCGCTCGCCCACTTGAGGCGAGTCCACGACGAGACGAGGCAGGCTCTCTCGGACTGGAAGGTCCGTGCGAAGAGCCTCGAGACAGCGCTCGAGGAAGCGACCCGGAATCTATCGGAGGCAAGGTCCCAACTCGCAGAAGCGCGCGGATGGAAGGCCCGGGCCTCCGAACTCCAAACAGCACAGCTGCGCTCCGAGATCCGCCGCCTCGAGGCCGAGAAGCGCTACCGCCTGACTTCCTGGCGGTTGCGCAGACTGCGAGCCCGCCGGTGGTGGCGCATGGCCGGCGTTTTGTCTCGCTGGAGACGAGCTCCCTGGAAGGTCTGGACCCTGGTGAAGGAAGGAGCGCAGACCGCCTTCGGCAAGTCCGCGCTGCCCTCTCGTCCAGACTTAGAGCGCCTCGACATCCGGATCCAACGGCTCAGGGACCAGCTGCGTTCCAAACAGCGGACCGCTACCCCTGAAGGCCTGGAGGCCGCCCGTCGCGCTTTCAACGAAGGTGCATATGAGCGAGCACTCGACCTGCTCGATCGCCTGCCCAAGGAACTCCGGGAATCCGCAGAGGCGTTGTCACTCGCCAACGGATGCTACGTAAGGATGGGGGAGCTCACGTCAGGACTGCAGACGATCCGGAAACTTCGGCGGGCGAAACCCGACCCCAAGTTCGCACTTCAGGAGCGCTTCCAGCTCGGCCGCCTGATCGAAACCGATCCTCAATGGCTCCCTGAGGTCGGCCTCCCCAAGCCCTCGCAGCGCATCACACCTTCGGAGAACGTGGTGCTCCACGTGCTGAAGGAGTCGCTGCCCTTCTACGAGCGCGGATATACGATGCGAAGCCACACGACCTTGCTCGCACAGAAGCAGGCGGGGTTCGAACCCCGGGTCGTTACCTCCTTGGGCTTCCCGCGCAACGACGGCTTCGAGGATTTTCCCCTGTACGAGGACATCGACGGCATTCCGCACCATCGTCTGGACCTAGGTCCTTTCTATCCCGTACGAGAGGTTCCATTCGACCACCTCCTGTCCGACCAGGCGATGTTGACCGCCATGCTCGCGACTGAAATGCGACCGGCTCTCATCCAGGCCGGATCCGGATATCGTGGCTACGAGACTGCCCTGGTCGGGCTGGCGGTGGCCAAGTACCTCGAGGTCCCGATGATCTACGAGATCCGGAGCTTCCTCGAGCACACGTGGACG
The DNA here is from genome assembly GCA_035304485.1 of Acidimicrobiia bacterium. Lineage (GTDB taxonomy): Bacteria > Actinomycetota > Acidimicrobiia > Spongiisociales > ZC4RG35 > ZC4RG17. Next base: position 3,299 of record DATGPZ010000255.1, on the reverse strand, counting down.
GGCGAGCTCGAACGGGCGGAAGAAGGCGAGTACTACGACCGCCGCTATCAACAAGAGATCCGCTGTCTCACCGAAGCGAACCACATCATCACCATCGCCGATTCCATGCGTGCGGAGATCATCGGTCGTGGCATTCCTGCGGAGAAGATCTCAGTGGTCCCGAATGTCGTGGATGTCAATCGCTTCAAACCGCGACCCAAGTCACAGGAGTTGCTTGGCCGACATAGCCTGAACGGGTCCCAGGTCATCGGCTACATATCGAACTTGGGGTTCAGAGAAGGCATCGACAACCTGATCCGCGCCGTAGGTCTTCTCAGAGATTCCGGACTCGATGTCAAATGCTTGGTGGTTGGCGACGGTCCGGAGCGGGATCGATTGTCAGCCCTCGTGGACGAATTGGGGCTCGGCGATCATGTCGTCCTCACGGGCCACGTGCCGAACTCTGAGATCCTCGACTACTACGCGGCGATCGACCTGTTCGTCATCCCGCGCATCGACGATCGAGCGGCTCGCCTCGTGACCCCGCTCAAGCCTCTGGAGGCAATGGCGATGGGGATCCCCGTGATCGCCGCCGACCTCCCAGCGCTTCGGGAACTGGTGTCACCCGGCGAGAGAGGCGAAGTGTTCCGTCCATCCGATCCAGAGCATCTGGCCGACATAGCCGGAGACCTGCTCGTCGATGACGACAGAAGGATGAAATACGCCGCGGCCGGCCGCGCCTGGGTCGAGAGTGATCGGACCCTCGAGGCGAATGCACACCGATATGCCTCGATCCTCCGGTCAGTCCTGGAACAGCAATGAATCTATACGACACCACGCCCGCCCCAATTCGAGTTACCACCGCCATACGCGAACTCGGTGGTCCCGGTAAGGGAGTGATTCTCGGCTACTTCCCTATTGCGCGTCTCAATCCCTATCAGGCTCTCCTCTACTCCCGGGCATGGGAGAACCAGTTCGCACCCATCGGCTTAGCGACCCTCGAAGACCTCCATGCGCTCGAGATCGCAGTCACCGTGGGAACGCCTGCGCTTCTGCACATCCATTGGACTGCCCCGGTAACCACTCGAGCCAGCGACGCAGACAAGGCAGAACGCGCTGCGGTCGACTTCCTGACTCAGCTCGAGGAGCTCAGATCCATCGGAGTGGAGATTCTCTGGACGGTTCACAACGTCCTCCCGCACATGTGCCGATTCCCAGACGTAGAGATTTCGATCCGCAAGCGGCTCGCCGAGTTGGCAGACTGGATTCACGTGATGGCGTCGGACACGGTCGCCGCCACCCAAGACCTGTATGCGTTGCCTCGGGAGAAGCTGATCGAAGTACCCCACCCCTCGTATGTCGACGCCTATCCGCGCCACTATTCCCGTCGCCAGGCGAGGTTCGAACTGGGCTACAGGTCCTCGGACTTGGTGATCGGGACGATCGGTTCGATCCAACCATACAAAGGCCTCGACGTCCTCATCGATGCGGCCGAGCGCGCCCGCGCCGACAATCCGCATCTCCAGATATTGATTGCCGGCTTGCCCGGCCGCGATCCTCAGTCGGCGGCTCTCATCGATGCATTGTACGAGGTCCCATACATCCGTTGTCTCGCCCGAAGCCTCGATCCAAACGAGGTCGCCTTGGCCATTCGGGCGCTCGATGCCGCAGTGCTCCCGTACAAGGCGAGTCTCAACTCTGGTGCCGCTCTCCTAGCCCTATCGCAAGGAGTCCCAATCATCGCTCCCAGGATCGGGAGCTTCACTCGCCTCGTCGACGCCGGATATGGATTGGGCTACGAGGGCGACCCCATAACGGGGTTGACCGAGGCTATCGCCCAGCTACCCGAGTTTCTCCAATCCTTCGACGCGGAATCAGCATTGGAATACTGCGCCTCGATCTCTGGCCCCTCCGTATCGCAGCAATTCTTCGAAGCAGTCTCCGAGGCGCTCCGGGCCGACAAACCAACCCTTGCGAGCGATAGCAGCCAGCGATGAAGATCAGCCTTGGTTCCCGAACGTCGGGCCGAAAGCTGTTGAAGCGAGCGATATGGGAGCTGATCTACGAGCCGCAACGGCATTGGCCGGATGACAGCTACTTCCACAGGCGCAATCGCGAGAAGTTGTCGCGAGCTTGGAGAAGCCTGGAGGAACTGCACGATAGAAGACCTCAGGACGTGGTGCAGCTCTATGTGGATCTCCTGAATCAGCGCGCTTCCGCTAGCACCACAACGATCTACCTCATGAGCAACGGAGGCTCTGGCTCGCATTTCATGGGAGCCCTGCTCGATGGGCTACCCGAGTTCACAACGACGGACGAGATCTACTTTCCTCCTGATCTATTGACTGAAGCGCACAATTCCCGGCCCTCTGAAGCTCACCGAGTAGTCGACTTCATCAACTTCTTCCATACCGGATCGGCCGACCAAGAAAGCGCAAGCCGAATCGTCGTCAACATCGGTCAGCTTCGCCGCGATGCGCCACCCGAGATCCTTCGACAGCTGGATCCTGCGGGCCGCTTCGTGCTTCTTCTGAGAAACCCCTACGACGTCGCCGTCAGCCGTGCGTTTCGAAAGCCCGAGTATCGACAGCAGGTGGCTCCGGGAGTTTCGGACGATGAGTACCTAGCTCGCCAAGTGTCCGGCACCTACAGCTTTCTGAGCTTCGCGGCGACTCAGCGCTGGGACCGGATCGTCCGTTACGAGGACCTCCGGTCGAACCCAACCGCCGTGATCGGTGACATCGTCCGAGAGTTGGGCATCGACTTCGATGCAAACCTCTTCGAGAAGGTGCGGGCCCAACACGATGCCCGGCGCAAAGCCGCAAATGACGACCGTGACACGCCTGGCAACCTCAACCTCGATCCGCCTCCCGCTCTGACCGACACCCAACGAGCGATTCTCAACGACGGTCTCCAAGCCCTCGCCCTCCAGTATGGCTATCAGGCAGAAGCCGCCTACTACTGGTGAAATCGGCGGACGGCTGTGGTTGCCTCAGTACGTCCTCGAAAGCCAGTACAACCGCGAGCGGTACTCCCGCTTCAAGGCCGGCTTTGTTCAGGTATTTCGAACGCAACCGGAAACTCCTCTCCCCGATGATCCGCAGTGGGTTGCCGATCCCCTCGGGAGCAAGACATGGCGCCTGTACTACCACGGACTCACGTGGCTCCTCGCGCCCGCCTGGGGAGCGCATTTCAAGATCTACCGCAGGGGTGAGTCCGTGATCGCGCCGCCGAGCGTCCCGCCGGGTTCGTCGCCAACCGCCCCACCCGGGCGGAGATGCTGCGGGATCTCCGCTCCGAGCCGCGGCGGGCTCTCAAGA